>JBFWQE010000067.1:0-16247 GCA_050249615.1 Vicinamibacterales bacterium
GTCGAACCACGCGTCCACGTGCGCGTTGACGATGACCGCCTCGCCGGGCCGACGGCCCGGGATGACAGCCACGCCGTTCTCGGCGGTGAGCCTGGTGCGCGACTCGGTCTTCAAGGAATCGCCCAGCAGCCGCAGCTCCCACGAGAGCGGCAGCCAGAACGAGGACTTCGGGTCCTGCGCGAAGGGCTGCGTCTTCAGATCGGCAATGCCGGCCTTCCGGAATTGCTCCACCGCCCACGCCACGGTCTTCGCGCCGGACGGGAAGCCCGCGATGCGGCCCCACTGCTGGCCACCGCCAATCTCCTTCGTCGCGCGGCTCTCCCTCGAGAAGCCGACGATGGTGTCGAGGTCGGCGCGGATGGTATTGGCGTTCAGCTCGGCGCCGGTGGGGTCGCCGGGAGGCACGGCCACCGGCCGCGGCCCGCGCGTGCCGACGATGACCGCGGGCGCGGCGCCCATCGGAGGCGGGAGCGTCAGCCCGAACCAGGCGCCTGAAGCCGGCTTCGCCGCCTGGCTGGCTGCAGCGGCGGTACCGGCCACCAGGGCCGCCACCAGGGCCGACGCGATGGCGGTTTCGCGACGTCCGCGCCGCCGCGCCGTCGACAGTAGCTCGAGCATGGCAGGAGAGTCTGCGGTTCGGACGGCGCAGGCGCCAACCTGTGTCACAATCCACGCGGCCGGCCACGGTCGCCGGCGCCACACATCCTCGCCTGGAGCCCGCATGAAGAAGCTCGTCGCCCTCCTGTCCCTCCTGCTCATCGTCTCGTGCTCGTCGCAGCCCGCGGCGCCTCCCGAGGACCCGCGCGTCGCGGCCTGGCGCGAGCGCGCCCAGGGCATCACCATCATTCGAGACGACTGGGGCGTGCCCCACATCTACGGCAAGACCGACGCCGACGTCGTGTTCGGCCTCATGTACGCGCAGGCCGAAGACGACTTCAACCGCGTCGAGACCAACTTCATCAACAGCCAGGGCCGGCTGGCCGAGGCCGAGGGCGAGGCCGAGATCTGGCGCGACCTGCGCATGAAGCTCTTCATCGACCCCGAGGAGATGAAGGCCATGTACAAGGAGAGCCCCGACTGGCTGAAGAAGCTGATGGACGCGTGGGCCGACGGCCTGAACTTCTACCTGCACACGCACCCCGAGGTGACTCCGCGCGTCATCAAGGAGTTCGAGCCGTGGATGGCGCTCAGCTTCAGCGAGGGGAGCATCGGCGGGGATATCGAGAGCGTGTCGCTCTCGCAGCTGGAGGCGTTCTACGGCCGGGAAGCGGGGAAGGTCGCGGACGCAGGCGACGCCGCGCGGGGGCTTCTGCCCCGCCGGGCTGAGGTGGCCTCAGGCCTCGAGTATCCCGGAGAGCCCACCGGCTCCAACGGCTTCGCGGTCGCGCCCGCCAACTCCGCCAGCGGCAAGGCGCTCCTCTTCATCAACCCGCACACGTCGTTCTTCTTCCGCGAGGAAGCGCAGATGGTGAGCGAGGAGGGCCTCAACGCCTACGGCGCGCTCACCTGGGGCCAGTTCTTCATCTACCAGGGCTTCAACGACCGCGCCGGCTGGATGCACACCTCGAGCGGCGTGGACAACATCGACGAGTTCCTCGAGACCGTCGTGAAGAAGGACAATGGCGTCTTCTATCGCTACGGCAACGAGGAGCGGTCGATGACGATGAAGAAGGTGACGGTGCCGTACAAGACGGCCACGGGCATGGCCCAGCGCGAGTTCACCGTCTACCGCACGCATCACGGCCCCATCGTCCGCGAGGCGGACGGGAAGTGGGTGGCCGTCAAGTTGATGGAAGAGCCGATGAAGGCGCTCATCCAGTCCTACACGCGGACGAAGGCCCGGAGCCTGAAGGAGTACCGCGAGGTGATGGACCTGCACACCAACTCGTCCAACAACACGGTGTACGCCGACGCGGACGGCACCATCGCGTACTTCCACTCGAACTTCGTGCCGAAGCGGGATCCGAAGCTGGACTGGTCGAAGCCCGTGGACGGCAGCAATCCGGCCACCGACTGGCAGGGGATTCACACCTTCGACGAGAGCCCGAACGTAATCGACCCGCCGGGCGGCTGGATCCAGAACACCAACAACTGGCCGTACTCCGCCGCGGGGCCGGACAGCCCGAAGCAGCGGGACTTCGCGCCGTACTTCGATCGCGTGGGCGAGAACCCGCGCGGCGTGCACGCGGTGCGCGTGTTCCAGGGGAAGAAGGGCTTCACCATCGACACGCTCCGCGACGCGGCGTTCGACAGCCTGCAGCCGGAGTTCGAGAACCTCATCCCCGGACTGGTGAGGGCCTACGACCAGCTGCCGGCGTCCAGCCCGATGAAGGCGTCGCTCAAGGCGCAGATTGACCTGCTCCGCAAGTGGGACTACCGCTGGGGCGTGGACTCGGTGGCCAACACCGTGGCCACCTTCTGGGGCGACGAGCTGTGGCGCCGCTCACAGCCGGAAGCGCAGAAGGCCGGCGTGTCGGTCTACGAGTTCATGCGCCGCCGGGCCACGCCCGCCGCGAAGCTCGAGGCGCTCGCCGCGGCGACGGAGAAGCTGACGGCCGACTTCGGCAAGTGGGACACGCCGTGGGGCGAGGTCAACCGCTTCCAGCGCCTCACCGGCGACATCGTGCAGAAGTTCGACGACAGCGCCCCCAGCACGCCGGTGGGGTTCACCTCCGCGCGGTACGGGTCGCTGGCCTCGTTCGGCGCGCGCGCCTATCCCGGCACGAAGCGGTGGTACGGCACCAGCGGCAACAGCTTCGTGGCCGCGGTGGAGTTCGGCGATCGCGTGCGCGCGAAGGCCGTCACCGCCGGCGGGCTGAACTCCGTTCCGGGCTCGAGGCACTTCAACGACCAGGCGGAGCGGTATGCCACGGGCAACCTGCGCGACGTGTACTTCTATCGCGAGGATATGAAGGGGCATACGGAGAGGGAGTACAAGCCGGGGAGCGAGAAGTAGGGGCTTGGGGCTTGGGTCGTGGGACCCGAAAGCTGAGAGGGTGGCGGTGATTCGCGTGAAGCACATGAGCGCGCGGGGCGAGACGGGGTGAGGAGCATGCTCACCATCCTCGCGCCCGTGGTCATGGGCGTGGGGCTGGCGCTTGCGGCGGCACGGCGTCGGCTGGTGCAACGCTTCCTGTCAGTGGACGCGACCAGGCCGGAGCGTGCCATCGCGGTGCCGGTGTCCGACCTGCTGGCCCGGCACTGGCTGGGCCGGCTGCGGAACGCCGGAGTCGTGCATGCCGCGCCGTCCGGCGCCCTGTGGCTGGACCCGCTCGCATGGGCGGCGTTCCGGTCCGCCCGCCGCCTGCGCGCGCTCGCCATAGCGGCCGCCGCCCTGGTTGCGCTGCTGCTCGTCCTGTGGCGCGTCCGCTGAGCCCCCCGCGTCACCATGGCCCTGACCGCTACCATCTACAAGCTGGACATCGAGCTCGCCGACATCGATCGCGGCGTGTACGAGTCGTTCACCCTCAACGTAGCGCGCCAGCCGTCCGAGACGGCGGAGTACATGCTGACGCGCGTGCTGGGCTACTGCCTCGAGTACACCGAGGGCATCGCGCTCACCGAGGGCGTGGCTGCCGGGGACGAGCCCGCCGTAGTGGTGCGCGACCTCACCGGCCGCATCACGACGTGGGTGGATGTCGGCATGCCCGATGCCGCGCGCATCCACAGGGCCAGCAAGCTCGCCCGTCGCGTCGCCGTCTATACACACCGCGACCCGTCGCAGCTGCTGGCGCAGTGGTCGGGCGAGCGCATCCACAACGTGGGCGATATCCCCGTGTACGCATTCGACCGTGCGCTCGTGGAGGAAGTGGCCGCGCGTCTCGAGCGCCGCTCATCGCTCTCGCTGTCCGTGACCGAGCGCGAGCTCTATCTCGAGCTGGACGGCCAGACCTTCTCGACCACCATCACCGAGCATCGGGCCGAGGGAGCGCGCGCGTGAGGCGTCTGCCGCACGCGAGGGCCCGGTCGTGCTGATTCCCATCCTCCTGGTCATCGTCGGGCTCGCCCTGCTGGCGGGCGGCGGCGAGCTGCTGCTGCGCGGCGCGGTCGGCCTGGCCACGCGCATGCGGCTCACGCCGGCCGTCATCGGCCTCACCGTGGTGGCCGCCGGCACGTCCGTCCCCGAGCTGGCCGTCAGCGCCATCGCATCCTTCGAGGGACAGACCGACATCGCCACCGGCAACGTCGTCGGGTCGAACATCTTCAACGTGGTGTTCATCCTCGGCCTGTGCGCGCTCATCAAGCCGCTGACCATCGGCGGCAACACCATCCGACTCGAGTATCCCGTGATGGCGCTGGTCACGCTGATGTGCCTCGCCCTCATCAACGACGGCAGCGTCAACCGCCTGGACGCGGTACTCCTGCTCGCCGTCTACGTGTGCTTCACCGCCTACATGGTGGCGCTCGTGCGCGACCAGATGAGCGCCACCGAGCTGCAGGAGTTCGGCGCGGAGGTGAAGGATCTGGGAGGGGACGCGCCGACGGTGAAGAGCCTGCCCGTGCTGCTGGCGTTTGTGCTCGGCGGCATCGCCGTGCTGGGCGCCGGCGCGCAGGCGACGGTCACCGGCGCCGTGGACCTGGCACGCCTCTTCGGGCTCTCCGAGCGCGTCATCGGCCTCACCATCGTCGCTGCCGGGACGAGCCTCCCCGAGGTGGTCACCTCCATCGTTTCCGCCGCGCGCGGCAGGGACGACGTGGCCATCGGCAACGTCATCGGGTCGAACCTGTTCAATATCCTCGGCATCCTGGGGCTGAGTGCGCTGATCAGCCCGCTGGCCGTGAACCCGCTCATCGTCGCGCGCGACTCGTGGTGGATGCTGGGGACGACGCTGCTGCTCTTCCCGCTGATGTACACGGGCTTCCGCGTGATGCGGTGGGAGGGCGGCGTGCTGCTCGCCACCTACGGCGTGTACCTGGCGCTGCTGCTGGTGTAGCGCTAGGCCCAGCCGGCCTGCTTCAGCGCGAAGCCGTCGTTCCAGATCTTCGTCATGTGGCGGATCCTGTCGCCGTCGAACTCCATGACGTAGGCGTAATCGGATTCAACGCTCTTCCCGGTGGGCGGCACCGGTCCGCCGTCCCCGGTGTGCGTGCCGCGGAAGACGCCGTAGGCGAGGACGTTGTTGCGCGCTTCGTCCACGGCAAAGGCCCGCACCTCGTAGCTGCCATTCGGAACCGGCGTGAACAGGTGCTTCATCCACTCGGTGTAGGCCTCGAGGGTGTTGACGCCCGCCAGGGCATCGGCCTGCGCGGAGAACGTGGCGTCCGGGTGGCAGTGGGCGCTGCACGTGCTCCAGCCCTTGCCGGTTTCGCAGGCGTCGAAGAACTGCTCGGCGGTGTGTCTGATCGAAGCCATCGGTTCTGCTCTCCTGGGGGAATGAGATGCGCTGGACGGCTGAGCGTATGCGCTGGCCGCTCCGCAGTCAACCACGATCGCGAGCAACGGCGCGCGGGCCCGCTGAACCCGTCACGCGGGATCGGCCAATTCGGCGAACACCGTACCCTCCGGCACGTCGGTCGGGCTCTCGAAGTCCAGCCGGTAGCCGTCCGGGTCCGTAAACGACGTGACCCACAGGTGGTTGCCCACGAACGGCCTCGAGGGCGAGAGCCCCCGCACGAGCGCGTCGCGGTAGACGGCGAGGGCGTCCGCGCACATCAGGCAGACGGTGACGCCCTGGCCGAGCGGCCCCTCGGGCGCGCCTCCGGGCTTGCCGTCCTTCCAGTACTCCTGGAGCATGAGCGCGGCGTCACCGAGCTCGAGCCAGCACCACCGGACACGGCCCTCGGGGGACCAGTCCTTCGTCATCGTGAACCCGAGGCCGTCCACGTAGAAGCGCAGTGACGCCTGGACGTCGCGGACGCCAAGGAAGGGGACCGCCTGCCGGACGTTCGATGTGGCCGCCGGCGTCGGAGCCTCTGCCGGGGGTCGGAGGACGGACAGGTACGCGCGCCATGGCCCGACGGCGTCCGTGTACTGCCGCGCCATCACGCGCGCGACCTGCACGATGTGGCTGAGATCGTGCGCCACCCACGTGGACAGGTGCTGGCCGAGCGTCACGGCGCCAAGGTCCGGATGCCGTCCCCGTCGCGCGAGGTCGGCGTCGGTCAGCTTCAGCGCCGCCAGGCGGTCCAGGTTCTCCGCGCGCAGTCGCGCGAACGTGTCGAGCAGCTCGCCGAGAGAGAGCCCCTTCGAGGCCGTGAACATCGCCTCGCGGTCGAAGGGCGGGAATGGCACGGCATCGCCGTGTGCGAGGATGTGCTCGACGCGCGGAATCCAGTCGGTCCGTTCTCCGTGGATCAGGTGTCCGACGATGGCGAACGGGCTCCAGGTGTCGGAGCCCTCCGTTGCATCGATCCAGCGGGAGGGCAGCCCGCCCAGCAGCTCGCGGAGGACGGCCGGCGTGCGTTGAAGGACCGGCAGCGCTTCGTCGAATCGATAATCCACGGTTCCCTCCCCGAAGACACTCACGCGTGGCCGGCCGACGTGTCAGCCGCTGGCGTCCATCGCCAACTTGAGCTGCACACGCTCATCGTCTCCGGGCGCGAGCCCGTATCGGCGATACAGCGCGAGGGCGGCGTGGTTGTCCGGCGCCACTTCCACGTGGATCGAGCGGCAGTTCCGGCGGCGGCATTCCTCCACCAGGGCGTCCAGCCCGGCGCGCGCGGCCCCGATTCTTCGATGCTCGGCCCGGACGAAAAGGTCGTCGATGTAGGCGCTCAGCCCGCCGAACTCCATGGCGAAACGGACCGACAGGACGGCGTGCCCGATGGGCTGCCCGTCGCGCTCGACGATCCACACCGCGCCGCGCGACGGGTCCGCCAGCAGCGCGCGGAAGGCGCCGGCGGCCCATGCGCGATCCAGCGGGAACGACGCCTCCGCGTAGAACTCGCGCATGAGATCCACGAGCGCGGGAATGTCGTCAGGTGTCGCAGGGCGCGCTGCGACGCTGGCGGTCGATGCTCCGGGCATGGCCTCCCGAGCACGCTATCACGCGCCGCCCCGTCGCGGCGCGCGAATCGGCCGGCCCGGCATCGGGGCGCCCACGTGCACGCGCTGGCCGTACATCTCGACCTTGTCACTGAGCGTCCCGTCGCGGACCACCGGCACGCCGTTGACGACGACGTGCAGGATGCCCTCGGAGTAGGCGGCGGCATTCGTGTACGTCGAGCGATCGGTGACGGTGGCCGGATCGAAGACCGTGATATCGGCAAACGCCCCCACGCGAATCCGGCCGCGGTCGCGCATCTCGGGCACCCGCGCCTCGAGTCGTCGGGCGGGCTCGAGCGTCATGCGCCGCAGCGCGTCGGCGAGCGGCAGCACCTGTTGATCGCGGACGTAGTGCCCGAGGACACGGGCGAACGTGCCCGACGCGCGCGGGTGGGTGGGCCGGTCCTCGAGGTCGCGCCCGCCGTCGCTGGCAATCATCGGCAGGGGATCGGCCAGGCTGATGCGAAGGGAGTCCTCGGTGTTCGAGTGTGAGATGACGGATCCGCCCTGCGCGCGGTACTTCGCAAACGTCTCGCGCGTCAGGCGCTCGCCTGTCGCCGCCCACTGCAGCCGGGCGAACCGCTCGTCCGGCCACTGCTCCCAGCCGTCGTAGAGCGCGGACTGAATCAAGGTCGCGCCCGCGGTGTACGGATACGCCTCCGTCGTGACATCGATCCTGCGGGCTCGCGCCTCCTTCACGAGGTCCAGCCACGACCGGATGTCGTCGCCAGCCGTGCTGTTCACGTGCGCGATGTGCAGCGCGGCGCCGGTGGACTCGGCGGCGCCAAGCGCCGCCCGCAGGCGCGCGATCCCGCCGCCCAGGTGGGCCAGCACGAAGGTGCCATGCTTCGCCGCCAGCTGCAGCACGGCCGTGAGCTCCTCGTCGGACGCGCCCGGCGTGTAGGCCGTGCCCATGCCCACGGCCACGCCGCCGGCCTCGAGGCCCTTCTCGATGACGCCGAGGATTGCGGCCACCTGTTCGGCCGTGGCCGGCCCGCGGCCCGGACCGGTCGGGAGCATGAAGCCCTTGTCGCCCAGGACCTGCATCCGCGCGCCGATATGGCCGGCGCCGACGCCGAAGTTGATGAGCCGTGCCGGCCCCAGTCCCCGGTACCACGCCTCGACATCCGGCGTCCCGATCTCGAGCTCGAACACGCTGGTCACGCCGTCGCGCGCGGCGTACTGGTAGCTGTCGTCGCCGTGGGCGTGCCGGTGGAGGTCGATGAAGCCCGGCGAGACGACGAGCCCCCGGGCGTCGATCGTCTCCCGGCCCTGGAGCGGTTCTGCGCTCACGGCGGCGATGCGGTCCCCGCGGATGCCGACGTGCCGCACGGCGTCGAGACCGGACTCGGGATCGAGGACCCGGCCCCCCGCGATGACGAGGTCGAAGCCCTGCTGGCGGGTCGCGGTGATGGTGGTGCCGCCCACGATCATGGCGGCGGCGACGAGAAAACGAAGGAGCAACTGTGGTGACATCACGTCAGAATTGGACGCGTGGGCGCGGCCATCGAGCCGGGCAGGTTGTGCGGCCCGAACGGGCTGCACACGGAACCCGGCAGCCCGCCCGCTCGTCCGGAGGGACAGGACATGGGGGTTCAGGAACTGGCCGTCTTCGGACTGGCGGGATCGGGCATCGGGACGGCGCTGGGCGTGCCGATGGCGTGGCCGCGCGGGCGCCGGTCGCCGGACGTCAGGCTCCTGGGCGTGGCCACCATCCTCCTGTCGATGATCGCGGGCCTCATCAGCGCCAGGGTGGCCGGCCTAGTGCCGGCATCCGGCGCGCCGGAGCACGCGGTGAATCTCCTCGGCATGTCGGCGCTGCCCCTGGTCGTCGTCTACACGCGGCAGGCCACTGGCGCGCCGCCGTTCTTCCGCGGCGCCGGCCTCCTCTGGGCGCCTGCTCTCGGCTACCTTGGCTACGTCATCGCGGGAACCGCGTGGGGTTTCGACACGGACGTGCGGTTTGCCTGGCTGCTGCCGGTGGTGCTCGGATTCACCGGCTTCAGCGCCGTCCATCTCTGGCGGCGGCCGTCGGCCTCGTCATCCGCGCTGGTGCCGCCGGCGTGGGTCGTGGGGTTCCTCGGCGTGGTCAACGTCGCCCAGATCGTGCGGATGTCGTTCGGCCACGTGGATCTCGTTCGCGCGATCGTGCCGCTGGTGATGTCAGGCGGATTCGTGGCGCTGGTCGCGTTTGTCGCCTGGCGGTCGGCGGCCGCGAAGCCCGAGTTGCTGCCGGTGCCTGCCCCCGTCGCCGCGGCTGGCAAGGGCGTGGCGCCTCGCTATGAGAAGTCAGGGCTGGACGAGGCTGTCGCGCCGGAGCTGCTGGAGCGAATCGAACGCGCGCTCACGCGCGATCGCCTGTTCGCACGCGCCGACCTGACGCTGGGTGAGCTGGCGCGGGCCGCGGGCAGCACGCCGCACCAGGTGTCCGAGGCGTTGAACCGCTACGCGGGCCAGTCCTTTCACGAGCGGCTCAACCGGCGGCGCGTGGAGGACGTGAAGGCGCAGCTGCTCGATCCGGCCAATGACCGCTACACCATCGAGGGCATCGGCCTGTCGGCCGGCTTCGGATCGCGGTCGGCGCTCCACGCGGCGTTCCGGCGGATCGAAGGCATGACGCCGGCAGCGTTCCGGGCCGGCGCCAGATCGCGCGCGGCCCGATCCGGCCCCGGCGCCTCCTGACGGCCCCGGCCCTTCAGCCGCGGCCGCCTCCCTACTGGCCCGGCACCATGATGTGCGCGGTCAGCGTCCCCGCGTTCATGATCCAGGCGCCGCCCAGCTTCGGGTTCTCGGGCAGGCCCGTCGACTGCGTGGTGGCGCCCGGCACCGCGATCATCGTGTGGTGTGGCCGGGCCTGATCCTGGCTCGGGCCCGCGACGCTGTACCACATGGACCCGTACTCGGGCTTCACGCGGGTGCCGTTCTTTTCCGCCTCGGCGAGCATCGCCTCCGACTTGTCGCGGTCGCCCAGGGCTTGCGCCTTCAGGTTCTGGGCCACGCGGTCGAGGTTCGCGATGCTGGTGCACTGGACCGAGAACGGCGCCTGCAGCGGGAAGCCGGAGCGGTCGTAGCAGACCAGCCGGTTCGTGCCCTTCCTGAGCGTGTCGTAGGTGAAGTCCGGCTTCCACTTGATCACGGTGGCCTGGGCTTTCTGGCTGCCGGGGGCCGCGATGAGGGCCTTGTCCACGTCGGCCTGCGAGGCGCCCGGCTCGAGCGGTGGCGGCGGGGGAGGAGCGGGGCGGCTGCCCTGCTGGGCAAACGACACTACCGAAACGGTCAGGACTCCGATCACCAACAGGGCAGCAGACTTCATACGGACCTCCGTGCGTGTGTCACCGGCAGAGCCGGACCGGCCGTGCGGGCAGAGAGAGCATTCTATGCCCGCGACGGCGTGTATCGGAGTGGCGAGTGCAGATGAGGTTATGGTGACCTCCGCAGTCGCGACGCCCGAATGTACAGGGGCCAGGTGAGTGTCGCCGGTGAGTCTCCTCCGCCGAGTGCGTCCCGGACGGCCCCTTCGATCTCGCGCACCGGGTCCTCCCGGGTGGCGGCCGTGAAGGCCTGGACACCGCTCCATGTCCTGACGAACCTGAGGACCTGGTCGCTGGTCCACCGCACCGAGATGCCGAGGGAGGGCGGCGGCAGGGGCTCGCCCGGCAGCGAGAGCCCTTCGTAACGTGCATCCACCATCCGGGCGCCGTCAGCGAAGTGAGGGCCGACGACATCCCGATAGAACGGCCAGAGGATCTTGTCGAGCGGGGGGCCCACATGCGCGACGTGGTACGACCAGGCGGCCAGGATCCCGCCGTCGCGTATGACGCGGCGCACCTCCTCGTAGAACCGCGGCAGGTCGAACCAGTGGATGGCGGTCGCGACGGCAACGAGGTCGACCGAATCCGCAGACAACCCGGATGCTTCGGCCGAGGCGACACGGTACTCGATGCGGGGGTGCCGCATGGCGTTCTGAATCTGGCTGGCGCTGCGATCCGTCGCGATCACGCGTGTGAAGTGAGCGGCCAGCCCCACGGCCGCCTGCCCGTTTCCGGCCGCGGCATCCCAGGCCAGCTCCGTCGCTGCAGCCGATGACGCCAGCCACTGGAAGAGCTCCGGCGGATATGCCGGGCGCGACGCCGCGTACTCCGCTGCGACGGCTGAGAAGTCTGGCACCACCGCTCTCACGGCTCCTCCTCGAGCACCACCAAATCCTTGATTCCGCGGATGCACTCAGGGGCAGGACCTGCCCGGCCCTGGTGCTGGTCGGCCGCCCAACCACGAAAACCCGCGCTCGCCGCGCCTACTCGATCTTCACTTTCGCGATCTCGGGGTTCGGCGTGAAGTCGTCACCGAAATCCTCGAGATCCATCACCTTGCGGATCTCGATCTCCGCCTCGCCGTCCGGAGAGAGGTTCGGGGCGCGCTTCACCCACTCGATCGCCTCGTCCAGCGACTTCACCTGGAGGATCGTGAAGCCCGCAACGAGCTCTTTCGTCTCGGTGAACGGACCATCGATGACGGTGCGCTTGTCGCCGCTGAACCTCACGCGCGCACCCTTCGAGCTCGGGGCGAGCCCCTCGGCGGCGAGAAGGACGCCGGCCTTGACGAGCTCCTCGTTGTACTTCTGCATCGCGGCAAACGCTTCTGGCTTCGGCAGAATGCCCGCTTCGGATTCCTTCGTGGCCTTGCCGATGATCATGAATCGCATGGTTCCCTCCCGGCGTCGGTTCGTGGCGGTTGCCGCGTCCCTCGCGGCCCCTCACAGACACGTCGAACGGGACCGGTCAGAATCGACACGAGCTGTGCCGCACCCGCCCCGGGCCCCCGGGAGTAGAATGCTGCAGGGGTGAACCATGACCGACCTGAAAGTCGAGGGTTGCATTGCTCCCGCCGGAGGGCCCATCGTCGAGGAGCCCGAACAGGGCCGGAGTTCCGCATCACCGGGAATGGAGCCTCACGCGATGCGCGTGACCGTCGGCAAGAAGGCCCCCGACTTCGAGGCGCCTGCCTACGTCGATGGCGGCTTCAAGAACATCAAGCTCTCGGACTACGCGGGGAAGTGGATCTTCCTGTGCTTCTACCCGGGCGACTTCACCTTCGTTTGACCCACCGAACTGTCGGCGGTCGCCGGCAAGGCGGGTGAGTTCGAGAAGCTCGGCGTCCAGGTCCTCGCGTGCAGCACCGACAGCCGGTTCTCGCACAAGATCTGGCAGGAGCAGGAGTTGTCGAGGATGGTGGAGGGCGGCTTCCCGTTCCCCATGCTCTCGGATGCCGGCGGCAGGATCGGCTCCGTCTACGGCGTCTACGATGAGACGGGCGGTGTCGACGTCCGAGGCCGCTTCATCATCGATCCCGACGGCATCATCCAGGCGATCGAGATCCTGACCCCGGCCGTCGGGCGCAAGGTCGCCGAGTCGATCCGGCAGCTGCACGCGTTCCAGCACGTTCGAAAGACGAACGGAGCAGAAGTGTGCCCGGCTGGATGGGAGCCCGGAGATCCGGCGCTGAAGGTCGGGCCCGAGCTCGTGGGCCGGGTCTGGCAGATCTGGAGAGTGAACGAGTAGTCCGCGCGACGGCCGCCGAGACGTACGATGTGCTCCGGCAGACCGTTGGAGGCTGCGATCACTGACCCGCGATCGAGCCAGGTCTGCAAGAAGGATCAGGTGGCTCGGCCCGGGTCGGCCGTCGCCTGGTGACCGTGCTACGCCTATGCTCCTGGCGATAGGAGCAGCACTATCAACGAAGGCCTGTCCTCGTGAGTTGACATACACCACGCCTTGATCGGTGTCGAGCGCCACAAGCGGACGCAGAACAGCGACCCCTGTCTCCGCGTTGTGGCTGAAGTGCTCATACCTGGCGCCTCGCACCTGGACTCCGAGCGCCCTGGAGGCACGTGCCTTCGCATCTTCAAGTTGAAGCGGACGGGGCCGCATCCGTCCGGTGAAGAGCCTCGGATCGCCTTGCGGCTCACCGGGTCCGTCACGAAAGTCTTCGATGCCGATAGGCTCATCGTTCGAAGTCAATCCGACGATCGCGAGGGGGCGGCCCATTCGGTCCTCGAGGTCGACGACGAAGTAGTCGGCTGGCGCGGGCCTGCCGGGGCCCGACGGCCGGGGGGCGCTGTACCAGACTTGCCGGACCGTTCCAGCTCGAAGTCCCGGCTCAAGGAGCCTCTCGCGCAGGCCCTCGGTGCTGAACGTCATGTCCGTCTGCTGGAGGATGGCGAGAATGTTGGCGACGATGCGGCTGGGGTCCGCCGAACCCGGGAACGGTACGGGCATCTGGCGATCCGACTTCAGACTTCCGAGACGAGGTTGCCTGTCTTCAGGTTGGGCAGCAGCCGCAGTCGGAGCGATGAACAGCCCGGCGAGCAGGAGCATGGCAAGCCGACGGCATACCAGGCCGAACCCCATGAGGTCGCCGAAGTCAGATGTGTGCGGGACCCTGTCGACGCTTGCGGCAGACGTGCGGAGCCGGCCAGCCGCGTTCGTCCGTCGGCACCAACTGCAGGCAGCCCGTTTCGTCCGTGCCTCACGCGCAGCCGGCCTCTTGCTTCGGCAGAGACCGCACGTCGGGAAATGCTTCGAAGAAGGTATATACGCCGCGAATGAATTGTCGGAGCCGCTCCGCCTCGGGCAGCGGGGAATCCATGTCGTTCCACCGCACGGTATGCTCAACACCGGATAGACGGACCGTGATGACGTACAGCGGTGCAGGGATCCGCACCCAGGGCGTCCTCGGGTTGAACGATTCTGGATAGACGAAGAATCCCACCACGGTGACCAACTCGAACAGGCGCTGCCGTTGGTCAGGCGACAATCGAATCGTTGCTGTAGCGGCCCGCTCGACGTCGATGTGCCTCGTATACGTTCCCTTGAATGTGTCGATCGTGTCTCCGCTGCAGAGGCCTCCCTCGAACCGGATGGCGAAATCCTCCGGGACTGACGGTGCCTGTGCACCCAATGCCAACGGCAACAGACAGGCCGATACCACCGGCGCTCGCGTCATGCCTCTGCAGGCCGAGGTCACTTCGATCAGGTCTGCCGAACAGCTCATAGACCCCCTTCCGAACGCGGTCCTCCACGAAAAATACCGCCACCGCCCCCGAGCCGACGTCCAGCCGGCTCACGAGCTTCAAGTCGACATCCTTCGTCAGCCCCGTGGCCAACGTCGGCCCGTGCCTGCCACTCATGTGAGAGTACTGATAGCCATAGGGCCGGCTAACGGCCTCCGCTGCGTGTGGTTCGAGCGAGATGACGCCGTTCAGTGTAAAGCCTCGCGGGCCGGCAAGAGCCCCCTGCCCCGGACCTTCCGGGAGTAGAATGCCGCCCCGACCGAGACTCCAAGCCCCAAGCCCCAAGCCCCAAGACCCAAGACCTAGGAGCCCCCGATGCCCACCACCGGATACCGTCTCCTCGCCGCCGCTGCCATCCTTGCCTGCCTGCCCATCGGCCAGTTGGTCGCGGCCGAGCGCTCCATCGCGGCCATGACGACCGCGGCCACGCGGTTCCTCGCGTCGAGATGGCCGACGACCTGGCGGCCGACCGCCCGGCGAAGGTGAAGGAAACGGGACCGGATGGGGTGACGTTCGCGTGGGCGGGGCCGCTGGAGAAGGGCGCGAAGCACTACTACCGCGTGCAGGGGCCCAGCTTTCTCATCGAGTACGACAACACGCAGAACGACGGGAACCACATCCACGCCGTGTGGCGCGACTTCCAGGGCGACTTCGGTCGGGACCTGCTCAGGGAGCACCTGAAAGAGTACGCGCACGAGTAGGCGCCGTTGCGCCCTTGGTACGCGGCATCGTGGGAGCGGTCGCGACAGGGCCACCACCTCGGCGGCAAGTCCAACGAGCGCGGCCACGCGACAGGTCGCTGGGACACGCCCCGTGATCCGGCAGACCGTTGGAGGCTGGCCGACTCAAGCTACCGACAACCGAGCCAGAGGCCGCCACTCGGCCTGTTTGAGCGCGGGCGTCAGTGGGCGCGAGTTGCCCAGGTGCTTGTACTCCGCCGGAGGCGAGGTTGACCGGCCTGCCGACCGGTCTGCCGGAGCACGGGGCGTGTCCTGGCGACGGGCACCGGCCTGCCGACCGGTCTGCCGGACCACGGGGCGTGTCAGGGCGACACACTCGGGCCGACCGATCTGACGGTCGACGTGGGACGGCGCGGCTGCCGCCGCGTGAACCGGCGCGACTCCCGCCCGATTGCTACTGCCGTCCCGCCGCCGTCCCGCCCCTCGCCGGCACCACCGTCACCGTGAGGCTCGACGGGTACTGCGTCGAGTGGTGCACGACATTCCGCGCGACGACGGGCTGGCTCTCGTCGTAGTTGTTCCCGCCGGTGTTCAGGTTCCGGTCGAAGCGCGGGAAGTTGCTGCTCGACACCTCGATGCGGAGCCGGTGCCCGGGGGCGAAGTAGTTGCTCGTGTTCAGCGGCTGCAGCGTCACCTTGTAGACCTTGCCCTTCTCCATGAACACGGCCGGCTTGTCGTAGCCGTCCCGGTAGCGCATCCGCTGGATGGACTCGTCCAGGTTGTACGCGCGGCCGTCGGGGTAGACGTCCAGCACCTTCACCGTGAAGTCCGTGTCCTTTGCGTCGGAGGAGACGTACAGCGTGGGCGTGATGGGCCCGGTCAGTTCCATGCCCTCCTTGAACGGCTCGGACGTGTAGACCAGCACGTCGGACCGCGCCTCCATGCGGCGCTGATCGAACGACCCCGCCTGGATGGCGTTGCCCGTGCAGCAGACGTTGCCGCCGTAGGACACGACCGGGTTCAGCGGGTCGTACGTGAACGTGTCGGGCGCGTCGTTCGCCGGCGGCGCCGCCGCCAGCACGCCGTCGCCGTAGAGCGAGTTCGCGCGGCCGCCGCTCGACAGGTAGAGCGTCATCGGCTTGGCGCCCTCGGGCGGCCACGTCTCGGACGACTGCCACCGGTTGCTGCCCATCGTGAAGTAGGTGACCTTCGGCAGCGAGTCGATGCGCGTGAGGCTCTCGCCCTTCAGGAACTTGTCGAAGAAGCCGTTCAGGATTTCGGTGTAGTCGAGCCGCGCGTCGCCCATGCTGCGCTCGCCGACGATGGTGTCGGCCGTCGCGCGCAGGAACGAGCAGTGCGCCACCGGCGCGATGATGGCCCACTGCTGATTGGCCACCTCCGGCTTCGCCGTCTTCCGCACGTGGTTGAACATCTCGAGGTTCGGACCCACCGAGACGTCGTACCACGACATGAACCACAGCCCCGGCAGGTTGAGTGGCATGTCGTCGTGCCA
>JBFWQE010000067.1:16347-27635 GCA_050249615.1 Vicinamibacterales bacterium
TGCCCGCGCTCGTTCTGCACGACGTACGCGTAGCCGCGCTTCACCCACGCGAGCGGCGTGGACATGTCGGCCGGCACGCGGTTGCGCACGTCCCAGTAGTTGAAGTTGTAGGGCGTCTTCGAGAAGACGATGGGCACCGGGCCCTTGGCGTCCTTCGGGCGGTAGATGTCCGTGGCCAGGCGGATGCCGTCGCGCATGGGCATCATCACCTTGCGCTCGACGATGGCGATGGACTGCAGCTCGGCCTCGAGGTCCTTGCGCCGTTGGACCTCGGCGGGGGACAGGGTCCCGAACTGCTGCGCGGGCAGCGTCGTCGTCACGAGGACGCAGGCGACGGCAAGCGCGAACGTGAACCGGCTGAGAAGCCGGCGGTGGAGTGGCGTCATGCGGGCCGCCCTCCCTTGCGTGCGGCACGATGATTATCACGCGAAGGCGCGAGGCGGGCCAACCGGATATGATCCGGCCGTCATGAGAGCCCTCATCGTCCTTGGCGCACTCGCCGCCGGCGCCCTGGTGCACGCCCAGGGCACACCGGCGACCCAGAAACCGCCGAACGGCCCCCTGCAGGCGGACCTCAAGGCCCAGCTCGTCCGCGCGCTTGAGAAGGCCGCGTCCGAACTCGACGGTGTCGTCGGCTACATCGTGACCGACCTCACCACGAACGAGCGCGTGGCCGCTCGGCTCGAGCGCGAGCCGTTCCCGACGGCGTCGGCCATCAAGCTCTCCATCCTCTACGAGTTGCTGAAGCAGTCGGAGGCGGGGACGCTGCCGCTCGATGCGCCCAAGCCGGTGGACCGCGCGCAGCTGGTGGGCGGGAGCGGCGTGATGCAGCACCTGACGACGCCGTCGCTTTCCCTCCGCGACCACGCGACGCTGATGATCATGGTCAGCGACAACTCATCGACGAACGTCGTCATCCAGGCGGTGGGGATGGACAAGGTGAACGCGCGCATGGCCACGCTGGGGCTTAGCGACATCCGCCTGCGGCGCCTGATGATGGACGCCGCCGCCGTGAAGCGCGGGGACGAGAACGTGGCCTCGCCGGCGTCGCTGGCGAAAATGGCGGAACTGCTGTGGCGCGGCGAGGGCCTGAAGCCGGAGAGCCGAGAGACGGCGATGGGGATGCTGAAGCTGGTGTCGGGCTCCATTCGCCGCGGCGTGCCATCGTCCGTGCCCGTCTACGCGAAGACCGGCAGCCTCGACGGCGTCATCAGCGAGGCTGGCGTGGTGGACGTCGAGGGGCGGCCGTTCTCCATCGCGGTGATGACGACGTACCTGGCGACGGCGGACGAGGGGACGCGCGCGGTGCGCGACATGGCCGCGGCGGCGTGGAGCTACTTCGATCGCCTGGCGAAGGGCGGCGCCTACGGGCGGAAGTAGCGCGTCACGGGCGGTGGCGCGGCCTCGCGTGGCGGCCCGGGCCTCCGGGAGCCGACGCTCGAAACCGCGTCCTCGACCGCTCGGATTGCCGCCTGACGCCGAACGCGCCACTCCGCAATAGGCGGAGATGGCGCGTGCACTCCTCACGGCCGAGAACGCGGTTTTCGTACTGACGCCCATCGCGTCGCTCCCAAGTCGGCCCGGTCCGCCACGCGAGGCCGCGCCACCAACCGAGCGCCTATAGCCGTTGTCGTGGTCTACTTCGTGTGCTTCGTGCCCTTCGTGTTTCCGTGGTCACCGCCAGGTAGCATCGAACAGCCTGAGGTAGTTCCCCCCGAGGATCCCGCTCACGTCGTCCTCGCTGTACCCCCGTTGCAGCAGGCGGTTCGCCACGTCCACCACCTGCCGGTAGTCGTCGAAGCCCTCCACCATGCGCTTCTCGGAGCGGATGTCCGGCGTCACCACGCGGCCGTACTCCTCGGAGGGGTTCGGGTACTCCGCGTCGCCCCACGCGTCGGTGCCGTGCGGCGGGTACGACCCGATGGAGAGGTCCGTGCCGATACCGATGTGCCGCGCGTTGCCCGCGAGCTCGGCGACGTGGTCGATCATCGCAAGGAACATGTCGAGCGTCGGCCGCGACGTGCCGCCCGGGGGCATGACGAGCGGGCCCCACGACACCGTCCCGATGATGCCGCCCTTCGCGATACACGCCTTGATCTGCTCGTCGTCGATGTTGCGCGGGTTGTCGCAGCGGGCCTTCGGGTTCGAGTGGCTGAAGATGACCGGCGCGGCGCTGGCCTCGATGATGTCCAGCGTGGAGCGCTTGCCGACGTGCGTGCAGTCCAGCACCAGCCCGAGGCGGTTGCACTCCTCGACGACCCGGTGGCCGAAGCGGGAGAGGCCACCCTGGGTGCGATCCAGGATGCCGTCGCAGATGGCGTTGGTACGGTTGTAAGCGGGGATCATCACGCGCAGGCCGAGGCGGTAGAACGCCTCGATGCGGTGAAGCTTGCGATCGATGAAGTCGCCGCCCTGCGCGAAGAGGACCAGTGCTGCGCGGCCCTCCCCCTTGGCGGCCCGGATGTCGTCCGCCGTGAACGCGACCAGCAGGTTCGGGTGCCGACGCGCCACGAGGTGCCAGAACATCAACTGCTCGAGCGCGGTGTCGAGCGGGTCGTTCGGCTCGAAGGCCGTCACCCCGTACGCCGTCACCCCGTGCCGGTGCGTGTTCGCGAAGTCGGCATCGGGCCACATCTGCATGCACGAGTCGATGAAGATCCAGGGGTGATCGCCCTCCAGGATCGAGTGGTACCCGCCGTGCACGCGCGCTGCTGTCGTCATTCGCCCTCCTACTTCCACCGCATCAGAATCGTTTCCCGCTGGAACACCCGCACGCCCACCGCGAGCAGCGCGGCGCACACCACCGCCAACATCAGCGCCGTGACGAGCAGGGCGCCCGTGCCCAGGAGGAACTGCCCGGTCAGCTGGGCCACGAAGAGCGCCGTCAGCGGCAGCACGAGCAAACCGCCCCACTGCTGCGCGGTGCGCGCGTCGTTCACGCGCGACGAGATGATGGCCGCCGCGAACAGCCCCGCCAGCGACACCAGCGGGCCGAGCACGAGATAGAGGAGCAGCGTGCGCGGCCCGAGCAGCGTGCGCCAGACGCCCGGCTCGCCCCACACGCCCATCGCCACCAGGTAGAGCAGGAACGTCGAGGCCAGGAGCGCCATCGACAACACGAAGGGCGTCACGACCTTGCCCGCCAGCAGCTCCCCCGTCCGGATCGGCGTGGCCAGCATCGGCTCGAGCGCGCGCGCCTGCTTCTCGCCAATGATGCCCTGCGAGGCGAGCGAGAGCGACCCCATGACGGGAACGAGGAGGCTGAAGACGAGGAACTGCTGCAGCAGGAACGCCTGCGCGAGCCCCTCTTCCGTGAGGCGCCCCGCCTCGATGCCCATGGCCGCCGCCGCGGCATCGGCATCCGTGAAGCCTGCCTCCGCGAGCGACTCGCCGGTCAGGCGGGGGATGGCCAGCAGCACGACGAGGGCGGGGACCGCCAGGCCCAGCACCATGGCCGCGGCCGGGAGCAGCAGTGCCGGCTGGCTGCGCACCTCCTCCGCGTCCTTCCGCGCGATGGCCCGGATCCGCCGCCATCGATCACCCATCGTCTCTCACCAGGGCGAGGTAGGCGTCCTCGAGGGACGCATGCTTCGGATCGACTCGTCGGATGCGGGCGCCCGCGGTCACCAGGGCAGCGACGATGTCCGGCACGGTGTCGTGATCGGGAACGCGCAGCGTCAGCAAGGCGCCGTCCGCGAGGGCCGAGGCCCCCGGCAGACGCTCCGCGACGGGCACCCACGCCGACGCGTCGCCCTCCACCTCGATCGCCACCACGGCCGCGCGGCGCTCCTCGCGCAGGCGTCGCGGCGTGTCGAAGGCGAGCAGCCGCGTGTTGAGGACCGCAATGCGATCCGACAGCTCCTCCGCTTCCGCGAGGTTGTGTGTCGAGACCAGCACCGCGCGCCCTTCCCCGCGCAGCCGGCGGATGAGGTTGCGCACCTGTCGGGCGCCGGCCGGATCCAGGCCCGACGTGGGCTCGTCCAGCAGCACGACCTGGGGATTGTGAACGACCGCGCGTGCGAGGGCCACGCGCTGCTTCAGCCCCTTCGAGAGCGCGCCCGCGCGGTCGTCGGCGCGATCGGCAATGCCCACCGCGTCCATCACGGCCGCGACACGCGCACCCGGGTCGGCCACGCCGTGCAGGTCCGCGTAGGTGCGCAGATTCCATCGCACCGAGAGCCGCTCCCAGAGGCCGGGCGCCTCGGTCAGCAGGCCCACGCGGGACCGTATCGTGCCGGCGGACGAGGGCGTGCGGCGCGTGCCGGCAATGGTCAGTTCGCCGGCCGTGGGAGGCAGCAGGGCGGCCAGCATGCGAAACGTGGTGGTCTTCCCGGCGCCGTTCGGCCCGAGCAGCGAGACGATCTCGCCCGCGTTCACGTCCAGCGTGAGCCCGTCCACCGCGAGGCGATCGTCGAACCGCCTCGTGAGCGCGCGCGTTTCGACCACGGCGTTCAGCTTACTGCGCTTCGAGCGTGGTCCGGATGGCGATGAGGAACTCCTCGGCCATGCGCCGGTAGCCGGCCTCGGTGGGATGCAGGCCGTCCACGCCGACGTACGTCGTGAGCGAGGGGAGGAACGCGTCGAACAGGTTGACGTACACCGCGCCCTCGCCGGAGGCCAGCGTCCGCACGCGGGTGTTGTACTCGACGATGATCTCCTGGTCGAGCGTGTTGATGCCGCCGGGCCTGGACGGGGTCAGGCTCGCGATGAACACCCGCGCGCCGCGGTTGCGGGCTTCCTTCGCCATGGCGTCCAGCCCCGCGATGCCGACGTTGATGCCGCGCCGGCCGTAGAGGCTGAGGTCGTTGTAGCCCTCGAGCAGGAGCAC
The DNA here is from genome assembly GCA_050249615.1 of Vicinamibacterales bacterium. Taxonomy (GTDB): domain Bacteria; phylum Acidobacteriota; class Vicinamibacteria; order Vicinamibacterales; family UBA2999; genus VFZN01. The sequence continues at coordinate 21,176 of JBFWQE010000067.1, forward strand.
GACATCGGCGTTGGTGGACGACAGCACGCCGGGAAACCTTGCCGCACCGTCGAGCGCGCTCTCGCCGCTCCTGCCGGCATTGGTCACCTCGATGCTGGCCGCCTGCGCCGTGTAGCGCCCGAGCAGGAAGGTCCGGAGCTGCGTCGGGTACGAGGCTTCGGGTACCAGGCGCAGCGGGCCCCAGACGGGGCCCCGCCCCGAGGTTGCGGTGGACAGCGGCACCGTCACTTCACCGGCGGTCGTGCTGTCACCGAACGCCAGGAACCGTGTGCGCGTGAGGGTCGGAATGCGGCTCACCGCCACGGTGAACGCACAGGCCGCGGCCGTGTTCCGCGCGTCAACGGCCTGGCAGGAAACGCTCGTCGTGCCGACGTTGAACATCGAGCCCGAGAAGGGCGAGCACGTCACGGTCACGGGCGCCACGCCGCCGGTCGTGGTGGGCTGGGGAAACGTCACGGCGACACTCGTGCCGGTCGTCGATCCGACGACCCCGGTCGGGCAGGTGATCCGCAGTGCGCCCGGGGGCGTTGGCGTGGGCGTCGGGGAGGTCGGCGAGTCCGTTCCACCGCAAGACACGGCCAGCAGCGCGGCGATCAGGGGGGTGAGTCGCGCTTTCATTCAGCTCAGCCGTCGATTTTACCCCGCCGGACCGGGCACGTCCCGGGGCGCCGCCTGCCTTTCAGTAGGCGAACTCGTAGCAACCGGGGGTGACCAGCACCCGGTTGCTGCTTGGAAACGACAGGCTGGAGGGGGCCATGATGCCGGCCGCGCGGAACTGCACCGTGCGGACCTTCTCGCCATCGGCGTCGAAGACGTAGGTGAACGGCACGACGAAGGACACCCATAGCCGGCCCTGGGGATCCACGGCGGCAGTGCGGATCACCGGCGGCACCAGCGGGAACTCCCGATCGCCCACGCGCCTTCGTGGCCATCGCTCCGGGAGCGCGGCCACCACCGGGTCGATCTCGCGGCCCTGGATCACGCGCTCGAACAGCAGGTCGCCCTTCGCGCTGTACTTCCGGAAGGCCGGGACGCCGGCGAGGAAGACGAAGTAGAAGCCGCCGTCCGGCTCCGGCAGCGCGAGGCCCGCGTTGAGCGCCAGGTGGACTTCACGGTCCGCCTCCTGCCCCGTGCGCCGCGGCAGGCCCATGCTGCGCAGGGGGGCGCCCATCGGCGTGTACTCGGTGAGCAGCCAGCCCGTGTCCGGCTCGCTCAGGATCACCGTCTTCCCCGTGTAGACGAGGCTCCCCACGCCGCTCAGCACCAGCGGCCCCATCGTCACGCGGGGCGCGATGGCGCCCGCGCGCGTGAACCCGCCCGTCCTGATGCCGGCGGGGCCGAACACCTGGATGCGCTCGCGCCCGCCGGGCGCGTCGGCCACGGCGAAGGAGCCGTCGGGGGCGACGTCGAACGCGGCCGGATCGAGGAGCCGACCCTCCTCGCCGCCAATCGTCACCAGCGTGCGGAAGTCCTCGCCACGCCCGCCGACCGTGTGCACCGAGTGCCCGCGCCGGTCGAACACGTAGTAGGGGCCGCCGGGGACCTTCTCGAATCCGGCTGGCTCGCGGAAGCGCCCGACGATGTCGGGAGGCAGCGCGGCGACGCTGCGAAGGACCGCGACGCGGCCAGGGGAAGGCTGGGAGGCGGAGAGTGGAAGTGAGACGTGAGACGTGAGACGTGCGAAGGGGGAAGCGGGAAGTGAGAACGTTGAAGGGAGAAGCGGGAAGCTGGAGAGGGGCATGGCGATGACCGGGAGGGCCATCGCGGCGAGAAGCGTGCCGATACGATTGTTCACCGTCGGCCCCTGGCTCCGCGCCCGACTCCCGACCGCTATCCAACTCCCGACTCCCGGTTCCCGGCTCCCGACGTGATCAGTACGCCGCGGTTTCCTTGATCGCCTTCAGCACGTCGGCCGACTGCGGCAGGATGGCCTTCTCGAGATCCGGTGCGTAGGCCACGGGGCAGTCCATCGCGGCCACGCGGCGCACGGGCGCGTCCAGCTCGCCGAACAGCTCGTCGGCGATGCGCGCCGCGATCTCGGCGCCAAAGCCGCACGTGAGCGTGTCCTCGTGCACGATGACGACGCGGTTGGTCTGGCGGACGAGCTCCGAGATGCCGGCCCAGTCGTAGGGGATGATCGTCCTGAGGTCGAACACGGCGGCGCTGATGCCGTCCTTCTCGGCCTGCTGGGCGGCGAGGAGCGAGCGCTGGACGAGCGCGCCCCAGGTGAGCACCACGACGTCGGTGCCGGGCCGCCGGAGCGAGCCCTTGCCGAACGGGATCATGAAGTCGTCGCCCGGGTACGCGCCCTTGTTGTAGGTCTGGCGGTACAGGTGCTTGTGCTCCAGGAACATCACCGGGTCGTCGCAGCGGATGGCGGTGCGGAGCAGGCCGGCGGCGTCCACGGCGTTGCAGGGGAACGCGATGCGGATGCCCGGGCAGTGCGCGAAGATGCTGACGCCGGACTGGCTGTGGTACGGGGCGCCGGTGATGTAGCCGCCGATGGGGACGCGCACGACCATCGGGCACGAGAAGTTGTTGCTCGAGCGGTAGCGCAGCATGGACATCTCGTCCTTCAGCTGCATCATGGCGGGCCAGATGTAGTCGAAGAACTGGATCTCCACGACGGGCTTGATGCCGCGCGTGGCCATGCCGACGGCGCGGCCGATGATGTTGGCCTCGGCCAGCGGGGAGTTGAAGACGCGGTCGCTGCCGTAGGCGCGCTGCAGGCCGTGGGTGACCTTGAAGACGCCGCCCTTGCCCGGCACCTTCGCGAGCGCGCCCTCGCGGCTCGCGTCGGCCACGTCCTCGCCGAAGACGACGATGCGCGGGTTGCGCGCCATCTCGGCCTTGAGCGTGCGGTTGATGGCGGCGACCATCGTGTCGGGCTTGCCGGTGGGCTCCTCCGGCGTCTCGAACGCCGAGGAGGTGGGATCCACGTCCGGCGAGAAGACGTACCAGGCCGCGGTCTCGACGGGCGGCTTCGGTGCGGCGAGCGCGGCGTCGGTGGCCTCGAGGATCTCGCGATCCACGTCGGCCAGGATGGCCTCGAAGTCCGCCTCGGTGGCGAGCCCTTCTTCGAGCAGGAACGCGCGCATGCGCGAGAGTGGATCCCGCTTCGCCTCGGCCTCGCGCTCCTCCGGCGTCTTGTACAGCCGCTCGTCGTCGGAGAGCGAGTGCGAGTACGGCCGGATGACCTTCGCGTGGACGAGCGCGGGCTTGCGCTCGCGGCGAATGTAGGAAACCGCCCTGCCGAGGGCGCGGTAGCTCTCGAGGAAGTCGGTGCCGTCGCAGCGGATGACCTCGAGGTGCGGGAACGACTCGACGAGCTTCGAGATATCGCCGCCGGCGGTCTGGACCTCGACGGGCACCGAGATGGCGTAGCCGTTGTCCTCCACCATGAACAGCACCGGCGCGAGGCGCGTGCACGCCGTGTTGAGCGACTCCCAGAACTCGCCCTCGCTGGTGGCGCCGTCGCCGATGGACATGTAGACGACTTCGTCGCCGTGGAAGCGCGACTCGCGCTCCGGGATGTCCGTCACGCGGTCGAAGATCATGCCGGCCTCGGCGGCGCCGACCGCCTGCAGGGCCTGCGTGCCGGTGGGGCTGCCCTGCGAGGGGATGTTGAGCTTCCTGTGGCCCCAGTGCGACGGCATCTGGCGGCCGCCGGAGTTCGGGTCGTCCTTCGCGCCCACCGCGCCGAGCAGCATCTCGAGCGGCGTCATGCCGAGCGTGAGGCACAGCGCGCGATCGCGGTAGTACGGGTAGAACCAGTCGTACCCCGCGCGCAGGTGCAGGCCCGCGGCGGTGAGCACGGCCTCGTGGCCGGCGCCGCTGATCTGGAAGAAGATGCGGCTCTGGTTCTTGAGCTGGATCTCCTTGTCGTCGAGACGACGGGACAGCAGCATGGTGCGGTAGGCGCGCACCAGGTCCTCGCGCGTCAGTCCGTCCCAGTCTCTCGCGCGCGCCTTCTCGGCGCGGGCGTCGGCGGCGGGAGCCAGCGTGGATGCCTTCATGACGGCCGAAATTATACCATCCGGGTCGATGCTATAATCCGCGCCACTCCACTCGGAAAACACATGAATTCACCCTCTGTTCGCCTCTATCGCTGGGACGAGATCGCGCTCGAGAAGGTCACCGAGATGATCTCACGCAAACTGATCACCGGGGAGCGCGAGATGATCGCGCACATCCACTTGAAGCGCGGCGCGCTCGTGCCGATGCACTCGCACGAGAGCGAGCAGATGACGTATATCTTCCAGGGCGCGCTGAAGTTCCTCATCGGCGGCGAGGAGATCACCGTGCGCGAGGGCGAGGTGCTGCACATCCCTTCGTGGGTGCCGCACCAGGCCGAGGCGCTCGACGACACGTTCGAGATGGACATCTTCAGCCCGATCCGGCAGGACTGGCTCGACGGAACGGATACGTACTTTCACAAGAAATGACATGGGCTGACGCATGACGGGAACCGGGATCCGGGAGCGGGGATCCGGGGGAGGGTCGGGGCGATGAGCGTGCTGATCACGATTGGCGTGCTGGCACTGGTCGGCCTGTGGCTGGTCGGCAGCTACAACAGGCTCATCGGCCTCCGCAACCAGGTGACCAACGGGTGGAAGCAGATCGACGTGCAGCTGAAACGGCGCCACGATCTCATCCCCAACCTGGTGAACACCGTGAAGGGCGCGATGGAGTTCGAGCGCGACACGCTCGAGGCCGTGATCGCCGCGCGCAACCGCGCCGCTGCCGCCACGGGGCCGGCGGACGCGGGTCGCCGGGAGGGCGAGCTGAATGCCGCGCTCGGCCGCTTCTTCGCGCTCGCCGAGCAGTACCCGCAGCTCACCGCCAACCAGAACGTCCGCGCGCTCCAGGAGGAGCTGGCCGCCACCGAGAACAAGGTGGGCTTCGCGCGCCAGTTCTACAACGACATCGCGACGAAGTACAACACCGCCACGCAGGTGATCCCCACGAACATCATCGCGGGCTTCGCCGGCTTCAAGAACGCGGAGCTCTTCGAGATCACCAGCGAGGCAGAGCGCGCGGTGCCGACCGTTGACCTCTCCACGCGCAAGAGCTGAGTGTCCACGGGAACACGAAGCAGACGAAGGGCACGAAGGAAGGGCACGAAGACAGGAAGGAATACCGGTGCGAGGCCTGACAGCACAAGGCGGAGGAGGCGCGCGCCGGGAACCGGGCGCCACGGGACCCATGATCCCGTCCGGCCAGTCCCTTCCAGTTGACATTCTTCGTGTGTCATTCTTCGCGGTCCTCATGTGCCTCGTGTTCCCGTGACACGCGATGAACCTCTACGAGCAGCAGGCGCGCAACCGGCGGCGGACGTGGCTCGTGATGGCCGCGTTCGTGGGGCTCGTGTTGTTCCTGGGGCTCGGCTTCGACGCCACGGCCTCGTCGGCGCAAGGATCGTTCGTGCCCATCGGCACCACCGCGGCGCTTCTCTACAGCGGCGGCACCGCCGCCTATGCGTACTTCAACGGCGATCGCGCGGTCATCGCGTCCACGCGGGCCGTCAGCCTCGAGTCCGCCGTCGCCGCCAACCCGCAGCACCTGCCATACCGGCAGCTGGACAACGTCGTGGACGAGATGGCCATCGCCGCCGGCCTTCCCCGCCCGAAGGTGTTCGTCGTCGGGGATCCGGACCCCAACGCGTTCGCCACCGGCCGGGATCCGGAGCACGCGTCGATCGCGGTCACCGAAGGGCTGCTGAGCCTCCTCACGCGCGAGCAGCTGCAGGGGGTCGTCGCGCACGAGATGTCGCACATCAGGAACTACGACATCCGCCTCATGACCATCGTGGCGGCGCTCATCGGCGCCGTGGCGCTGCTGGCCGACTGGGCCGCGCGCGGGTGGCGATACGGGCTGCTCAGCGGACGCGGCGGATCGGGACGAGGGCGCGGCCGGCATGAAGGTGGAAGCATCGCGGGAATCCTCCTGCTGGCCATCTGGCTCCTCGCGATGATCCTGGCGCCGCTCGTGGCACGCCTGCTCGCGATGATGGTGTCGCGCCAGCGAGAGTTCCTGGCCGACGCCTCCGGGGCCGAGCTCACGCGAAACCCCGGCGCGCTGGCCGACGCGCTCGAGGTGATCGAGTCGCGCGTCGAGCCGACGAAGGCGATTCACGAGGGGAGCGCACAGCTCTGCATCGCGGACCCGCTCGGCCGGCCCGTCAACGAGCGGCGCGGTCGCTGGGCCGATCTCTTCGCGTCGCACCCGCCGATGCGCGAGCGCATCGCGGCGCTGAGGGGGATGGCGTTCCAGTAGGGCGGCCCTTTCGGGCCGTGGGCCTCGCCGCTGCGCGGCACGGTGGGCGGCGCTGCGCGCCGTAGGGGCCTCGCCGCTGTGCGGCTCGGTGGGCGGCGCTGCGCGCCGTAGGGGGCCTCGCGGCTGCGCCGCTCGGTGGGCGGCGCTTCGCGCCGTAGGTCGGCGGTGTTTCCCACGCGCCCGG
>JBFWQE010000068.1:0-27304 GCA_050249615.1 Vicinamibacterales bacterium
GCGTCACCATCCCCGAGCGGCCCGGCGCCTTCCGCGAGTTCTGCGCCACCATCGGCCGGCGCGTCGTCACCGAGTTCAACTACCGGTTGAGCGGACGGCAGGAGGCGCACATCTTCGTGGGCGTGGCGACGCAGTCGCCGGCCGAAGCGGAGGCCCTGGCGGCGCTGCTGGCCGAGCGCGGGTATCGCACGCTGGACCTGACGCGCGACGAGCTGGCCACGCTGCACGTGCGCTACATGGTGGGGGGACGATCGGCGGACGTCCGCGACGAGCGGCTGGTGCGCTTCGAGTTCCCCGAGCGTCCTGGTGCCCTGATGGACTTCCTGGAGCGGCTGGGCGGGCGCTGGAACATCAGCCTGTTCCACTACCGGAATCACGGTGCGGACTTCGGTCGGGTACTGGCGGGGTTCGAGGTGCCGGCGGAGGACGAGGCGGCGTTCGAGCGCTTCCTGCACGCGCTCGCGTATCACTTCGAGCGGGAACCCGGAAACCGGGCGTACGAGATGTTCCTGTCGGCGTGAGGGGACTTGGGACTTGGGACTTGGGGCTTGGGGCTTGGGGCTTGGGGCTTGGGGACCGGATCGCGCGGCTGTGGTCAACCGCGACGTCCCGCAAGGCCGCCGGGCTGGGCAACGGAGCGGCGTCGAGCACCCAGCCGGCGGCATCCACGTCCGTCGCCACAGGGTCATTCAGCAACAGGATCGCGACACGAGGATATGCGGGTGATCTGCCGCTGCGTACCGTCAGACGCACCGGCTCAGTTCAGAGCGTGTCGTAGGTCTTCCGGGCCCTGATTTCGAGCGGTCTACGCGCGTCATCGAACAGGATGAGGCCTCAACCGAACTCGAAACGGGTTACGGTAGCGGGCCACGACAACTCGAATCTGGTCGCTCCGACGTCTTTCACGCAAGGAATGAGTAGTCGTTGGGATGAAGGGGGGGGTGCCGGTGTCACACCAAGGCAGACGGACGCACGACCGCGGATTCTCCTGTCCGCACCGGAACCTGCCGGGCCCGCGCCGCATGCCGATTCAGTACGACTCGACCAGGAGCCCCGGCACCCGCCGGTAGTGCTCCACGTTCCTGGTGACGACCGGCATCTGGTGGGCGAGTGCCGTGGCCGCAATCCACAGATCGCTGCCGCCAATGAGTCGGCCATTCTCCTGGAGATAACGGTAGGCGCGCCCGTACTCCCAGCAGACGTCCGGGCTCGACGGCAGGACGTAGAACGGGGCGAGGAACTCCTCCCATCTGCGTCGCGCCTGGTCACCGCCTCGATGCCGTCGAGTTCCTCGTCCGAAAACGGTCCTGGCGCGGTTCACGCGCGCTCCAGCCACTCCCCGGCCGTGATGGTGTCCTCGGGCCAGCGGGCCCGCAGCACGACCTCGCTGAACGACTCTCCCGGATACCGACGGGCCGCTCGCAGGCGGTCGTAGGCCTCCTTCGTCAAGGAAATGGTCTTCGTGCTCACGCATGCAATATGCACATCGCACAGCCATCGCGTCGAGTCGCCGTGATTGACCATGGGACTCCCGGTCCCCTATCGTCATCGCGATCCACCATGCAGACGGTCGTTTTCGCCTGCGTCCACAACGCCGGCCGCTCGCAGATGGCGGCCGCCCTCTTCAACCGGCTCGCCGACCCCGCGAAGGCCCGCGCCATCTCGGCCGGCACGGCGCCCGGACCGCGCGTGCACCCCGAGGTCCTCGAGGCCATGCGCGAGATCGGCATCGAGCTCGGCGGCGTGACCCCGCAGCGCCTGACGCAGGAGCTGGCACACGGCGCCTCGTGGCTCATCACCATGGGCTGCGGCGACCAGTGCCCCTTCATCCCCGGCGCCAGGATCGACGACTGGCCGCTGCCCGATCCGAAAGGGCGCCCCGTCGAGGAGGTACGCGCCATCCGCGACGACATCCGCGCACGGGTCGAGGCGCTGGTCGCGGCGAACGGGTGGGGATAGAGAGCGTGTCGGGAGTCGGGAGTGGGGAGTCGGGAGTCGGGAGTGGGGAGTCGGAGGGTGGAGTCGGGAGCGTGCCGGCAGCCCCGAGTTCGTGACTTGCGTATATTAGAAGTATCGAATATTCTAGATAGCACGTGACCACCCCGCTCCGCGCCTTCAAGGCCCAGATCTTCCAGGCCCTCGCCCACCCCACCCGCATCGCCATCGTCGAGGCCCTCCGGGACGGCGAGCTGGCCGCCGGCGCGCTCGGCGCGCGCCTCGGCCTCGAGCAGGCCAACCTCTCGCAGCACCTCGCGGTGCTCCGCAGCAAGGCGGTGGTCGTCAGCCGCAAGGCCGGCAACCAGGTCTACTACGCCCTCCGGGACCCCGTTCTCGGTCAGGTGCTCGACCTGCTCAAGCAGTACGTCCAGGCACACCTGAACGAAACACTCGCCCTCTTGAACGAAATGGAGCCGAAGAAGCGGCGCCGCGCATGAGCACCACCGTCCCGTCCTTCGTCACCCGCATCCCCTGGCGCACCTGGCAGCCCAAGCTCGTCGAGTCGCTGGCCGGCTACAACCGCGACGCGTTCGTGGCGGACCTCGTCGCCGGGCTCACCGTCGGCGTCGTCGCCCTGCCTCTCGCCATGGCCTTCGGCATCGCGTCCGGCGTCACGCCACAGGCCGGCATCTACACCGCCATCGTCGGCGGCTTCATCGTGTCGCTGCTGGGCGGCTCGCGCATCCAGATTGGCGGCCCCACGGGCGCCTTCGTCGTCATCGTCGCCGGCATCATCGCGAAGCACGGCCTCTCGGGCCTGCTGATGGTGACGATGATGGCGGGCGTCATCCTGGTGTTCCTGGCGGTCACCGGGCTGGGGCAGGCCGTGAAGTTCATCCCGCGCCCGGTGGTCATCGGCTTCACCAACGGCATTGCCCTGCTCATCGCCTCCACCCAGATCAAGGACTTCTTCGGGCTCGGCGTCGAGCCGCCCAGCGAGTTCTTCGAGCGGATGCGCGTCATCGCCGAGTCGATGGGCACGCTCAACCCGCTTGCCGTCGCGCTGGCCGTGGGCTCGCTGGCGCTGGTGCTGCTCGTGCCCCGCCGGTTCCCACGCATCCCCGGCTCCATCGTGGCGCTGGTCGCCGGCACCGCGGCGGTCGCGGCGTTCGGGCTGCCGGTGGACACCATCGGCTCGAAGTTCGGGGTGCTGCCGGGCGACGTGCCGCCGGTGGACGTCCCCACGTTCCGCGCGGACCTCATCCTGCCGCTGCTGCCCTCGGCGCTGACCGTGGCGCTGCTGGCCGCGGTCGAGAGCCTCCTGTCCGCGGTGGTCGCCGACTCGATGACCGGCGACCGGCACAACTCGAACGCGGAGCTGCTGGCCCAGGGCGTGGCCAACCTCGCGGCGCCGCTGGTCGGCGGCATCCCGGTGACGGGCGCCATCGCGCGCACGGCCACGAACTTCCGCTCGGGGGCCCGTTCCCCCGTGGCGGGCATGATCCACGCGGTCACGCTGCTCGTCATCGTCCTGCTGCTGGCGCCGCTCGCCGTCTACGTGCCGCTCGCCACGCTGGCGGCGGTGCTCTTCGTCGTGGCCTACAACATGGGCGAGTGGAAGGAGATCCCGAGCGTCTGGCGCCTCGACTGGGCCGACAAGTCGGTGTGGATCATCACCTTCGCGCTGACGGTGATGGCCGATTTGACGGTGGCCGTGGAGGTGGGCATGTCGCTGGCCGCGCTGCTCTACATCTATCGCGTGACCGGGACGACCACCGTTTCCACCGTCACGCCCGAGTACATCGAGGATGGCCGCGTGCACGTGCTGCAGGACAAGCAGGTGCCGCCCTACGTCACCATCCTGCGCATCCACGGGCCCTTCCTGTTCGGCATGACCGACAAGCTGACCGACGCCACGGCGGACCTGAAACAGTTCGCGCCCATCGTCATCCTGCGCCTCCGCAACATGACCGCCATCGACGCCACGGGCCTGCACGCCATCGAGGAGCTGAGCGACCGGCTGAAGAAGTCGGGCCGCACGCTCATCCTGTGCGGCGCGCGCGCGCAGCCGGCGGAGCTGCTGCACCAGACCGAGTTCGTCGAGCACGTCGGCGAGGAGAACATCCAGCCGCACGTGCAGGCCGCGCTGGAGCGCGCGCGGGAGATCCAGTCGCGCTTCTCGGGCGTGGGCGACGAGGCGGCGCGGGACCTGGTGACCGTCAGGATGTAGGAGGCGTGTCACGCCAGCCCATCCATCCCCTTCTCCTCTTTACATCCCACAGGAAGGCGTGATACTCCTCTAAGCATCCAACAGGAGGTCCTCCCGTGGGCGAGCCAAAGTCCGACATCCTCCAGGGCACGCTGGACCTGATGGTCCTGAAGACGCTCGACGCGATGGGACCGATGCACGGCTACGGCATCGCCCGGCGGATCGAGCAAGTCAGCGAGGACGCGCTGCGGATCAACCAGGGCACCATCTATCTCTGCCTGATCCGCCTGGTCCAGAAAGGCTGGATCGACTCGTCCTGGGGGACGTCCGAGAACAACCGCAAGGCGAAGTACTACGCGATCTCGAGGGCCGGGAAGAAGCAGCTCGCCGCAGAGGCGAAGAACTGGGAGCGGGTCTCCGGCATCGTCCACCGCGTCCTCAACCTGTCGGGGAGCCAGTCGTGACGGCCCTGCGCCGCTTCGTCGCGCGCGCCCGGGCCCTCTTCCGCACCGGCGAGCTCGACCGCGACTTCGCGCGGGAGCTGGCGTCGCACCTCGAGATGCTGACGGACGACAACGTCCGCAGGGGCATGACGCCCGAGGAAGCCCGACGCCAGGCCGCCGTCACCCTGGGCCCCGCCTCGGCCCTCCAGGCGGTACATCGCGACGTGCGCGGGTTCCGGCCCGTCGCGGAGCTCGGCCAGGACCTGAGATTCGCCGCCCGGCTGATGCTGCGCGACCGGTGGCTGTCTGCCGCCGCGGTGGCGGCGCTCGCGCTCGGGATCGGCGCCAACACCGTCGGCTTCAGCATCATCAACGCCGCGTTCATCCGCGGCTTCGCGTTCGAGAACGCCGACGCGCTGCACCACATCTCGTGGCGCCCCCTCAAGGGCCGCCGTCTGGCCTCGTCGGTCCTCGACCTCGAGGACTGGCGGCGGGCGCGGTCGTTCACGCACCTCGCCGCTTCGGCGTCCGGCGACGTCAACATCAGCGACGACCACGCGGCGCCCGAGCAGACGCAGGGCGCGAGGATCACCGCGAACCTGTTCGACGTCCTCGGCCAGCGACCGCTGCTCGGGCGCACGTTTGCGGAGGGCGAGGATCGGCGCGGGGCCGAGCCGGTGGTCGTCATCGGCTACGACATCTGGACCAGCCGGTTCGCCCGGGACGCCGGCGTCGTGGGACGCATCATCCGGGTCGACGGCCGGCCGGCCACCATCGTCGGCGTGATGCCGGAAGGCATGAAGTTCCCCGACGACAGCGAGATTTGGGTGCCACTGGTCCCTGCCGATGCGGAGCTCACGCGCGAGGCGCGTCTCCTCAGCGTCTTCGCGCGCCTCGCCCCAGGCATCACGAAGCGAGAGGCGGCGGCGGAAATCGACGCCGTGGCGCAGCGCATCCTCCGGGATCATCCCGGTTTAAGGACGAGCGCGATTGGCGGGCAGGTCGAGACGCTGCAGGAGCGGTTCCTCAACGGCGCCGCCCCTCGCATGTTCGTGGTCATCATGGGCGCCGTCATCTTCGTGCTGCTGATCGCCTGCGCCAACGTCGCCACGCTCCTGCTGTCGCGCGCGATGTACAGGTCGCGGGAAGTCGCGCTGCGCCAGTCGCTCGGCGCGTCGCGCTGGCGCATCCTCCGCCAGCTCCTGGTCGAGAGCGTGACGCTCGCCGGCCTGGGCGGCCTCGCCGGTCTGGCCCTCGCCCGCTACGGGCTGGGCGTGTTCGATGCCGCGGTCCAGACGACCGGCGCACCCTACTGGCTGCGGTTCACGCTCGACTCCGGCGTCGTGTTCTACGTGGCCGGCACCTGCGTCGCCACCGGCGTGCTGTTCGGCCTGGCGCCGGCGCTGCACGTCCTCGGTGAAGCCCGGCACGACGGCCTGAAGGAGGGCTCCCGCGGTGTCGCCGGCAGCCGCCGGGCCGGCCGGTTTGGAAGCGCGATGGTCGTCGGCGAGCTGGCGCTCGCCGTCGTGCTGCTGTGCGGCGCGGGCCTGATGCTGCGCAGCTTCGCGGCGCTGTATGCGACAGATCCGGGATTCACGATGGACGGCCTGACGCGCATGCGGATGCAGCTGCCGCCCTCGAACTACCCGACACCGGAGGGGCGCGGACGGTTCTTCGATCGGCTGCTCCAGCGCGTGACCGCCATCCCCGGGGTGAGCGCCGCGGCCTTCACCACCAGCACGCCGCCCCGCGATGGCGAGGAATGGCGGTTCGAGATCGACACCCGCCGCTACACGGACGATGAGCCGAGGGCGTGGACGGGCGCCGTGGCGATCACGCCGGGCTACTTCGACCTGCTCGGGGTCCCGATCGCACGCGGGCGCGACCTCGACGACGCGGACGGCGGGTCCGGCGCCGCCCACGTCGTCGTCAGCCATGTGTTTGCCGAACGGTACTTGCGGGGGCAGGACCCGATTGGGCGCCGCATCCGGTTCATCCCTCGCGACGACGAGCCGGCGCCGCAGCCGTGGCGCACCATCATCGGCGTCGCTGCGCCGTTCCAGCAGGGCTCGGACAGCGAGGCCTTTCGCAGTCCGGTGGTCTACCTCCCCTTGCGGGAGTCGCCCCCGCGGAGCGCCTCCCTCATGATCCGGAGCGGGCTCCCGCCCGCCAGCGTGATGGCGGCCGTCCGATCGGCCGTGCAGGCGATCGACGCCGACCAGCCGGTGTTCGCGATCGAGACCCTGGTCGGCGTCTTCGAGAACGAGCGGTCCATCTACCGCATCTTCTCGACCCTCTTCGCCTTGCTCGCCGCCATCGGCCTGCTGCTGTCAGCCATCGGGGTCTATGGCGTGATCGCGTACGCCGTCACGCAGCGGACGCAGGAGATCGGCGTGCGGATGGCGGTCGGCGCGCGCCAGTGGGATGTCTCGTGGATGTTCCTGCGGCAGGGACTGGTGCAGCTGGCCCTGGCGCTGGCGATCGGGCTGCCGGCCGCGCTCGGCCTCGGCATCATCGCGCGGTTCCGTCTCGTCGAGATAGAGCCCAGCGATCCGGTGACGCTGATCGGCGTCACCCTGATCCTGGCTGTCGTGGCGCTCATCGCCTCGGTCCTTCCCGCGCGCGCGGCCGCAAGAGTCGAACCGATCACCGCCCTCCGACTGGAGTAGGGGCGACGTGCGGCAGGCCGGGGCCGTGACGCGCCGGCGCGCGCACCCCACGAGCGCGGAGGTCGATGCCGAGGTGGCCGCGCGTCCCACCGCCCGACGGCACGCCGGTCCGACGCCGGTTGACGGCCGCGGAGCTCCCGGGCCATGCTGAGGCCGCTATCGGGCGATGACCTCCACCACGACCGCCGCGCCGCTGTCGCGCTTCCTGACGTTCGACCGTGACGCCTGGGCGCGGCTCCGCGACAACACGCCGCTCACCCTGTCCGAGCGCGATCTCGACACGCTGCGCGGCCTGAACGAGCAGTTGTCGCTGGACGAGGTCGCGCAGATCTACCTCCCGCTCTCGCGGCTGCTGAACCTGCACGTGCGCGCGGGGCAGGGGCTGTACCACGCCTCGCAGACGTTCCTGGGCAACGACGCGGCGAAAGTGCCGTTCATCCTGGGGCTGGCGGGAAGCGTGGCCGTCGGCAAGAGCACCACGGCGCGCGTGCTGCAGGCGCTGCTGTCACGGTGGCCCAGCCATCCGTCCGTCGCCCTGATCACCACCGACGGCTTTCTCTTCCCGAACGCCGTGCTCGAGAGCCGCGGCCTCATGCACCGGAAGGGCTTCCCGGAGAGCTACGACCGCGCGGGACTGGTGCGCTTCCTCGCCGACGTGAAGGCCGGCGCTCCCGAGGTGCACGCCCCCGTGTACTCGCACCAGCGCTACGACATCGTCCCCGGCGCCGTCCAGACCGTCCGACAGCCGGACGTCGTCATCGTCGAGGGGCTGAACGTGCTGCAGGCGCCGCCGGCGGGGCGCGAGGAGAGCCAGCTCTTCGCCTCGGACTTCTTCGACTACTCCATCTACGTGGACGCGGACGAGGAGGACATCCAGGCCTGGTACATCGAGCGCTTCCTGAGGCTGCGCGACACGGTGTTCCAGGATCCGCTCTCCTACTTCCACCGCTACGCGACGCTGAACGAGGCCGAGGCCCGCGCCACGGCCGCCGGGATCTGGGCCCGCATCAACGGCACGAACCTGCGCGAGAACATCCTCCCCACGCGCATGCGCGCCCACCTGATCCTGCGGAAGGGCCCGGACCATCGCGTGGAGCAGGTGCAGCTGCGGAGGGTGTAGTTGTCACCTTCTTCCCCGCCTTGCATCTCTGAGACGTGACCGTACTGGAAGCGCTCGCCTTGCTCGTCGCCTGGGTGGCCATCCAGGTGTGGCTCCTGCCGCGCCTGGGTGTGCCCACTTGAGCCGTTCCCAACCCGCGCGGGACGCGGGATGATCGCAACGGGGGCCGATGCCGCCCGCCGGCAAGTCAGACGGCCCGCACGCCCGATCCGGTCGACACGCCTGAAAAACCATAGAGCTCCGGATGGCGACGCCTTGCGTCTTCGCGCGAATCAGTGATAGGTTCGCGCGTCGTTCGCACGCCCAACCCCAAGCACCGGAGTCCCCCGCCATGAACCTCCAGCCGTTGACACCAGCCGACCGCCCACTGCTGCCCTGGGCAGCTGCCGGCGGCCCGAAGCCGCCATCAGGCCCCAAGCCGAGCCCCGGCGTCGGCGGCCCGAAGCCGCCATCGGGCCCGAAGCCGAGCCCCGGCGTTGGTGGTCCGAAACCCCCGTCCGGTCCGAAGCCGAGCCCCGGCGTTGGCGGCCCCAAGCCGCCCTCGGGCCCGAAGCCCAGTCGCGGCGTCGGCGGTCCGAAGGCGGCGGCCGGCCCGAAGGGGAGCTCGTCGAAAACCAGCCGAACGAAGAAGTAGGCAGGCTGGTCACGGCCACAGCGCCGTGACCAGCCGCTCGAGGTCGTAGGAACTGATGAACGTCACGAGGCCGGTCAGCATGATCGCCCCGAAGAGCTGGACGTTCATCAGGACCTCCAGACCGAGGTGAAAGACCGCGGCGGCCGCCACGAGCGGGTAGCGCCACTCGCGTACCCACACGAGCGGGCCGAGCGAGAACTCGAGGGCCAGCGTGCCCCACGTCGCCAGGCGCGACCACCGCAACGTCCGCATCGCCGCCGGCACCAGCCGGCGGCGATAGTCGCTCACCATCCAGACCCAGTACACGGCGGTTCCCCGCCGCCACGTCTCGCCCGCCATCTTCGCGACGAACGACTGGAAATAGACGAACGAGATCTGCAGCTGCAGCAGGCGCAGCGCCCATGGCGACGAGGGCGCCGGGGCGCCGGCGCCGGCCAGCATCGCATCGAGCGACCAGGCATCGCCGGCACGCGAGAAGATGAGCAGGAAGCTCATCATCCGCATCAGGCTGTCACCCCCGTGCGTCACCTCGGGGTGGCGATGGTGAATCGAGGTGAGCGTCACGAACACGATGGCGGCGCTGAGCGGTGTCGCGAGGCCGAGCACGAGGCACGTGGCGCCGAGCAGGTGGAGCGCGAAGATCGCGCGGATGGTCCCATGGCCCGCCGGGAGCCATCGGAAGAGCGTGAACAGCCGCCCGCCGTACTCGGTCTCCCAGCGCCCGTGCGGGAGCACGCCCGCGTGACCGAGCCACAGCGAGGCGTGCGGCAGGTAGAGCAGGGCACTCGCGATGGCCACCAGCCCGAACACGATGCGGAACAGGGCGATCGTGAAGGGCGGCTCGGGCGTGTGGAAGAAGGCCGTCCAGGCGGACGCCAGGTCGTGCAGGGCGATCACGGCGGTTCGGGGTAGGTGAAGAAGACCAGCTCGCGCCGGTCCGGCTCACCGGCTCCTTCGTCTCCCGGCCCCGGCACATCGTGCTCGTGATAGACGAGGTCCACCCGCACCGGATCGCGGTCGGCGTGGAGGCGCAGCAGGTACTCGGCGAGGGCCGGACGGAGGTAGTCGGTGTCGCCGTCGAGCACCGACGCCTCGTACTTCTGGTACCGGAACTCCCGGAAGGCCTCCCCGCAGCCGAGGCCGGCCATCCGCGGCGGCGCCCATTCGATCCGGCCCCCGCCCGCGGTCGTGATCACCGCGGTGAGATGGCCCTCGACCCTCGCCGGATCCGGCGCGAACATGCCCCAGGTCTGCCCCAGCCCGAGCCACAGCACGAGCCGGGTGAACGGGGCGACGGCGCGCCCGAGCCACGAATCGGACGGCTGGCCCCACGACCACGCCACGAAGAGATAGAACGCGATGAAGGCATCGACGAGAATCGTGCCGTCCGTCACTTCCGTCCCTCGAGGTCGATGATCCAGATATCCCCTTCCCGGTGGTTCTGCTCGTAGTAAATCCACCGGTTGTCGCGCGAGATGGTGAAGCCCTCGGAATACCCCGGCAGCGACGGCAGCGCGTCGACGGCTCCGGTCTGGGTGTCGAGGAGGAACAGCCGTCCGTTGCTGAAGAACACCAGGCGCCGGTCGTCGGCCAGCCACGTCGGGTAGCGGCCGGTCTCGGTCAGCGTCGTGTACCGGTTCGATGCGGGATCGAACAGCGTGACGCCCGCGTGCACGCCGTCGGCGCGCAGCCGCCAGCCGGCGAGGCGGCGCCCGTCGCTCGACCACGACCACGCCGCGAAGGTCATCCCCGCATCGGGCAGCGCGGGCAGGGACCGAGGGGGCTGCTCGTCCCAGCTCCGGGTGGTGTCGAGGATGAACGGGTTGGCATCGAGCGAGCTGTACACCAGATGTCGGCCGTCGGGCGACCAGAGCGGGTAGTAGTACGTCTCGTTGGCCGTGCCGAACGTCATCTGGCGCAGGTTGCTCCCGTCCGGATGAATCGTCCACACCTGGAACGGGCCGCTCCGATTCGAGTAGAAGGCAATCTGCCGGCCGTCGGGCGACCACCGTGGTGCGACGTTCTTGAAGCCGTCGTCGGTGACCGCCCGAAGCTCCGTGCCGTCGGTGCGGACGACGTAGATGTTGTTGCCCTTGTCGAGGGAGTAGGTGGCGAGCCACTGGCCGTCGGGTGAGGCCTGCGGCTCGGCGAAGTACCGCGAGCCCCGGGTGACCGGTACCGGCGGGTCCGGACGGCTCCCCGGCGGGAACGCCGCGCGCATCAGGTTCTGCGTCCACGACTGCTCCACGTAGGCGAGGCGCTTGCCGTCGGCCGTCATCGTGATGAGGGCGGAGTTGGCGGACGGTGTCGTCACCGGCTCCGAGTCTCCCGCCGCGCGTCCAGTGGCCTCGTCCACGGGCACGCGCCACAGGTTCATGCTGCCGCCGCGGTCGCTCGA
This sequence comes from Vicinamibacterales bacterium, assembly GCA_050249615.1. Taxonomy (GTDB): domain Bacteria; phylum Acidobacteriota; class Vicinamibacteria; order Vicinamibacterales; family UBA2999; genus VFZN01. Next base: position 11,412 of record JBFWQE010000068.1, read on the forward strand.
GAAGTACACGTACTGCCCGTCCGGGGACCAGTGGGGGCTCCAGTCCACGAATCGGTCGCTGGTGAGCGCCACGGGCGCGCCGCCCTCCGCGGGCATCGTCCAGAGGTCGCGCTGCCCGCTCGCGTCGGCCGCCCAGTAGGCGATGCGCTGGCCATGGGGTGACCACGACGGCTGCACCGCGTCGCCGGCGGTCAGCTCGCGGCGCTCCCCGGTGGAGACATCGATCACCCAGAGAGCGCTCATGTTGCTGTAGCGGCTGGCGGGCTGCTCGATGGTCTCCTGCGCGCACACGATGAAGCGGCCGTCCGGCGACCACGACGGGTTGTAGCCGACGTCCGACAGGCGGCGCACCGCTTCGCCGGTGGCGCCCATGACGAAGATGCCGCCGCCGCCGCGCTCCGACCGGAAGGCGATGCGCGTGCCGTCGGGCGAGAAGGCGGGCTGCGTGTCGTCGGCGGGGGAATCCAAGGTGAGGTTGATGGTGTTGCTGCCCTCCACGCGCTGGAGATGGATGTCCCAGTTGCCCGATGCCGCGCTCGCGTAGACGATGGTCCGGCCGTCGGGCGCCAGGCTCGGGAAGGACTCGAGGCCCGCCTGCTCGGTGAGGCGCGCGAAGGTGGCGTTCGCGAGGACATTTGGCGTGGGATCGGCGGATGGCCAGCGCCACACGAACCACAACACCGTCGCCAGCAGGACGGCCGCGACCACGGCGGTTGCCGCCGTGCCCCAGGCCTGCCTGCGCACCCGCGCCACCGCCGCGGGGGCGCTGCGCGAAGCGGCCGAGATGGCCGCCGACTCCGCATCCCGCCGGAGCCGCTTGAGATCCGCGCGCAGCTCGGCCGCCGACTGGTACCGCACCTCGCGGTCCTTCTCGAGCGCCTTGTCGATGATCTGCTGGAATTGCGGCGACAGCTGCGGGTTGACGGTGATCGCCGGGGCCGGCTGCCCGTGCAGGATGGCGGCCAGGGCGACGACCGAGTTGCCGCTGAAGGCCCGCCGTCCCGTGGCCATCTCGTAGAGCACGAGGCCGAACGAGAAGAGGTCCGTGCGCGCGTCGAGCGGCTCACCCGCGGCCTGCTCCGGCGACATGTAGTACACGGTGCCCACGGTCAGCCCGGGCGTCGTGATCAACCCCATCTCGGTCGGCGTGTCGGCCGGCGCCTCGGGCTGGCTCGCGCTGTCCACCTTCGCCAGGCCGAAGTCGAGCACCTTGGCCCGCCCGTCGCGCGTGATGAAGATGTTCGCCGGCTTGATGTCGCGGTGGACGATGCCCCGCGCGTGCGCGGCCTGGAGGGCATCGGCAATCTGGATGGCGAGATCGAGGACCTCGGAGAACTTGAGGGGCTGCCGATCCGCCAGCCGCTCCTGCAGCGTCTGCCCTTCGAGCAGCTCCATGGCCAGCAGCGGCTGCCCGTCGGCGTCGTCGATCTCGTAGATCGTGCAGATGTTCGGGTGGTTCAGCGCCGAGGCGGCGCGCGCCTCGCGCTGGAAGCGCTCGAGCGCGAGGTGGTTGCGCGCGAGGTCGGGCGGCAGGAACTTCAGGGCGACGTCGCGACCGAGCTTCGTGTCGTGGGCGCGATACACCACCCCCATCCCACCCGAGCCAATCTGCTCGATGACACGATAGTGCGAGATGACCTGGCCAACCATGGGGGCAGTCGGGACGGGTGACGTGACGATAGCAGATATCAGGCGACCTGTCGCCGGGACAGCAGCCAGTCGCCGCCCGAATACTCCTCGTCCGCGTGCCGAACATCCACTCGCCGCTCAGCGGTCGGGCGGCAGCGTTCGCGTGTGGTTGAACGTGTACTCGCCGAGCAGGCGCTCGTCTCCCCCATCCTCCACGGCGATCAGGCGGGCAATCAACGTGGACGACGGCGCGGCCTTGATGAAGGGGCTCGACTCCTGGTAGATCACGTCGCGCATCCCGACACGGACGGGGATGTCAGGCAGCCTGATCCGTTCGACGCCGCGCTCGTTGCAGAGCGACAGGTCGACGCGGCCCGCGCCGCCCACGTCCGCGGCCAGGCGTCCCACCAGGATGTCGTCCTCGGCAGTCACCGTGCACGCGACGCTGCCCCCGGCCGGGGGCGCATACTCGCGGATGCGCACGCCGTCCTGCGCGGCCTGCCGGAGAAACGTCTCGCTGACCACCATGCGCAGGCGCCCCTCACGGGCAACGGCACGCAGGGTCTCGGCGAGGGCGATGACGTCCCGCAACCGCGCGCCGCACCGGTCGCACTCCAGGAGGTGCACCTCGACGGCCGCCTCCTCCGAAGCCGGCAGCACGGCGGCCCAGTAGTCAGCGAGGATGGCCACATCGATCGGAGTCGCGCAGGGCACCGGGCCTCCCTCCTTCGCGTCGCTCATCGTCCCATCCCCATGCAGTCGCGCAGCCTGTGAAGCGCCCGATGGCGAATCACGCGCACGTTGCCCTCGGACACGCCCAGGAACCCGGCGACGTCCGCGGCGGTCTGCTCGTCATAGAAGGTCATGACGACCACGGCTCGCTCCCGCTCCCCCAGGGTCCTCCAGGCACGCGGTCAGCCGCTCGATGTCCACACTGGGCATCGCCGGCGTGGAAGCCGCCGCCGACAGGTCCGGGCCGAACTGCTCGAGCAGGCGGGCCTTCCGCCGCGCGCCCCGGCGCAGGTCGAGCACGGTCAGCCGGCACGTGCCGAGCACGAAGGACGCCAGCTTCTCCGGCTCGCGCAGGCGGCCGGCCCTCAGCGCCTCGATCGTGATGATCAGCACCTCCTGCGCCAGGTCCTCCGCCGCCTGGGCGTCCCGCAGGTGCCGCAGGCCGTAGAGCCGGATGCGCGGCGCCATGCGCCGGCACAGTTCGGCTTCCGCACCGTCGTCAGCCCCGGAGCCGATGCGCCGGACGAGATCGGCGTCGACGACCCCGATCGCCATCGGCACACATTCTATGTGTAACGGGCCGGCGACTCGTTACACATCCAAGGCGTCCGAGGAACACACAACAAGGAGTCCCCATGGTCACGTCCTACACGGCCGCACCCGACATCGACGTCCTGACGTCCGACTTCCCGATTCCCGGCTTCGGCCTCGTCCCCATCAACTCGTTCGTCATCAAGGGCAAGGAGCCCGTCCTGGTCGACACGGGCGCGGTGGTGCAGAGCGGCGAGTTCATGCCGGCGCTCCGGTCGGTGATCGACCCGGCCGACCTGAAGTGGCTCTGGATCACCCACACCGACTTCGACCACATGGGCAGCCTGCACCAGCTGCTCGCCGAGAACCCGAAGCTCCGGGTGATCACCTCGTTTCTCGGCGTCGGGATCATGAGCCTCGCGGCGCCCCTGCCGATGGACCGCGTCCATCTCCTCAATCCGGGCGAGCGGCTCACGGTGGGCGATCGCACGTTGACGGCCGTCCGGCCGCCCGCTTTCGACAACCCGTCGACGACCGGCTTCTACGACGACAAGACCGGGGCATTCTTCAGCTCCGACTGCTTCGGCGCCCTGCTCTCCTCCGTGCCGCACAGCGCCGCCGACCTCTCGGATGGCGACCTCCGGGACGGACAGGTGTTCTGGGCGACGCTCGACGCTCCCTGGCTGCACAAGGTGGACGCGGCGGCGTTCGACCGGGAGCTCGACGGCATCCGCAAGATGTCGCCGACGATGATTCTGAGCAGCCACCTGCCGCCCGCGACGGGCCGGATGACCGATCGCCTTTTGGCGACGCTGGCGAGCGCGCGAACCGCGGCGCCGTTCGTCGGGCCGAACCAGGCCGCGCTGGAGCAGATGCTGGGACAGATGACGGGGGACCGATGACGCAGTCGGGCATCCCCTCTCAACCCGCGGCGGTCGCGGGCGCGCCGGCGCGGGCCGCGGGCGCGTCCACGATTCCACGGAACTGGCTCCGATAGAGCGCTGCATAGCGGCCGCCGGACGCCAGCAGCGCCTCGTGCGTCCCGGTCTCCACGATGCGGCCGTGCTCCATCATCAGGATCACGTCGGCGTGGCGGATCGTCGACAGCCGGTGCGCGATCACGAACGTCGTGCGGCCGTGCATCAGGCGCGCCATGGCCTCCTGAATCAGCACCTCGGTGCGGGTGTCGACGCTGCTCGTCGCCTCGTCCAAGATCAGGATGGCCGGATCGGCCAGGAAGGCCCGGGCGATGGTCAGCAGCTGCTTCTGCCCCTGGGACAGGTTGCTGGCCTCTTCGTTGATGAGCGTGCCGTAGCTCTCGGGCAGGGTGCGGATGAAGTGATCCGCTCGTGCGGCCCGCGCCGCCTCGACGATGGCCTCGTCGGTCGCGTCCTCGCGGCCGTAGGCGATGTTGTCGCGGATCGTACCCGAGAAGAGCCACGTGTCCTGCAGCACCATGCCGAACGTGCGGCGCAGCTCGCCGCGCGGCAGATCCCGGACATCGACGCCATCGACGCGGATCGCACCAGTGTCGACGTCGTAGAAGCGCATCATCAGGTTCACCAGCGTCGTCTTTCCGGCTCCGGTGTGACCGACGATGGCCACGGTCGCTCCGGGCGCGACCGTCAGCGACAAGTCGTCGAAGAGCGGCGTCTCCGGCTCGTAGCCGAAGGCGACGTGTTCGAACCGGACTTCGCCGGCCGGCGGAACCGGCAGCGACGCCCGCCGTGTGTCCGGGGGCTCCTCGGTCTCGTCGAGCAGCTCGAACACCCGCTCGGCCGAGGCGATGGTGAGCTGCACCGTGTTGGCGATGCTGCTCAGCTGCGAGATGGGCATCGTGAACTGGCGGCTGTACTGGATGAAGGCCTGCACGTCGCCGATGGCAATCGCCCGCTGCGTGACGAGGTAGCCGCCGATGACGGCCACCGCCACGTAACCGAGGTTGCCGATGAACATGGTGACCGGGAACATGATGCCGGTGACGAACTGCGCCCGCCAGGCGCTGTCGTAGTAGTTCTCGTTGAGGTCGCGGAAGCGCTCGATGGCGCGGGCTTCGTGACCGAACGCGCTCACGATGGCGTGGCCGGCGTACATCTCGGCGACGTGGCCATTCAGCTCGCCGAGCGACTGCTGCTGGCGCACGAAGAAGCCCTGCGACCGCCGGGCGATCCGCGACACGACGACAACGCTGAGCGGGAGCGTCAGCACGACCACTCCCGTCAGCACGACGCTGATCGTCAGCATCATGACGACGATCCCGACCACGGTCAGCACCGAGGTGATCAGCTGGGTGAGGTTCTGCTGCAGCGTGCTGCTGATGCTGTCGAGATCGTTGACGGCGCGGCTCAGGATCTCGCCGTGCGTCTTCGCATCGAAGAACCGGAGCGGCAGCCGGCTGACCTTCGCCTCGACGTCCCGACGCAACGCGTAGACGGTGCGCTGCGCCACGCCCGACATCACGTACTGCTGCAGGTACAGGAAGATCGCGCTCGTCACATAGAGCACCAGCAGCGTCCGGACGATGCCGGCGAGCCCGGCCCAGTCGACGCCGGCGTTCGGCCCTCCCAGCCTCCGCGCCAGGTAGCCCTCGAAGATCTTCGTCGTCGCCAGCCCGACCAGCTTGGGCGCGAGCACGCTGAACACGGTCGACAACACCCCGGCGGCGATGACGACGCCAATCGACACCCGGTGCGGCCTCAGGTACCGGGCGAGCCGGCGCAGCGTGCCCTTGAAGTCCTTCGCCTTCTGCACGGGCATGCCGAAGCCGGCCATCGGTCCGCGTCCGAACGGGCTGGTCGGCGGCGCCGAGCGGCGCAGGGCGGCACGTTCCGCGCTCACGCGACGTCCCCGAGCGAGGCCTGCGAGTCGGCGATCTCGCGGTACACCGCACAGTCGCGGATGAGCTCGGCATGGGTGCCGATGCCGGCGACGCAGCCGTCGTCGAGCACCACGATGCGGTCGGCGTCCCGGACCGTGGCAATCCGCTGCGAGATGATGAAGACCGTGGCCCCGCCCGTCCCGGTCCGCAGCGCGGCGCGGAGCCGTGCGTCGGTCGCGAAGTCGAGCGCGGAGAAGCTGTCGTCGAACACGACGATCCGTGCGCCGCGCACCAGCGCCCGGGCGATCGCCAGCCTCTGCTTCTGGCCGCCGGACAGGTTCGTGCCGCCTTGCGACACCGCCGAATCGTAGCCGCCCGGCAACGCCTCCACGAACTCGGCGGCCTGCGCCACGGCGGCGGCCCGTCGCACCTCCTCGTCGGTGGCCGCCTCGTGCCCGAAACGGATGTTGGCGGCGATGGTGCCGGAGAAGAGCACGGCCTTCTGCGGCACGTAGCCGATCGCGGCCCGGAGATCCTCCATCCGGCGGTCACGCACGTCCACGCCGTCGATGAGCACGCGGCCGGCATTGACGTCGTAGAAGCGCGGAATCAGGCCCACCAGCGTCGACTTGCCGGATCCGGTGCCGCCGATGATGGCGACCGTCTCGCCGGGCCGGGCCGTGAAGGTCACGCCGGAGAGCGCCGGTTCCTCGGCGCCGGGATACTGGAAGGTCACGTTGTCGAACTGCACGAGGCCGCTCGTCACCTCGCCTGCCGCTGGTGTCACCGGGTCGCTGACGTCGGGCACGACGTCGAGGATCTCGTTGATGCGCGCGGCGGACGCCGCGGCCCGCGGCACCATCACGAACACGGCCGTCACCATGAAGACCGCGAAGAGGATCTGGATCGCGTACTGGAGCGAGGCCAGCATCGCGCCGACCTGCATCTCGCCGGCGTCGATCCGGCCGGCTCCCAGCCAGATGATCGAGACGCTGGTCAGGTTCATCGTCAGGAACAGCGACGGCATGAGCAGCGCCACGAGGCGATTGACCGCGATCGCGGTGGCGGTCACGTCGACATTGGCCTTGTCGAATCGCCGGCTCTCGTGCCCGCCTCGATCGAAGGCGCGGATCACGCGGACACCGGTGAGGCCCTCGTCGAGCACCAGGTTCAGCCGGTCGATCTTGACCTGCATCTGCTGGAAGAGCGGCACCGCGCCCCGCATGATCAGGAAGAGGACGATCGACAGCACCGGGATGACGGCCACCAGGACCCGCGCCAGCTGCGCGTCCTGGGAGAGCGACAGCACGACGCCGCCAATCGCCATCATCGGCGCGGTCACGGCCATGCCGAGCAGCATGATCAGCACCTGCTGCACCTGGGTCGTGTCGTTGGTGGTGCGCGTGATCAGTGACGCCGTGCCGACCCGATTGAACTGGTGCACCGACAGGCGGGCCACCCGCTCGAAGATCCGCTCGCGGAGCGCGCGGCCGAACCCGGTGGCCACGCGGGACGAGAAGAAGCTGGCCCCGATGGCGCATCCGGTGCCGAGCACGGCGACGAGCAGCATGATCGCCCCGATCTCGAGGATGCGGGGGATGTCGCCGGGCACGATGCCGTGGTCGACGATGTCGGCCATCAGCCGCGGCAGGTAGAGGTTGGCCAGCGACTGGGCGAACGCGAGCGCCAGCACGACGGTGAGCAGGGCGCGGAACGGCCGGACGAGTCTGAACAGCTTCAGCATGGAAGTGGGTGAGCATCCATCCTCTCATGCCCGGGCTGCCGGGACGAGCGCGGGGACCGGCGCCGCCGATGCGGCACTGCCCTTGCTCCGCCGGCCGCCATGCGCATCGATCTCGCTCGAAACGTCCACTCCAGAGCACGCCTCCCGCTCATGGTCCGACTGGTGCTCCTCGCGGTGCCCGCCCTGGCGTGGCCCGGCACGTCCGCCGCGCAGCCGGCCGAGAAGGCGTTCACCGGCCTCTATGCGGGCGCGGAAGCCGGCTCCCTGAACGTGATTGGCGGCGCCCTCGTCAACGGCGTGGATACCCTCGCCCAGGACCGGCGCGGCGCCGTCACGTTCCTCGCCGGCGGGCGCTATCAGTTCGCGAGCCGACTGGTGCTCGGCATCGAGTTCGGCGCGGGCTGGGAGGACGGCGGGCTCCGGCTCGACGACGGCACGTCGGGCGCGCGCGTCGAGTACGCGAACGACACGCACACGCGCCTCGGCGGGACGGTCGGCGTCGCGCTCGGGAGCGCGCGGCGGACACACGTATTCGCGTATCTCTCCGAGCTCTCCCGCAGTTACGACGTCACCCTCACGCTGGCGGGGGCGGTGACGACTCAGCAGGACGACCAGGGTCTGCTGCGCTACGGCGGCGGCGTGGAGCAGCGCATCGCCCCCCGCCTGACCCTGCGGGTCACGGCCGGCTCCTCGCGCGCCGACTTCGGCGGCCGCACGACCAACATCACCCCGACCCGCCCCCTCGAAGTGGCCGCCGGCCTCCTCGTCCGGTTCTGAGGGTCATCGGCCACGGCCCGATCGCCGGCTGTGCCAGCGCGCAGGCGCGCCCGGCTACATCCCCGGCCTCCGGCCCCATGTCGGCGGCGGGGGCTCCTTCGTCAGGCGCTCCACGGGCTTCTCCTTCAGCAGGCGCAGCGCCTCGTCTACCGCGCGTTCCAGTTGCGGGTCGCGCCCGGCCATCACGTCCTTCGGCCAGTTCTCCACGTCGATGTCCGGCGCCGTGCCCTCGTTCTCCACCGCCCACTTGCCCTCGCGGGTGAAGAAGCCGCCGCGCGGCGCGATCATCGCGCCGCCGTCGATGAACGGCGGCGTATCCGCGGTGTGCACGAGGCCGCCCCACGTGCGCTTGCCCACCAGCGGCCCGATCCGGCGGCGCTTGAACATCCACGGCATCAGGTCCCCGCCGGATCCGGCCATCTCGTTGACGATCATCACCTTCGGCCCCCAGATGCCGGCCGAGGGGCTCGTGAACGGCATGCGCGTGCCGGCCACGTTGTTGAAGTAGCCGTCGAAGTCGCGCTGCAGGACGTCGATGATGTAGTCGGCGGCCGATCCGCCGCCGTTGTACCGCTCGTCGATGACGGCGCCCTTCTTGTCCTGCTGCGCGAAGTAGTAGCGATTGAAGCTCTCGTAGCCGCCCTGGCCCGTGTTCGGCACGTAGACGTAGGCGAGCTGCCCGTTCGAGCGCCGCTCGACGAACCGCCGGTTGTCCTCCACCCACGCGCGCGTGCGGAGGCCCTGCTCGTTCGGCACGGGCACGACGGTCACCTGGCGCGCACCCTGGCGGTCCGGGCGATTGTTCACGGTCAGCACCGTCTGCCTGTTGGCGGTCCCGTCCAGCAGCCGGTGGATGTTGTCGGGCGCGACGAGGTCCACGCCGTCGATGGCGAGGACGAAGTCGCCCACCGAGACATCGATCCCGGGTCCCGCCAGCGGGGCACGGAGGTCGGGGTTCCAGCTCTCGCCATCGTAGATGCGCGCGATCTTGTAGCGGTTGCCCTCGATGGTGAAGTCCGCCCCGAGCAGCCCGGCGTTCGAGAGCGGAACCTCGGGCATCGCGCCGCCGCGGACGTACGAGTGCCCGATGGCGATCTCGGCCCCCATCATGTCCAGGAGGTAGTTGAGATCCGCGCGGTGGCGCACGTCCGGGAGCATCGCCCCGTACATCTCCTTCATGCGCGGCCAGTTCGTGCCGTGCATGTTCTGGACGTAGAGATAGTCCCGCTGGAGCCGCCAGCCCTCCTCGAAGATCTGCCGGAACTCGGCCTTCGGATCGAGCTGCATGCGCAGCGCGACGTCCAGGCGACCCGCTCCCGCCGCGGGCGGGGCCTTGTCGGCGTCCACGAGAAACAGCGACGGCCGCTGGCTGGCGGCGGGCGGCGCGCCCGCCGGCGCCTCGGGCGCGGGCGTGCGGTAGACCAGCTTCTTCCCGTCCGCGCTGACCGCGTACTCGGCGACGCCCGGCTGAAAGACGACGCCCTTGCGATCCTTCAACTGGTAGCGATGGAGCGTGTTGCCGCGGGCACCCGTGCCCGGCGGCGGCGCCTCGAGCATGAACACCGTGCCCGCCGCCCCTGCCTTCAACTGCGCGTATTGCCTCGAAGGCACGCCCGTCACCGCGACGATGCGCTGCTGGAGGCGGTCGAAGTCGATCTGCACGGCAGGCGCGGGCTTCGGCGCCTCGGCCGGCTCCGGCTTTTCAGCCTCGGTCTCACCAGGTGCCGGCTTCGCTCCGCCCACGCCCGGGTCCTCGTCGCTCTCGGGCAGCAGCGGGCCTGGATCGGATTTCTGGAGGACGGCCAGGTACAGCGCGAAGGTCTCCTCGCGGTCGTAGGAGGTCATGTCCAGCCACTGCGAGCGCAGGGCGAAGTCGGTGGACGCGAGGAACCAGAGGTACTTGCCGCTCGCGTCCCACACCGGGTAGGTCGCATCCGCCAGGCCGTCGGTAATCTGGCGCTTCTCGCCCGTGTCGACGTTCGCGACGAAGATGGCGCGATAGAGCGTGTTCAGCCGCGAGGCAAACGCCACCCACTTCGAGTCCGGGCTCCAGGACGGCGCCAGCGTCCGCTGCGGCACCATCCATGGATCGTTCCCCACGATCTTCGCCTTTCCGCTCTCGACGTCCATCACCCACACATTCAAGTTGGTGTCGGTGTAGACCAGCTTCGTCGAGTCCGGGGACCACACGGGCGTGTAGTAGAACGTGGGCTGGTCGAAGGCAACCTCGCGCGGCGGCGCGATGCCATCCTGCGCCTCTATCACCAACCTGTACTCCCCGGACTTGTCGCTGAAGTACGACACCCACTTCCCGTCCGGCGACCACGCGGGCTGGCGCTCGGCCGACCCGGGCGCATCGGTGATGTTCCGCGTGTCGCCCTTCTCGGCGGGAATCGTGAAGATCTCGCCGCGGGCCTCCACGACCACTCGCTTGCCGGTGGCCGAAAGGCCCAGGTTCGTCATGCGCGCAGTGACGTCCTCGAAGCGCGGCATCATCCACGGGAAGTCGCCGGCCGCCCTGATGGTGAGCATCTTCGACAAGCCGGTGGCCGGGTCCAGCAGGTGGATCCAGCCGGCCTGCTCGAACACGACCGCGCCGCCGCCGGCGTCGAGCGCCTTCACGTCGTAGTCGCGGAACTTCGTCTGCTGGACCAGGGCCTTCGACGTCGTGTCGTAGGACCACACGTTGGCCACGCCGTCGCGGTCGGAGATGAAATAGACAGTGTTCCCGACCCACACGGGATCGACGTCCTTCGAGTCGGTCCACGGCGGCGAGACCAGGTCGAACGTCTTCAGGTCCACGATCCACACGGGCCGGTTCTGGCCGCCGCGGTAGTGGCGCCGCTCCTCGTCCCAGGACGTGTTCATCCGGTAGGCGATGCGTGCGCCGTCGGGGGACAGCTTCCCCTGGTAGCCGCGCGGCAGCGGCAACGCCTCTTCGATGCCGCCGGCGGCGGGCACCGTCCAGAACCGGGGGGTGGCATTGGGCGCGGACGTCGCGCGGGGGGACATGAACAGCACGCGCGCGCCGTCGGGAGTCCAGCCCTGCACGAGGTCGGCGCCGGGGTGCCAGGTGAGCCGCGTGGGCTCGCCGCCCTCGGCGGGCACCACGTACACGTCCGGATTGCCGCCATAGTCGGCGGTGAAGGCGATGGCGCGGCCGTCGGGCGAGAACTTCGGGTTGCTCGCCTGCCCCTCGGCGCTCGTCAGCCGCCGGGCCGTCCCGCCCGCCCGCTCGACGATCCAGATGTTGTTGGCGTAGGCAAACGCCACGTGCGTGGTGCTGACCGTGGGCGTGCGGAGCATCCGCGTCGCCTCGCCGTTGGCACCGAGCTCGACGGAGCCTGACACCGCGACCGCGATGAGTGTTGCCAGACCTGCCCGCACGCCGACCCGCGGGCGCGAGAACGCCATAGGACCCTCCTCCGGGAAGGGCCCATCCTAGCCCCCTGGAAGCGTGATGACTACCTCAATTCCCGGGCGGGCATCCCGCCTCGCGGCGTTGTTCCTCCCTCAGATATGGGCAATATCCTCGGTCGTCACGCCTTGCGATCCGGGCGCCGCGCTCCGGGACTTGTGTCAGCCATCACCCTTCCAGGGGACTAGCACCGCGCCTCCGGCGCGGCGCCGCCCAGGTCGAGCGCGGCGCGGGCCCGGTGCCGGCCTCAGTCCGCCGCCTGCGCCACCACCACGGTCGCCTGCTCGATGATCGCGTCGTAGGCGTAGCCGGCGCCGAAGTCCTTGTCCAGCACGAGGACGCCGGTCACGGTCACGACGTCACCGGCCTTCACGACGGCGTCGGTCGTCACGGTGATGTCGTGGGTGCGGGCCTCGGCGGAGCCCGAGCCGTCCTGCAGATGGAGCCAGTTGTGGCCCAGGATGCCGTTGTTGACCTTCACGACCCTCCCGCGGACGGTGACGCGCGTGCCTCCCAGCGCTTGCCGCTTCGCCCAGACGTCGGCAATGGAAAGACCTCCGGCGGGGGGCGGGATCGGATCCACCGGCGCGGCCGGCGAACCGGCCGTGGCCTCGGGGACGAGTGACGCACCGTGGCTCGCCGCCATGCCCGGCGCCCCCGCCGGCGCGGCCAGCGACTCGCCCTCGCGTGCCACGCGAGACACGAAATAGATGATCGGGAACGTGCGGTTCAAGGTGCGGCTGGTGAATTCCGGCATCGGCGACTCGAGCGGCACCGTGAGGCGCTCGCCGGTCTTCACCGGGAACTCCATCGCCGCCGCCCAGACGGTCTTCCCGCCGTCCTCGAGCTTCACGTAGGTGTAGCCGCCCGAGTTCATGGTCTCGGCGACCACGCCTGTGAAGGTGCCGCCCTCGGCGGCGGGCGGTGCGGCCGCGCCGGTGGGGCCGGCCTGCGGCGCCGGCCGGGATTGGCCGGACACGGTCGCGGCGGGGCCCGCGCTGCAGGCGGCCAGGACCGTGGACAGAGTGAGAGCCGCGGCAGCCTGCGCGCAGGAACGAGTTGAGATGGTCACCTCCCTAGTATGTGCCGGCACCGCCCCTACGGCACGACGACGGTTTGCGGCGGCGTGGCGGCGCTCGCGCCGCACGGGTTCATCGCCGCCACCGTGACGGTGTACGTCCCTGCCTGGAGCAGGGCGCTGACCGCGCGCTCGGTCGTCGAGTACTGGCCCACGAGCGTGCCGGTCACGTCCAGCACATAGCTGGTGGGCGCGGCCCCACTCGGCCCGGGCGCCCAGTCGACATACACCGTACTCCCGACCCGGTAGGCCAGCATGCTCGTGGGTACGGCGGGTGGCCCGGAGCACTGAACCGGAACACGGAGCGTCATCGCGGATGGCTGGCTCGAGCCAGCCGCATTCTGCGCCCGAAGGCCGATCCGGTACGTGTTGCCGACATAAGGCCCGCCGGGCACGTTCAGAAAGGCCGCGTGGTCGCTGAGCGGCAGGGGTATCGTCGCCACCACGACACCGGATACGTCCAGCACGAGCGACGTCGGGGCTCCCCCCTCGTAGGTGTTGGTCCACGTGAGCCCGACGTTCGAGCCGTTGACCACGCTCAACAGATGCCCGGGCGGCGAGGGCGCCACCGGCACGTGCACGTGGAGACGGATCTCGTTCGAGGCGGCGCTCCGAAACGTGCCGTTCAGTGCGTGAACGCGCGCGTAGAACGATCCCGCAGGGGCCGTGAACGTGAAAGTGGGAAACGCGCTCCCGGTGGGAATGCTGGCGAGCACCTCTCCGGGGGACAGCCCGCCCTCGATCACGAAGCTGGTCGGCTGTGGCCCGCCCGGCGGCATCGTCCAGCGCAGTGTCACCAGGTTTCCGACCACGGTGTGCGCCACCAGTCCGACGGGGGCCGCCGGCGTCAGCGGATCGGCCTGGTTCACCGTGAAGGCCGAGTTCCCAATCGTGATGGTCCCGGTGCGTGCATCCCCGGCGTTGGTCGCTAGGCTGTACTCGACGATTCCGAAGCCGGTGCCACTGGCCCCGCCGGTCACAGTCAGCCAGTCCGGTGCGCTCGACACGGCCGTCCAGGCACACGCGGCCGACCCCAGGACCAGTACCTGGCCCGCCGTACCGCCGGCCGGCACCGATGCCGACGATGGCGCCAGCGTGACGGCACAGCCCGTGTCGCCGCGATCGTGCGCAAAGACATCCCACTGGAAGTTTGCGTCGCCCGCCACGAGGTTGCCGGCCGCGGACTCGAATGCCACCACCCGACCGTCCGCGCTGAGGGACGGGGCCACGCTGCTGCCGGCCGCCTGCCCGCCGCCGATCCCCACGCTCACTCGCGCCGTGACGCCGGCCTGCATGTCGCGCACGAACACGTCCGCCGAGCCGTTCGTGTCGCCTGCGACGAGATTGCTGGCCACGGAGTGGAACGCGACCAGCCGGCCATCGGCGCTGATGGCCGGCCAACTGCTATCGCCATTCCCCGGCACGTTTCCGAGCGCGATGCTCACGCCCGTGGTTGCCCCGGTCTGGCGATCGTGGAGAAACACGTCTTCGCGGCCGTTGGTGTCACCCGCCACCAGGTTGGACGCTCGCGAGGCGAATACCACCCAGCGGCCGTCGGCGCTGATGGCGGCATTGAGGCTGCCCCGATTGCCCTGCGCACCGCCGGGACCCACGCTGACCCGCGTTGTCGCGCCGGTCTGCCGGTCGTGGACGAACACGTCCCAGTCCGCATTCGTGTCGTCCGGCACCAGGTTGCTGGCCATGGACGCGAACGCGACCCAGCGCCCGTCGGCGCTGAGCGGACCTCGGCTCCAGCTGTAGCTGTTGCCCTGGGTCCCCCCAGAGCCGACGCTCACCCTCGTCACGACGGCCGTCAGCCGGTCGTACACGAACACGTCTTCAGCGCCGTTGGTGTCGCCTGCCACCAGATTGTCGGACCGCGACGTGAACGACACCCAGCGGCCGTCGGCGCTGATCGCCGGGAACCAGCCATCCGCCGCGACCCCGCCGAGGCCGACGCTCACCAGCGTCGTCGTGCCGGTGTCCCGGTCGTGCAGAAACGCCTGGGTCGTACCCAGCGGGGACCCCGACTGGAAGGCCACCCAGCGGCCATCGGCACTGATCGCCGGATTGTCGCTTGGGACGGTCATCTGGCCGCCCCCGGGCTGCACGCTGACCCGCGTCGTGGTGCCGGTCTGGCGGTCGTGCAGGAACACGTCCCATTGGAAGTTGGTGTCGTCCGGCACGAGGTTGTCGGCCGCGGACATGAATGCGACCCAGCGGCCATCGGCGCTGATGGCCGCGCGACCGCTGGAGTTGTTGGACAGGCTGCCATCGGTGGCCACGCTCACCAGCGTCGTCACGGGTTGTGCCAGGGCGACCGCGGGCACGAGGAGGCCGAGCGCAACGGCGGTGGGCAAGCGCCTGAGCACCGGACGGGGACTGGAGGGAGTCATGATGTTCTCCGAAGCGCGCTGGGGTGATCGCGTGCAAGAACGGCCCCACCTGCGATCCGCGGAGATCGGCGCCTTTGGCCGCGAAGGACAGACAAAGGGAAGGCGCCTGACGAAATCCCGTCAGGATACGTGGGCTACGGCTGTGCCGGTGTGGCTTCCCGCCGATTCCGGTAGAGTGCCCGGTCGGCCACGGCCGCCATCTGTCCCACGTCCAGCCGCCCGCCGAGGAACGCGTTGATGCGCGCGGCCTCGGCATGCGGGTTCACCACCACCGCCGCGTAGGGCAGCTTCAGCACGGAGAAGCACGACCGGTTCCTCGTGAAGCGATCCACCTGCGCCAGGTGTTCCTCATACAGCGCCCGCATCTGGGCATCGTCCGCGCCTGACGCCTCGCCGCGGCTCTCGAGCATCTTGTTCTGTGAGGCCAGCACCTCGTCCAGGTCACGCTGCATCAAGATCACCTGGTAGTCGTACGACTCGGGCAGGTGCGTGAGGAGGAACGAGATGATCTTCACCGCCTTGCCGCGCGCGCCGGCCAGCCAGGCGTGATCGCCGGGCTTGTCCAGTTCCTTCACACGCTCGTACTCGTAGTAGCCTTTTGGATTGCTGGCATCTGCCGCCCGCACGCCGTCGGTGACGATGGGGAGGCCGCCGGCCTCGAGCATGGCCATCGCCATGGACGTCCCCGACCGTGGCAGCCCCGAGACGACGACGATGGGCCGCCCGCGCCGCAGGCGGCGCCAGAACGACTGAGCCATCCGAGGATTGTA
>JBFWQE010000069.1:0-26512 GCA_050249615.1 Vicinamibacterales bacterium
TACCAGCTGAGCGCGAAGCTGCACCTCGTCCCCATCGGCGAGATCCAGCGGCAGATCACGCTGTCGGTGCCGGGCGCGCTCCGCGTGATCCTGTATCGGCGCCTCATGCTGCGGGTTGCCGAGCGCATCGCGCTCAGGGCCAGCGCGCACGCCCTGGTCACGGGCGACGTCCTGGGCCAGGTGGCCTCGCAGACCATCGAGAACATGTCGGTCACCGGCGCCGCGGTGACGATGCCCGTCTTCCGGCCGCTCGTCGGGATGGACAAGGACGAGATCATTGCCCAGGCCGAGCGCCTGGGCACCTATTCCATCTCCATCGTGCCGGACGAGGACTGCTGCACCCTGTTCACGCCAAGGCATCCCGTGACTCGCGCGCGCCATGGGGAGATCGAAGATGCCGAGCGCGGCCTGCCGATGGAGGAGTTCGTGGAATCCGCACTGCAGGCGTCCACCCTGGAGCGTTTCACCTGGCCGGCGGTAGAGGCGGTGGGGGTGGTCGGGGCGTCTTGAGGTCTTGGGGCTTGGGGCTTGGGGCTTGGAGCCTGGGGCTTGGGCCTTACTCCGCCCTGAGCGCGACCACGCGCGCTTGTGGGGTGCTCACGAGCGTCTCTCCTTCGTAGCCTCCGGCGTCGAGTGAACGGGGCAGCCAGGTGGCCGAGTTGCCGACCGGGTACTCCTTGAACACGTCGATGACGATCACGCGGGATGCCTTGTCCTGCGGCCGGGCCCGCGCGAAGAGGGCGTCGATGGTGAAGGCCGCTGGCGCGCCGGCGTAGACGCCGACCGGGCCGGCGCCGCGCTCCACCACGAAGCGCTCGCGGACGAAATCGTCGAGCGCCAGCCAGGCGTCCACCCGCCCGACCAACAGCAGGCATGCCAGTTCGTCGGTGCACGCGACAACATCCTCTGGCTGCAGCGTCGAACGGAACTCCTCGATTCCTGCGACCTGAATGGTGGGGCGCGCCGCGGACAACCGCTCCGTGACGAGGCCCGGCTCCCGCCAGTGAGAGACGACGATCAGGGCCGCAGCCCCCTGGAGCGCGCCGCGGATGAGCTGCGCGCGCCTCCCGGGCCAGAGGCCCCTGGTGTGCTCGGCGATGGCGACGAGATCGATGCCGATGGCCGCCAGCATGCACACCGCTGGGAGCAACACGTAGTTGATGGTGATACCCGATTCGATGACCCCGAACCACAGCACCCAGCTCACCCAGCCGAGGTGCGCCGCGCGCTCGCTGGCGTGCCAGTCGCCGCCGGCGCCGGCCATCCGCGCGACGAGGAGCACGAGGGCCGCGCAGGCCATCACGGGATCCTCGCCGGCCAGGTGCCAGAACATGTCGAGGGGATAGGTCAGGTTGCCCTGGATGACGCCCCGCACGAGGGCCGCAGAGACGGGCGCGGACGCCGAGGCGAGCACGACGCCGATGGCCACCGTCGCCGCGGCGGCCGAGGCGGCAACCTTCAAGCAGGACACGGCTCGTCCCGGCGCCAGCAGCCAGGCCACGACGAGCCCCGCAAGGATGACGCCGAGCGGCCCTCCCTGCGGGCGCTCGAAAAGGTTCAGCACCTGCCACACGAAGAAGCGCCGAACCATGACACCGCCGCCCGCGTCGCCCGAGGGCACTGCGTAATGAAGGGCGGTCAACGCCGATTGGGCCCCGAGAACACCGATGCCGATTGACGCGGCGATGATGGACCACAGCCGCAGATGGCGCAGACCGGGTAGCCGCAGATGGCGCAGACCGGGTAGCCGCAGATGGCGCAGATGACGCAGATCAGCAGGGCGCTCGGACACGTGCCTTCGGCAATCGAGCAGCAGGCCGGCGACGGGAATCGCCATCAGCGTGAACGCGAGCTCGTGCGTCAGGCGCGAGAGAAAAGCGAGGCCGGCAAGGGCGAGCCAGGTGCGGGCGGGTGCGAACGGGTGCGGACAGGTGCGGACGGGTGCGAACGGGTGCGGGCAGGTGCGGGCGGGTGCGGGCGGGTGCGAACGGGTGCGGACAGGTGCGGGCGGGTGCGGGCGCGTGCGGACAGGTGCGGGCAGGTGCGCGCAGCGAAGGCGGGACACGACCGCCAGGATCGCCACGCACGTCAGCAGGAACGGCGCGTAGAAGCGGCCCGTGGTGATGGCGGCCCAGAAGGGGACCGACGCGGCGACGAGCAGGGCGGATGCGACGCCCGCCGCAGCCGAGACGCTCGTGCGGATGAGCGTGTACCCCACCACCAGAACAGCCGCGCCCGACAGCAGGCTCAGCGCGCGGAAGGCGGGCAGCTCGACGCCGCTCAGCGTCGCTGCCAGCCACGAGAGGTACGAGTACGCGAGGCCGCGATCGTAGAGGAGGCCGGAAGGGAGGAGAGGCACGCCGTGCGCGCTGATGCCGCGCACGGCAAAGAGGGTGTACTCCTCGTCCGGCGTATAGCCGGGCCGGACGAGGGACAGCGCGCCGATCCCGACGACCACCGCCGCGAGGGCGACGATGACGCGGAGCGCGGCGCGCGGGGTCACGCGACGGTGATGGCCGTGTCCAGGTAGACGTCCTGAATGGCGTTCAGCAGCGCCACGCCTTCCTTCATCGGCCGCTGGAACGCCTTGCGCCCGGAGATGAGGCCCATGCCGCCGGCGCGCTTGTTGATCACCGACGTCTTCACGGCCTCCTTCAGGTCGCTCTCACCGGCGGACGCGCCGCCCGAGTTGATGAGCCCCGCACGGCCCATGTAGCAGTTGGCCACCTGGTAGCGGGTCATGTCGATCGGGTTGTCCGTGGTGAGCTCCGAGTAGACCTTCTTGTGGGTCTTCCCGAAGTTGAGCGCCGTGTAGCCGCCGTTGGTCTCCGGCAGCTTCTGCTTGATGATGTCGGCCTCGATGGTCACGCCCAGGTGGTTGGCCTGGCCGGTGAGGTCCGCCGCGAGATGGTAGTCGGCCTCCTTCGTCTTGAAGGCCGAGTTGCGCGTGTAGCACCAGAGCACGGTGAACATGCCCAGCTCGTGCGCGCGCTGGAACATCTCCGTCACCTCCTGGAGCTGCCGCTTCGACTCCTCGGAGCCGAAGTAGATGGTGGCGCCGATGCCCATCGCGCCCATGTCGAACGCCTGCTTCACGCTGGCGAAGCGAATCTGGTCGTACGAGTTCGGGTAGGACAGGAACTCGTTGTGGTTCAGCTTCAGCATGAAGGGGATGCGGTGCGCGTACTTGCGCGCCACCATGCCCAGCACGCCCAGCGTGGAGGCCACGCAGTTGCACCCGCCCTCGATGGCGAGCTTCACGATGTTCTCGGGATCGAAGTATGCCGGGTTGGGCGCGAACGAGGCGCCGGCCGAGTGCTCGATGCCCTGATCCACCGGCAGGATGGAGACATACCCGGTGCCGCCGAGGCGGCCGTGGTCGAAGAGCGACTGCAGGCTGGCCAGCACCCGCGTCGGGCGGTCGGACGACAGGTGCAGGCGTTCGACGAAGTCGGGCCCCGGCAGGTGAAGGCTCTCCTTCGGGATGGTCTGGCAGCGATGATCGAGCAGCGCGCGGGCGTCTGCTCCGAGGATGGATTCTATGTTGGCCACGGCTGCGATTCTAACCCCCTTCGGCCCGTCGGGCCTACAGGCGAACGCCGAGCACGGGGGCCACGAAACCGCTAGAATCCGGACGACTCAGCCCGACGCGCCTGGAGATCAATCATGAGCCATCGTCGTACCGCGACCGCCTTGCTCCTCGCCTGGACCCTGCTCACGCCCGGTGCGGCCGGCCCGACGGCGCAGGAGACCGGCCCCTACTCCGCCGCACGGCCGTTCGGCACGCTTCGCCAGCAGGCCGAGGTGCAGCAGGCGTGGCTGAAGGAGCGCCTCGAGGTGAACCTCCCCGCCGTCATGCGCGCTCACGGCGTGGACATGTGGGTCGTGACGATGCGCGAGTACAACGAGGACCCGGTGTTCCGGGGACTCGTCTCGGCGACCACCTTCGCCGCTCGCCGGCGATCCATCTACATCTTCTTCGACCGCGGTTCCGAGAAGGGCGTGGAGCGGCTGGCGCTCGGCGGCACTTCGCAGGGAGGGCTGTACGAGGTGTACCGCGGCGAGCAGTCCACCTCCACGACACAGAAGGCCGAGCTCTGGGGGATGGAGCAGTGGCGCCTCTTCGCGCGGCTCGTCAAGGAGCGCAATCCGAAGGCGATTGCGGTGAACATCTCGGCCGATCACAACTTCGCCGACGGCCTCACGGCGGGTGAGTGGGAGCAGATGAAGGAGGCCCTCGGCCCCGATCTCGAGAAGCGTGTCGTCCGGAACCCGCGCCTGGCCATCGACTACCTGGCCCTGCGCGTGTCCGGCATGGCGCCGACGTACCGCCGCCTCCAGGCCATCGTCCACGAGGTGATCGGCGCCGCGTTCTCGAACCTCGTGATTACCCCGGGCGTGACGACCACCGAGGACGTGGTGTGGTGGATGCGCCAGCGCGTGAACGACATGGGGCTGGGCACCTGGTTCCAGCCCTCGGTGGAGGTCCAGCGCATGGGCGCCACGGAGAGGGACCTCGGCGACAACCCGGTCATCCAGCGCGGCGACGTGCTCCACTGCGACTTCGGCATCACCGCGATGGGCCTCAACACCGACACGCAGCACATGGCCTACGTGCTCCGCGACGGCGAGACGGACGCGCCCGCGGGCCTGAGGACGGCGCTCGCACGCGCCAACCGCCTGCAGGACATCTTGCTCGAGAAGACGACGCCCGGGAAGAGCGGCAACCAGGTCCTGCGGGAAGTGCTCGGGCAGATGAATGCCGAGGGACTGGACGGGACGATGTACTCGCACCCCATTGGCGACCACGGCCACGGAGCCGGGCCGCTCATCGGCCTGTGGGACTACCAGGAGGGCGTCCCGGGCCGCGGTGACGTGCCGGTGCTGCCGAACATGTGGTTCTCCACCGAGCTGCAGGTGACCACGGCCGTGCCCGAGTGGAACGGCCAGAAGGTGCGCATGGCGCTCGAGGAGGAGGCCGAGGTGCGCCCCGACGGCGTGATGCAGTGGTCACTGCGGCGCCAGACGGAGCTGCACCTCGTGCGCTGACGGTGTCCTTCTGTCTTCTCCTTCTGACTTCTGCCTTGCCTACAGGCTCATGTAGGTGAACCCGCGCTCCTGCGCGAAGCCCACCGCCCACGTGTGCGCTGGCACCAGCCGCACGCCGGTCCGCAGCCCCGCGACCAGGTCGGCCCTGATGTCGGCCGCCTTGCCGCCGGTTTTCGCGGCGAGCTCGGCGGAGATGGAGGTGAGGGCCATGCTGCACTGCCAGAACACGACGCCCCGGCCCTGGAGGGCGCGGACCGTGGCCGGGCCGGCCACGGGCCCGTCCATGAAGATGTTCCGGACGGACGGCTTGCCCGTGGCGGGGTCCTTGATTCGCCAGTGCTCGCCCAGCGCGTACTTCTCCCACAGCGCGTCGGCCGCGTTCATCGGGAATGCCTTGTGCGAGATGCCGACCACCGCGTTGATGTCGTCGGGCGGGTCGAGCTTGTTGATCTCGCGGTGCGCGGCCAGGTAGGTCATCACCTGGCGCAGGGGCGTGTCGAGCGAGAGGTCGAAGCGCTGGAGATCGAAGACCTGCTTGTGTTTCCCCTTGAAGGCGTCGAACCAGCCGATGTCGATGGCGCCGCCGGGGGCGGGCTGGGCCGGCGCCTGCGCGGCCTCCACGGCGGAACTGGTGGCGAAGGCGGCGACGCCGCCGAGAGCGGTGATGAAGGTGCGTCGATCGGGTGTGGTCGGCATGGAAGCTCCTGGAAGCGGAGGGCATGATACCTTGCCGGCCGACGGCGGAGCAGCCGTAGAGGGCACAAGGCCGTCAACTTGCAGCAGGCGGAGATCGAGGCGCTGAAGCCGGCCATCCGCACGAACGATCAGCCCAGGAAGTCCCGGATGGCCTCGCGCGTGCTGGCAAACGCGAGGTCGTCCCATGGAATGGAGGAGGGCTCGAACCACTGCACCTCGAGCCCCTCCTCGTCCACGGCGAGCTCGCCGCCGATCATCGTCGCGGCATAGACGATGATGATGGGTGTGCGGCCGGCGTAGGAGTAGATGCCGATGAGCCGGTCGATACGCACCTCGAGCCCGGCTTCCTCGCGGGCCTCGCGCAGCGCCGCCATCATCACTTCCTCGCCGCGATCGACGTAGCCACCGGGAAACACCCACTTGCCGTACCCCGGCTCGATGGCCCGCCGCACGAGGACGATGCGGCCGTCGGGCCCGGAGATGATGGTGCCGACGGCCACCTTGGGGTCGAGATAGAACACGAACCCGCACGGCTCGTTGGTGCACACGAGGCGCGGCGGCTCGCCCACGCGCAGCACGCGCGGCTCGAGCGGCGACCCGCAGACCGGGCAGAACCGAAACGTGGCGCTCACCGCACCTGGCCTCCCTCACGCACCTGTTCGCACTCGCCCGCACCTGTCCGCACCCACCCGCACCTGTTCGCACCCGCCCGCACCCGTTCGCACCCGTCCGCACAGTATAAAATCGACCAATGTCGATCCTGAAAGTCGCCCGCATGGGCCACCCCGTGCTGCGGCAGCGGGCCCGCGCGGTGGACAAGCACGAGATCCGCACGCCCGCGTTTCAGAAGCTCATCGACGACATGATCGACACCATGGACGAGTACTCGGGCATCGGCCTGGCCGCGCCCCAGGTGCACGAGAGCCTGCGGCTGTTCGTCGCCGTGCTGGATCCCGAGGGCCGGGGCGAGGGCGAGGCGACGGCCTTGATCAACCCGGAGATCACCATCCTGAGCAAGGAGGCGGTCGAGGGCTGGGAGGGCTGCCTGAGCATTCCCGACATCCGCGGGCGCGTGCCGCGAGCGCCGCACATCCGCGTCAGCGCACTCAATCGGGAGGGCAGGCGCGTGGAAATCGAGGCGCACGACTTCCCGGCGCGCGTCATCCAGCACGAGACCGACCACCTGGACGGCATCCTCTTCTTCGACCGCATGCGCGCGTTCGAGTCGCTCACCTTCATGGAGGAGTACTCGCGCTACCACGCACGGCGGGAGGAGGAGGACGAGTGAGGCGTGCCCATTGATGATTGCCGATTGCCAATCGGGTGATTCATCGGGCGATTGGCGATTGGGGCATTGGGCATTCGGATTGTCGCATTGGCGAATTGCGGCATTGGGGCATTGGCAGTGGGCACGATGTCGTCGGCCAGCGACGAATCGCCCGATGCGTCAATCACCCAATCACCCAATCACCCAATCACCCAATCACCCAATCACCCAATCACCCAATCCAATGCGCGATGGCCCAATCGCCAATCCCCAATGAATCACTCAATCGCCAATCGGCAATCGTCAATGGGTACGCCGCTCACATGTCGAGCACCCCGCGCACCTTGCGGCACAGCGCGGCCGGTGAGTACGGCTTCTGCAGGAAGTATCGCGCAGGGATGGCAATCCCCTTCTGGCTCACCGCATCCGGCGTGTAGCCGGAGGTGAAGAGGACGCGCGCCTCCGGGTGAGCCGACTGTATCTGCTCGGCGAGCGCGTGGCCGCCCAGAATCGGCATCACGACGTCGGTCATCAGCAGGTGAATGGGCTTCGGCGTCGCCTGGGCCCGCTCCAGCGCCTCGGCGCCGTTCGAGGCGGCGATCACCTCGTATCCCGCCGCGTTCAGCACGGCCTCGGTGAACATGCGCACGGCGTCGTCGTCCTCGACGACGAGGATGGTTTCGGTGCCGGCGGGCGCGTCGGCGGGGCCTTCGTTCCGGGTGGCCGCAACGGGGAGGGCCACCGTCGGCAGGTAGAGCTTGAACGTGCTGCCGTGGCCGGGCTCGCTGTAGAGGGCGAGGTGGCCGCCGCTCTGCACCACGAAGTTCTGGACCATCGCGAGCCCCAGGCCGGTGCCGCGTCCGCTGCCCTTGGTGGTGAAGAACGGCTCGAAGATCCGCGCGCGCGTGGCGGCGTCCATGCCGACGCCCGTGTCGGTGACAGCCAGCAGCACGTACTGGCCGGGGGGCACCTCGCGCGGGCCCACGCCGTGCGCCGAGTGGAACTCGACGTTGGCGGTCTCGATGGTGATGGTGCCGCCCAGCGGCATCGCGTCGCGCGCGTTGATGACCAGGTTGAAGAGGACCTGGTCGAGCTGCGAGCGATCGGCCATCACGTTCTGGAGATTCGTGGCCAGGCGCGTCTCGATCCGCACGTCCTCGCCGATGATGCGGGTGAGCGTGGCCACCGTCGCCTCGACCACCTCGCTCAGGTTCAGCACCTGCGGCTCGGCCATCGACTTGCGGCTGAACGCCATGAGCTGCCGCGTGAGCTCCGCGGCCCGCTCGCCGGCCTTGTGAATCTCCTCGACCAGCGCCCGCACCGGGCTGTCGCCGGGCAGCTTGAGGAGCGACAGCTCGCTGTAGCCGTCGATGACGGTGAGCATGTTGTTGAAGTCGTGCGCCACGCCGCCGGCGAGCCGGCCAACCGCCTCCATCTTCGCCGACTGGCGCAGGTGCGATTCCAGGCGGCGCGTCTCGGTGACGTCGTGCGCGATGCCGGCCAGCGCCACGATCTCGCCTTCCCGCCCGCGCACGGGCGACAGGCTCAGGGAGACGGTGACGGGGGATCCGTCCTTGCGCCGGTGCTCGGCGTCGAAGGCGGGGATGCGCTCGCCCGCCCGGACGCGTTCCAGCAGGTACTGGCGGTCGGGATTGCGCTCGGCCGGCACGAGCACCGAGACATCCTGGCCGACGATCTCATGGGCGGCGTAGCCGTACAGGCGCTCCGCGCCGGGATTCCACGAGAGGATCGTGCCCTGCAGCGTCGCCGTCACGATGGCATCGTCGGAGCCCTCGACGAGCGAGCCCAGGCGGAAGCGCTCCTCGCGCTCGCGATTGAGCTCCGCGGTCAGCTGGACACGCCGGATGGCGAGGCCCAGGGTCGTCGCGAGGCTGGACAGGAAGGGCGCGACGCTGGCGCCGAGCGCCCCTCGCGTGCGGCTGTACACGCCGAGCACGCCGAACGGGCGGGCCGGGTCGCCGATGAGCGCGGCGGCGGCCGCCCTGAACCCCTGGGCGGCAAAGATGGGCGGTTCCTCCGGCCGATCGCGCAGGTCGTCGATGATGGCCACCAGCTCGGTGGCCTCGAGCACGGCCGGCCCGTGCCAGCCGGTGGCGAGCGCGAGGTCGCGGACGCCTGGGGGCTCGGCCCACCCGAGGCTCGCCCGGGCGGTGGACAGGCGGTTGCCCACCGTCCGCTCGAGCACCAGGGCGGCGTCGGCGCGCGTGCCCTCGACGGCCAGGCGCGCCGCCTGGTGCACGAGCTCGTCGATGGAATGGTCCTGCCAGAGGTAGCGCCCGAGCAGGGCGACGGCCTCAACCTGGCGGTCGGGGGACACGGCGAGGCCATCCTACTTTCTCTTTGCCGCGCGGGTGCGACGAAACTTTATACTTTCCCACGGATGCCCGCCGTCGCACTCAGCACCGCCCCTCCACGCGTCACCCTGCTCAGCGCTCCCCAGGCGCCGTACGACGGGGCGATCGCCGCCGCCCGCACGTGCTATTCCCCGCGCGTCATCGCGCGGGAGGAGGTCACCGACAAGCAGCGGGACTCCATCGGGCCGCTGACCTTCGAGGGCGGCCACCACACCGTCTTCCAGCACGCGCACTTCGAGTTCGGGCTCGAGAACGTCTCGCGGCAGTTCGTGTGGAGCATCCTCCACGCCTACCCGTTCTACAACTCCGAGCAGTCGAGCCAGCGCTACGTGAAGCTGAACGAGCCGCGGGCCTTCGTGCCCCCGCTCGAGGGTGAAGCGCGCGACGTCTACGAGCAGGCCGTCCTCCGCGCCTGGGACGCCTACGCCGAGCTCTCGGCGCTGCTCAAGGACGATGCGTGGGCCATCCTGAAGGAGCTGCGCTACGTACGGCCCACCAACACGCCCGCGCGGCTGAAGGCCGTGGAGCGCGAGGCGGAGAAGAAGGCCATCGAGACGGCGCGATACGTCATCCCCATCGGCGCCTTCACGTCCATGGTGCACACGGTCTCCGGGCTGGTGCTGCACCGCCTGCACCGGATGGCGAATGCCGGCGACACGCCGTACGAGGCGCAGATGGTCATCGGGGCCATGGTGGACCTCGTGAAGGAAGCCGACCCGATGTTCTTCGAGAAGGTGGGCCTCACCACGCTCGACCACGACCAGCTGCCCGAGTCGGCGATCCCGCGGCCGACCTCCTCCGGCGACGCCTTCGCCCGCGAGTTCGACCGGCGGCTCGGCAACCGCGTGTCGCGGCTGCGCGACTGGTCCGCCGGCGCCGAGCGCGTGGTGGCGGATGCCGTCCGCGCCACGTTCGGGCTGACGACGGCCGAGATGCACGACGCCGAGGCCATCGACCGCGTGATGAACCCGGCGCGCAATCCCTACCGCATCGACATGCTGAACGTGTCGCATCACTCGCCGTTGATGCGCGCGCTCAATCACCCCTCCTACGTCTTCGAGAAGCGGCTCAGCCACACCGCGGACTCGCAGGACCAGCGGCACCGCATGGTGCCGGCCTCGCGGCCGATGATGACCTTTGCCGACACCATCGAGCCGGACGTGATCGCGCCGCGGCTGATCCGGCAGAACCAGGCGGCCCGCGCCGTCTTCGACCGCGCGGTGAAGGACGCCTGGGCCTCGAAGAACCGGCTGCTCGCGCTCGGCGTGCCGCTGGAGTTCGCGCTCTACCTGCTGCCCAACGCGAAGGCGCTGCGGATGGTCGAGTCCGGCTCGTTCATCGCGCTGCAGCACAAGTGGACGCTGCGGACCTGCTTCAACGCGCAGGAGGAGATCTACCTGGCGTCGATGGACGAGATTTCACAGGTGCAGGCCGTCCACCCCCAGCTCGGGAAGTTCCTCGGCCCGCCCTGCGTGCTGCGCAACCGCATCGTTGCGCCGCGGTGCACCGAGGGCACGCACTTCTGCGGCGTGCCGGTGTGGCAGTCCTTCCCCCACGCAGAACGAAGGTTGAGAGAACGCAGAAGACGCAGATGACGCAGATGGCACAGAACCCGAGAACCTGAGAACCTGAGAACCTGAGAACCCCCAGAACCCAAGCCCCAAGCCCCAAGCCCCAAGCCCACGACCGTGCCCCTCGCCTGGCTCGCTCACCTCTACACCGCCCTGGGCGCCGTGCTCGCGCTCTATGCCACCGTGGCCATCTTCGAGGGCGAGTTCAAGGCCGCCATCGTGGCGCTCGTGGTGGCCGTGATCGTGGATGCGACCGACGGTGTGCTCGCCCGTGCGCTGCGCGTCAAGGAGGTGCTGCCCGGCTTCGACGGGGCCCGGCTGGACGACATCGTGGACTTCCTCACCTACACGTTCGTCCCCGTGCTCCTGATCATCGAGGCGGGCCTGCTGCCGGAGCGGTGGGGCCTGTGGGTGGCTGGCGTGGTGCTGCTGGCCAGCGCCTACGGCTTCGCGCAGGCCGATGCCAAGATCCGGACGAGCGATCACTTCTTCACGGGCTTCCCGTCGTACTGGAACATCGTGGCCATGTACATGTACGTGCTGCAATTGTCGCCCGTGGTGAACGCGGTGGTGCTGATCGCCTTCGCGGTGCTGGTCTTCGTCCCCATCCGCTACGTCTATCCATCGCGC
Organism: Vicinamibacterales bacterium; assembly: GCA_050249615.1. GTDB lineage: Bacteria > Acidobacteriota > Vicinamibacteria > Vicinamibacterales > UBA2999 > VFZN01. Next base: position 11,589 of record JBFWQE010000069.1, read on the forward strand.
ACGGTGGCCCTTCGTGTGCCGACACTGTTCTTGGCCTCCGCGTGGGGCGTCCTGGGCGCCTTCGTCATCTGGCGGCTGCCGGCGACCGACGGGCCATGGGCCGTGCTGTCGCTCGCGTTTCCCGTGTACTACGCGGGGCTGTCGCTCTGGCTCCACGGCCGGGACACGGGCTAAGATCGAAGGCTTGTGTCGCCGCTCGCCATCATCTTCCTGACGGTCTTCATCGACCTGCTCGGGTTCGGCATCATCATCCCGCTGCTGCCGTTCTACGCCGAGTCGTTCGGCGCCAATGCCTTCGTGGTGGGCCTGCTGAGCACCAGCTTCTCGCTGATGCAGTTCATGTTCTCGCCCGTCTGGGGACGGTTGTCCGATCGCATCGGCCGCCGCCCCATCATCCTGCTCGGGCTGGCGGGATCCTGCGTCTCCTACCTGGTGCTCGCCGTGGCCTCGTCGCTGGCCGTCGTGTTCCTGGCGCGCATCGTCGGTGGGATCGCCGGCGCCAACATCCCGACCGCGCAGGCCTACATCGCGGACGTGACCACGCCGGAGAACCGCGCGAAGGGGATGGGCCTGGTGGGTGCGGCCTTCGGGTTGGGATTCATCTTCGGGCCGGCCATCGGCGGCATCCTGAGCCATTTCGGTCCGTCGGCGCCCATGTGGTCGGCGTCGGCGCTCTGCGGGGCGAATCTGGTGGCGGCGTACTTCCTGCTGCCCGAGTCGCGCTCCGCGGACCATACCCGGCCGGCGTTGGGTCGCATGGAGGCCCTCCGCCGCGCCATGGCAGACCGCCGGCTCATCCTCCTGCTGGCGCTCTACTTCATCGTCACGGCGGCGTTCTCGGGCTTCGAGGCGACCTTCGCGCTCTTCAGCGAGCGCCGCTTCGGCTTCACGGTGGCGACCATCGGCTACCTGTTCGCGTTCATCGGCGCCACGCTGGCCCTCGTCCAGGGCGTGCTGGTAGGCCGGGTCGTGAAGCGCGTGGGCGAGGCGCGGCTGATTCCGGTGGCCATTGCCGTCATTGGCCTCGGCATCGGCCTCGTGCCCTTCGCCTGGACGCTGCCCGCGCTGCTGGCGGCGGTGGCCACGCTGGCCGTCGGCATGGGCTTCAACGGGCCGGCGCTCTCGGCCATGGTGTCGCGCCTGACGCACGCGGACGATCAGGGCGGGATGCTCGGCCTGGCCTCGTCCCTCGCCAGCCTCGGCCGCGTCGTCGGCCCGGCCTGGGGCGGGTTCCTGTTCGACGCCGGGGGCATGACCACCCCCTACCTGAGCGCCGCGGCCATCATGTTCGTCGCCGTCGGCGTCGCCGTCGCCTCGCTGCACTCCGCGCCCCCGCTCCACGCGGACCCTCGAACCTGAGAACCTGAGAACCCGAGAACCTCAGAACCTGAGAACCCGAGAACCCGAGAACCCGAGAACCGTGAACCTCCTCACCCTTCACGCCGCGAACCCCGGGCCCTACACGGGCGCCGGCAACTGGACGTACCTGGTCCCGGGTGCCGAGCCGCTGCTCATCGACGCGGGTGTCGGGCACGCGGAACACCTGGAGGCGATTGCTGCAGCCGTGCCGGGAGGTCCCGCGCGGGTCGTGGTGTCGCACGCTCACCCGGATCACGCGTCGGGCGCGCCGGCCGTGGCCGCGCGATGGCCTTCCGCGGTGTTCGCCAAGTTCCCATGGCCGGAGGAGGACGCGCGGTGGGGCGTCCGGTGGGAACCGCTCGCGGATGGCGCGAGCCTGGCCACCGGTGAGGGCGACATCGAGGTCGTGCACACGCCCGGCCACGCGCCGGACCACGTCGTGCTGTGGCATGCGGCGTCGCGGACGCTCTTCGGGGCCGACCTGCTGCAGGTGGGGAACACCGTGGCCATTCCCGCGTCCAAGGGCGGCGACCTGGCGGCCTACCTCCGCTCGCTGAAGCGCGTGCAGGCGCTGGCGCCCGCGCGGGTCCTGCCGGCTCACGGCCCCGTCATCGAGCAGCCGCTGGCGCTCATCGATTACTACCTGGCGCACCGCCACCACCGCGAGGTGCAGGTCCTCACGGCGCTCGAGGGTGGGGTCGACACCCTCGAGGTGATTGTCGCGCGCATCTACGCCGGCCTGGACCCGCGCCTGGTGCCGCTGGCCAGCGAGAACGTGCTGGCGCACCTCGTCAAGCTCGAGCACGAGGGCCTCGCGCGCCGCGACGGCCCGCGCTGGCTACTGCTGACGTAGACGTCGCGGGAACAGGAAGGACACGAAGGACACGGGGCTTCGTATTCCCGTGGCAGCGGCTCCCCGTTCCTGGCTCCCGGTTCCCGACGTACACTACCGCCATGAACAAGGTCATCGACTTCATCCACGTCAACCGCGATCGCTACGTCGAGGAACTGAAGACGTACCTGGCGATTCCCAGTGTCAGCGCGCTGCCCGCGCACGCCGCCGACGTGCGTCGCTGCGCGGAGTGGACGCGCGACGAGATGAGCCGGATCGGGCTCCAGAACGCGCGGCTCGAGGAGACGCCGGGCCATCCCGTGGTCTACGCGGAGTGGCTGGGCGCTCCGGACGCGCCGACCATCCTCTTCTACGGCCACTACGACGTTCAGCCCGTGGATCCGCTCAACCTCTGGACCTCGCCGCCCTTCGAGGCCACCGTACGCGACGGCGAGATCTACGCGCGCGGCGCGGCCGACGACAAGGGCCAGGTCTTCATGCACTTCAAGGCCGTCGAGGCGCACATGAAGCAGAACGGCCGCCTGCCCGTGAACATGAAGTTCCTCATCGAGGGCGAGGAGGAGGTGGGCAGCGCCAACCTCGACAACTTCATCCGCGCGCACAAGGACCTGCTGAAGGCCGACGTCGTGGTCATCAGCGACTCGCCGATGTTCGACCGCGGCATCCCGTCCATCTGCTACGGCCTGCGCGGCCTCGCCTACTTCCAGATCGATCTGCGCGGCTCGAAGTCGGACCTGCACTCCGGCTCCTTCGGCGGCGCCGTGGCGAACCCCGCGATGGTGGCGGCGCAGATCCTGGCGCAGGCCAAGGACAAGGGCGGGCGCATCAAGATCCCGAACTTCTACGACGATGTGGTGGAGCTGAGGCCGGAGGAGCGGGAGGAGTTCGCGAAGCTGCCGTTCAACGAGAAGAAGTACCGCCAGGACCTGGGCGCACCGAAGCTGTTCGGCGAGTCCGGCTACACGACGCTGGAGCGCGTGTGGGCGCGGCCGACCTTCGAGGTCAACGGCCTGCTCTCCGGCTTCACGGGCGAGGGCGCGAAGACGGTGCTGCCCGCCGTGGCCATGGCGAAGGTCAGCATGCGGCTGGTGCCCAACCAGGATCCGCAGAAGATCGGCGATCTTTTCGAGGCATGGCTGAAGAAGGTCACGCCGAAGACCGTGGAACTGAAGATCACCCGCATGCACGGCGGCAAGCCGTGGATGACCGCCTTCGACAACCCCTACGTGCAGGCCGCCGGCCGCGCCATCGAGGCGGGTTTCGGCCAGCGCCCCGTGTTCAACCGCGAAGGCGGATCCATCCCGGTGGTGTCGACGTTCCAGGAAGAGCTCGGCCTGCCGTGCGTGCTGTTCGGCGTGGGCCTGCCCGACGAGAACGCGCACGCCCCCGACGAGAAGCTGGATCTGGGCAACTTCCACGGCGGCATCGTCTCGGCGGCGTACCTGTACGACGAGATTGGCAGGCTGCCGAGATAACCAGACACGAAAAGAAACCACGAAGGCACGAAGGGCACGAAGGACGCACGAAGCTTTGGATCAAGCCCCAAGCCCCAAACCCCAAGCCCCAAGCCCCAAGCCCTTCTTCGTGCCGTCCTCGTGCCCTCAGTTCAGCTGCGCGGCGCGGCGGCGGAGCGTCTTCACGTGCTCCCAGACCTGCTCGGTCTCCTTGCGTTGATCCTCGTCCTGCTCGGCCAGGCGCGCCATCTTCAGGTACGCCTCGAGGTCCCGCAGCGCGTGGTAGACGTCGTTCATGTGGTAGGCCAGCAGCCCGCGGTCCCGCAGCTCCGCGAGGGATGACGGCTGCAGCGCCAGCAGGATGTCGGTGACCTGCCGTGCCTGCGGGAAGGATCGCATCCGGACGTAGAGCCGCTTGAGATTGAGCAGCATCCGCACGAGGATCTGCCGTCGCGTGGCGCGCGCCAGCAGCGCCGGCGCCCAGGCCGCGTCCTCGCCGACGTGGCGGTGCAGCAGCGCCCGGCAGTCGCTCTCGTCCAGGATGGCGCCGCCGTGGAACGGATCCACGATGAGCCCCTCGTCCGGGTCGTCGGTGTGCAGGTCCTGCAGCACGCGGGCGAGGAAGTGCCCCGGGAAGTTCACGCCCTCGGTGCGGATGCCCGCCCGGCGTGCCACCTCGATGTAGACGAGCGCCATGGTGATGGGGATGCCCGTCCGCTTGTCCAGCACCTCGTTGAGGCAGCTGTTGCGCGGGTCGTCGTAGTGCTCGCGATTGCCGAGGAAGCCCAGCTCGCCGAACAGGTACTTGTTGAGGGCATCGACGCGCGCGGCCAGGGGGGCGTCGTGGCCCGGGTCCGCGGCGATGCGCCGCGACGCGGCGAGGCCCATCTCGTCGATCCGATCCAGGTACGGCCCGGGATCCAGGTGCGGGTACTCGAGACGGGCGATGAGGAAGGCCGGCGCCGCCAGGTCGGGCCCGGGACGGTCCGCCGCGTCCACGATCTGCTCGGCGAGCGTGCGGCGCTTCGTCGCCATCAATCCCCCACCAGCTGGTCCAGGCGCTCGAGCGTCAGGTGCGAGAGGCCCTCGCACACCAGCTCCGCGTCTTCCCGGAGCTCCGCGGCGCTGTAGGTGTTGGTCACCGCCACCAGGCGCAGGTCCGCGCCGCGCGCCGACACGAGGCCCCACTTCGAGTCCTCGATGGCCACGCTCCGCCATGGCTCGAGTTCGCGCCCGACGTGCGCCTTGAGCCGCGCGAACGCCGTCACGTAGGGTTCGGGGTGCGGCTTGCTGCGCGCCGTCTGGTCGGCCCCGACGATGACGGGGAAGAGCGAGAGGAGCCCCGCGCGCTCCAGGATCTCCTCGATCTCGTGCGTGAGCGCGCCGGAGGCGATGGCGATGGGCACCACGGCCGCGGCCGCGCGGATGAAGTCCGCCGCGCCGGGGTAGAGCATCTCGCCCGCGGAGGCGAGCTCGTCGTACCGACGGCCCTTCCGCTCGACGAGCGCGGCGATCCGGCCCTCGTCCATCGCCACGCCCTTGTCCTTGCCCAGTTCCTTGAACACCCCCACATCGTCGTAGCCGAGGTAGCGGTCGTAGTAATCGCGCTCCGAGAGCATGACGCCCTCGGGCGCGAGGATCTCCTGGTACGCGCGCAGGTGCAGCCGCTCGCTGTCCGCGATGACGCCGTCGAAGTCGAAGACTATCGCCTGGAGGACCATGCCGGGAGCCGGGAGTCGGGAGTCGGGAGCCGGAAGACAAGCCGAGTCATGTCGGGAACGAACTGCGCCGGGAGCTGGCACAGCTGAATCAGCCATCCGTCAAATCGCCAAATCATCAATGAATGCCCAACGCCTCAATCTCCAATTGCCCAATGAATCGTCAATCGTCAATCACCAATCGTCAATGGACACCGCCCCTCACCGCCCGGCGCCCTCGGGCAGCCTCTCGCCGGCGCGGACGGGCACCTTCAGCCGGTTCTCGGCCGGCGGGAAGGGGCAGTCGTACTCGGCGTTGTAGTAGCAGAACGGGTGGTACGCGCCGTTGAAGTCCACGACGTAGATGCCGGTGGCCGTCGGGTCCAGCTCCATGTAGCGGCCGGCGGAGTAACTCTCGCTGCCGCTGGTGGCATCGGCGAAGGGGACGAACAGGCGCGAGAGGGGCTGGCCGACCTCGCTGAAGGCGGTGAGCTGCAGCGGCTGGCCCTTCAGGCTGAAGCGCAGCGTGCCGATGCGCTCGTAGTCGCGGAGCTTGCCGGTCGAGGTGGGAATCTGCAGCCGCGATCGGTCCTGCGACAGCTCCAGCTCGGCCGGCACCGCGTAGTCCTCGTCCACCGGGTAGTAGGCGAGCGGCAGCAGGATGTCCTTCTTGTCGGGCGGGATCGGCGAGTCGGGCGACGAGCGGAAGCTCTCGTCCTTGAGCGCGCGGTCCTCCGTGACCTTCGTCGCGTAGTCCTCCACGCCGGGGCCGGGCGTGCAGGCCGGCAGAAAGATCGTGGCTGCGAGGATCAGCTGGAGAGCGTGCCGTTTCACCAGGATCCAATATACCAAGGGGGCTTGGGGCTTGGGGCTTGGGGCTTGGGACCTGAGGTCTTGGGGTCTTGAGGTCTTGGGGCGTCTCGCGCTCCCGCGGGCGGCCCTGCGCGTACAAGCAAAGGGCCGGAGCGTTGAAGCGCCCCGGCCCATCCCTGTAGAGCCTCCCGCCGCAGGCCTACCGCAGGCCTACCGAAGGCCCAAGAAACCCTACTGCCCCGCGACGTTGGTCTGCCGCGTCTTCGCCGGGAAGATCTGCTTGAACGCGACCATGAAGCGATCCATCTCCTCCGGGGTGCCGATCGAGACGCGCAGGTGCTCCAGCATCGGCGGGAACGGGCGGCCCACCAGCACTTCCTTCTGCCGGAACGCTTCGATCACCGGCTGCACCTGGCGGCCCAGGTGCACCATGAAGAAGTTCGTCTCCGACGGGATGACGTCGTAGCCGTACGCCTTCAGCTCGTTGGTGGTCTTCGTCCGCTGGGCGATGATCTTGTTCTTCACCTCGGCCTGCGCCGCCGTGTCCTTGAGCGACGCCACGCCGCCGTGCTTCACCAGCACGTTGATGCTGTTCATCGCGAACGGGCGCATCTGCTGGATGATCTCCCGCGGCGCCACGGCGTAGCCCAGGCGCATCGCCGCCAGGCCCGCGATCTTCGAGAACGTGCGCGCCACGATGACCGGCCGGCCCTCGAGCACGTAGGGGATGGCGGTCTCGTAGTCCGGCGTGTTCACGAAGTGGTGGTACGCCTCGTCGATGAGGATGGGCATGCCCTTCGGCAGGTTCTCGACGATCGCCTTCACTTCCTGCTTCGGCACGATCAGCCCGGTGGGGTTGTTCGGGTTGCACAGGTAGTAGAAGCCGATCTCGCTGGCACGCTGGTTGGCCAGCTCGATCATCTTGCTGGTGTCGAGGTTGTAGTCGGCCTTGAGCGGCACGCGGATCGAGTCGGCCTTGATGGCCGTGGCGTGCTGGTACACCGACCCGTAGGACGGGTCGCAGCCGATGGCCTTCTTGCCGCCGAGCAGATACGTGGTGCCGACGACGTCGAGGATCTCGCCCGAGCCGGCGCCGAGCAGGATGTTCTCGGGCTTCACGCCGTGGTGGTTCGCAATCACCTGGACGATGTCGCCGTCCGGGTAGCCGTAGCGGCCAACGTACTTCCAGGCCGCGTTCATGGCCTTCATCACCGAGTCCGGCGGCCCGAAGTTGTTCTCGTTGTTGGCGAGCTTCGCCATCCGGTCGTATTGCTCCGGCGTCATGCGCCCGCGGGCGCGCTGGGCCGCGACGGCTGCCGGGCCACCCTGGGCCCACAACTCGGCGCTCGGCCGCGTGCTCAGATACCCCACCGCCGCTGCCATCCCACCCATGAAGTTGCGTCGCGACACGTGCTTGCCCATGTATCCTCCGGAGCACGAATTGTAATGCCCGAGCCGGAACACCGTGTAACGGGATGTCTCCGCGTGGGCGTTCAGAACAGGCGCGAGACGAACAGGAGGACGCCGAGGCCGGCGGTGACCTGCAGGGCCAGCGCCGCCTGATCGCGGAGGAAGAGGACGCCCAGCACCACCATGCCGGCGGCGGCCACCAGGACCTCGCGGTAGCGGTCCTCCGCCGTCTCCTGGACGCCGCGGCCACCGGCGCGGCGGCGCGTGAGGTCGATGATGGTGTTGGCGATCTCGCGGTCCGTCTCGCGGTCCAGCTCGAAGTAGCGCCCGCCGCCCGCCGTGGCGATGGCGGCGAGCGACGAGCGGTCCAGCACCGAGCGGACGGCCGCCTGCGTGGCGTCGCGCTTGGGGTCGGGGATGATGCCGCCGGCCGTCGTGCCGACGCCGACGACGTGCACGGGGATGCCTGCGGCCTGGGCGAGCTGCATGGACTTGGCGACCTCGCCGCTCCAGGCCTGCCCGTCGGAGATGAGGATGAACGCCTTTGCGTTGGCCGACTTGCCCTGCAGCTCCTCGTCCTTCTCGAAGAGCCGCAGCCCCCAGTAGATGCCCCGCTCGATGTTCGTGTCCCAGGAGGCATCGTCCTCGAGGCGGAAGGGGGAGCCCTCGTCCAGGTGATCGAGGAAGAAGAAGTACGTGTTCGGGTCCTTCGTCAGGCGCACCTGCGGCGTGGCGATGTGCGCGAAGAGCGCCAGGGCCACGCGGTCGTCCTCCCAGCGCAGCGACTCACCGAGCATGCGGAGGAAGCGCATGGACCGCCGCCAGCGGTTCGTGCCCTGTCCGCGCCGCACCTCGCCCGTGCCCGCCGAGTCGCCGCTCGGGGCGCCGGCGTCGGCCACGTGCATCGATGCCGAGCCGTCCTGGAGCACGACGAAGTCCACGCCGGCGGTGCGGATGATGGCGGCGGCGGTCTGCGGGCGCGCGAGGGCCACCACCGTGAGCGTGAGCGCGGCGAGCAGGCACAGCCAGGCGAGCAGGTCGCCGAAGAAGGGGATCCGCTCGCGCACGGGCAGCGTGCGCCGGCGCCGGAGGGCCAGCACGTCTCCGCGCCGCTGCCACGCCTGGCGCAGCCACAGGAGCAGCAGCACGCCGGGGATGACGAGGAGCGGGAGATACCGCGGCTCTCCGAATGTGACCTCGGGCACGCGTCCTCCTGGCTAGCCCTTGCGGACGCGCGTGCCGCCCTTACCCGCCTTCTCGGCTTCCTGCCGCTCGTCGGGGCGCATCGGGACGATCATCTTGAACTGCTTGGCGTCAGCGTCCACGGGCACTTCGCCGACGCCGCCGTGGATGGTGTTGCCGCTGGCGCTGTAGTCCACCGGCGCCACATCGCGCCGGCGCGCGGCGATGGCCGCGCGGAGGCGCGTGGCGTATTCGAAGTTGAACGCCGCCTCGGCGCTGTCCGGGTTCTCGCGGAGCACGTCGGCGTAGGTCTTCACCACGCCGTCCAGACGGCCGACCACCGCCTGCCAGTTTCCCCCGTCGCGGCGGAGCGCGCGGTAGGCGGCATTGGCAGCGAGCAGCTTCGCGTTCGGATCCGCGGCCACGGCGTCGTAGTCACCCTCCCAGTACTTGGAGGTGGCGCTGAGCGCCCGCGCGTCCTCGACGGTCTTGCCGGCGCCCGGCAGCCAGGCCGACCACGCCGGCGGCGGCTCCACGGCGCGCGCGCCGGCTTCCTGGTAGCGCAGTGTCACCAGGTCCCGCTCGGCCGCCGCCACGCGCCGCTCGAGCTCGCTGCCGCGCCATGCCAGCAGCCCCGCCCCGGCCAGGACGGCCGCCACCACCAGATATCCGATCGTCGCTCGCATCATCTGCTCCTACGTTCGATCATGACGCGGGGCTGAAGCCCCGGGCGCTCGGTTCGGCCGCCCGCACCCGCCCGCACCCGCCCGCACCTGCCCGCACCTGTTCGCACCTGCCCGCACCTGCCCGCACCCGCCCGCACCTGCCCGCACCTGTTCGCACCCGCCCGCTCCCGCCCGCACCCGCCCGCACCTGCCCGCACCTTACGGAAACGTCCGAAACACCGGGACCGTCATCCTGAGCAACAGCGCCAGCGACCACAGCGCCGCGGCGATCATCGCAAATGGCGAGAAGCGCGGCCGCTCGGTGCTGTACTGCCTGAGCTCGATCTTCCCGGCCGCGGCCCGGTCGATGTCCGAGATCGCCTTCAGGATCTGCGCCTCGTCTGCGCCGGGGTAGAAGTGCCCGCCCGTGCGCTGCACCGCCGTGCGCCAGATGTCGTCGCCGATCTGCACGCGCCCCGGCACTTCACGACCGACCTTGATGAAGTAGATGGGGATCTTCGCGCGTCGTGCGTCCTCGACCACGTCCATCGCCGTCTTGCCGCTCTCCAGCACCTCGGCGTCGGCGCCGTCGGTGAAGAGCACCATCAGGTTCCCGGCGGCATCGAGGTACTTGAACGTCTCGAACATCGCCACGCTCTGCTCGACGGCGCGGGCGATGACGGTGCCCTGGTCGGGGAACGACATGAACTCCTGCCAGTCGCCGATGAGCGCCGTGCTCAGCAGGATGTTCTCGTAGTCCGTCGTGAACGGGGTGATGACGTACGCATCGTCTCCGAACTCGATGAGGGCCATGAGATCGCGGTAGGGCCCTTTCATGCGCTGCTCGATGAAGAACCGCGCGGCGCCGACCGTCGTGAAGAACGCGGCGTTGTTCGGCGCACCCTCGGCGAAGCGGTTCGCCGGCAGGGCCGTGAGCATGCTGGACGAGGCGTCGATCATCAGGCTGATCCGCCGGCCCGGGTAGGTCACTTCCTGGCGCGTGATGGCCGTGCGTGGATCGGCGAGCGCCAGGACGAAGAAGGGCAGCCCCGCCAGCGCCAGCACGAGGGCGCCGTGGCGGACGAGCGACGCGCGGTTCGGCGACCGGAAGGCGACCAGCGCGGGCAGCGCGACGCGGCCGCGGCTGGCCGACGCCCGCGACAGCGCGCGCAGCAGGAACACGCCAATGCCCAGGCCGATGAGGATCACCACCACCAGGCGGGCCGTCGCGCCCTGGGCGTACAGCAGCTCCGAGAGGCGGATCGACTGCCAGTCGGCCCACGTGGCTTCCACGAGCGACACGACGGCCCGGATGCGTTCAGCCACGCGCCTTCCGCTTCAGGAGGTCGGCCAGCCACGAGTGCGCCGACGCGGCCTGTTTCGCCGTCGCCGTCGCCGTGTCGAGCGCCTCGTCCAGGGCGCTGCTGTCGAGGGCGCCGCCGCGACCGTAGCGGGCGCGCGCGAAGGTCATGAGTGCGGACGCCGCGTTGGCGTCCGGCAGGCGCTGCGGCGTGAGGGATCCGGAGACCAGCGCCCCGCCCCGCCCGAGCAGGCCGCGGATGAGCAACTGGCCCTCGAGCGGCTGGGACGAGGCCGTCGCGCGGATCTGGCCCACCTGGCCTCCGCTGGCCATGGTGGCGGCCAGCCTGGCGGCGGCGAGGGCACGGCCCACCAGCGAGTCGTCCCAGCCCCCGCGGCTCTGCAGGCGCACCTCCGCCAGCTCCTTCTGCACGGCGCTGGCTACCGAGCCGAGCGAGACCTGCCACGAGTCGGCCGTCGACTTCACCCGGCGCCTGCGGAAGAGGCTGACCAGCATCACCAGGAGTACGACGCCCGCGAGGCCGAACAGGATGGTGCCGACCAGGCGCAGCATGTCCGCGCGCGCTTCGCGCGCCTCCACGGCCTGGAAGGCGGCGGCGGGCGCCTCGCGGATGTCCATCGTGTCCTCGGGCACGATGGAGACGAGGCGGATGGAGATGGGCCGCAGGTTGTAGTTCAGGTCGCGACCCTGCACCGCCTCGCCGCGGGCCACCTGGCTCTCGACCCGGTAGCTGATCTGCAGCTGCGGCACGTCCACGTCGGCCCCGAACGCGCCCTCGTTGATCAGGCGCAGCCGGTAGTCGTACTGGAAGAACCGCTTGCCCGGCACGCGCATGTCGGGCGCCTTCGAGCCGCCGATCACCTCGAAGGGCTCCAGCTGCACGACCGCCGGATCGAGCTTCGACTGGTCGGGAACGACCTTCGTGCTCTCCGTCTCCACCACCTGGCAGGTGAGCGTCAGCGTGAAGGGTTCACCGGAACGGACCGCGGACGTCGAGCTCCGCCACCAGCACGTGATGGGCTCGACCTCGACATCCACGATCTCGCCAGGCGCCTGCGCCGAAACCGGCCGCGGGAACGCGGCCAGGGCCAGTACGCCAATCGTCAACAACAGCAGCGGTCTGACGGACAGGCCGCTTCGCAACTCGAGACTCATAAAGTTGGCCCACTCCCCGAATCACTCAATGCGCCAATGCGCCAATGCGCCAATGCGCCAATGGGCCAATCCACCAATGCCCGATGGCGCAATCGCCAATCACCCAATGAATCGCCCGATCGTCAATCGGCAATCATCAATGGGCACGCCTCACCTCTTCTTGCGCAGCCGCCTCTCCTGCACCCACTCCAGCAGCGCGATGTCGAACTTCGTCTGGTCGGTGCCCAGCCGCAGCACGTCCAGCCCGTGGTCGCGCGCCTTGCGCGCCACCTCGTCCTGCCAGGCCGTGACGCGGGCCTTCAACCCGCGGGCCTCGCGCCGCGAGAGCAGGCGCGTGCGGCCCGATTCCACGTCGAACGCCTCCACCCAGCCGGCGGTCACGTGGGGCAGCTCGAAGGCGTAAGCCGCGTCGGCCAGCACGACGAAGACGTCGTGCACGTTGTTGGCCAGCGCCAGCTCGTTCAGCACCGTGTCGGGATTGTCGAACAGGAAGTCGGAAACCACCGGGACCAGCGACGTCTTGCGCGAGAAGCCGATGAGCGTGGCGCTGAGGCTCGGGGTCCTCCGCATGTCCTGCAGCCCGCGGCCACGCTGGTAAGCCTCGAGGCAGTGGATGACCTGGCCCTTGCCGATGCGCGGCCGCACCGCGCCCATCTGATTGGTGCCCGCGTCGAAGGTGATGAGGCCGATCGAGTCCTGGAAGAACACGGCCGACATCCCGATGGTGGCGATGGCGCGCGCGATGGTGACCGCGATGGGCACGCCGTCCAGCCCGCACCGCGTGGAGGCCGATCCGTCCGCCACGATGATCACGCCCGATGTGGTCGGCTGCTCGAACTCCCGGACGACCATCGGGCTGAAGTTGGTCAGCGAGGACTGCGCCCAGTCGATGGTCTCGAACCGGTCGCCCGCCTGCCAGTCGCGCAGCCCCACGAAGTCGAAGCCCGTCCCGTGGAAGAGGCTGGCGTGCTCGCCGGGCGTGAACTCGCGCATCCGCTTGAGGATGAGCAGTTCCACCTCGGTGACCTCCGAGAGGTTGATGAGCGGTTCGACTTCCTGTTCGCGCGTGCGCACGGTTCTGGGTGTTGGGGCTTGGGCCAGGGGCCTGGAGTTCTCGGGTTCTCAGGTTCTCGGGTTCTCGAGTTCTCAGGTTCTCGGGTTCTCAGGTTCTCCGGTTCTGGGAGCTCCGGCTCCCGCTTCCCGACTCCCGACCCCCGACTCCCGACTCCCGACAAGTTACGGTATCGCCACCTTCTCGATCACGTCCTTCACCACGGCGTCGGTCGTCAGCCCGTGGCTGGCGGCGTGGGGGCCCAGCCAGATGCGGTGGCCGAGCACATACTGCGCCAGGTCCTGGATGTCCTCCGGGTACACCTCGTCGCGCCGGCGGACCAGCAGGGCGTACACCTTGGCCAGCCGGCCCCAGCAGATGATGGCCCGCGGCGAGGCGCCGAGATCCACGCCCGTCTCCACCAGGTCCGAGGGCGAGTGCGTGTGCCAGTCCGTGTCGGGGTTGTAGGGCCGCGTCGCGGCCACCAGTCGTTGGATGTAGTCGCCGAGTCGCTCGTGCAGGAACACGTGCTCGGTGATGGCCGCGCGGAGCTGGATGATCCGCTCCTTCGACATCAGCGGGTTCAGGCGGATGTGCTTGAAGTCGAAGTTCACCAGCTTCCGCTCTTCCTCCGCGGGCAGGTAGCCGATGTTCACCATCATCGCGAAGCGGTCGGTCGCCGCCTCGGAGAGCGGGAACGTGCCCTGCCCCAGCTCCACCGGGTTCATGGTGGCGATGGCGAAGTTGAACTGCGGCAGCTCGTAGGTGGTCTTGCCGACCGTGACGGTGCGGTCCTGCAGCCCCTCGAGGAACGCGCTCTGCGACTTGAGCGGGATGCGGTTGATCTCGTCCAGCAGGATGACCTCGGCCTCGGCCAGCGGCCCGAACTCGGTGATGAGCTCGCCCGTGGCGGGGTTGATCATCTGGAAGCCGACAACTTCCGTGGGCTGCATGTCGGCGCGGCCCTGGATGCGCGCGAACTTCGCGTTGCTGATGGCCGCGAGGATCACCCCGAAGAACGTCTTGCCCACGCCGGGCACGCCCCGCAGCAGCAGGTTGCCCGAGTTCACCTGGCGCTGCTCCTTCTTGTCGTAGGTCGTCGGGATCTCCGACAGCAGGACGACGTTTGCGAGGACCTTGGGCAGGTCGTAGCCGACGAGAGCCTTGGCGCCTTCCGCGATGATGGCTTCGTGGAAGGCGATGGTTTCTTCGAGGTCTGGGTGCACGATGGCGAATAGTACTAAAGATCGTGCCGACCCGGGCGAGACAACTGCTGACATTCGCGCCTGGATGGGGATGTGGGGCGGGAGGAACGGCGGGGGATCGGCCAACCGGTTGTCGTAGACTGGTCGGCAGGAGGTTCCGCATGACCTCGCGACACTCCCTCATGAACGGGTGGCTGATGGCCACCCTCGTCGCTACCGCTCTTCTGGCCGGCGTGGCGGCCGGCAGGACCGGGGCGGCCCCCGCGGCCGCGGCCCAGCCCTCGCAGCTCCCGAAGGTGATGCAGCTCAAGCTCGATCACGCCCAGGCCGTGCTCCGGGCTCTGGCCCTGGAGGACTACGCGGCCCTGGAGCGTGCGGCCACCGAGTTGGGCGCCCTCACGAAGACCGCGGCCTGGGGGGCCTTGAAGACCCCCGAGTACCGCCGCCACAGCGAGGACTTCCTGCGCGAGACCGACAACCTCGCCGCCGCCGCCCGTGCCGGGGACCTGAACGGCGCCACGCTGGACTACGCGGCCATGACCGTGCGGTGCGTGCAGTGCCACCGCCACGTAAAGGGGGTCAGGGCGGCCAACTAGGACGGGTGCGGTCAGGTGCGGGCGGGTGCGAACAGGTGCGGACGGGTGCGAACAGGTGCGGGCGGGTGCGAACAGGTGCGGGCGGGTGCGAACAGGTGCGGGCGGGTGCGAACAGGTGCTGGCGGGTGCGAACAGGTGTGGGCGGGTGCGAACAGGTGCGGGC
>JBFWQE010000070.1:0-26109 GCA_050249615.1 Vicinamibacterales bacterium
CAGTACTCGGTGAAGGACATGGTGGCCGACGTGATGGCGCACCGCGGCGAGTACGGCGACATGGAGCGGGACGCGTACTACAACATCCGCGTGTTCACGAAGCTGGGCGCGGCCGAGCGGGATGCGGCCGCGGGACGCCGGGACTGAAGTCCCGGCGCTCCGTACAGAGCAGTCAGTACGGACCGGCTGGCGGTACGGAGGGGCGGGACTTCAGTCCCGCCCGCACAGCCGGATCCTCACACCGGGCTACGCGTCCACCCGATAGTCGAGGAAGTGCGTGGAGAGGTGCGAGCTGTAGTACCGATCCCGCGCCAGCGCATCGCCCCAGCGCGTGCGCAGTCGTTCCGCCGCGTCGGCATCCACGCCGGGCACCGGCGCGGGGACACGCCGCCTGAGCACGCTCCACGGCGTGAAGACCACGCGGCCGGACCGCTCTCTCACCTTCAGGCAGTAGTCGACGGCGGCCCCGTCGCGGCCGAAGCTCTCGTCGAGGCCACCAACGCGTGCGAAGGTTTCCCTCGTCGTCAGCAGGCAGTCACCGGTCACGGCCGACACGTTCCGGATGAGAAGCGCGTTCCCGAAGTACCCGGGATGGTCGGCCGGCGCATTGACGAAGGGCCGCCCGGCCACGCCGTCGAGGCCCAGCACGAGGCCGATGTGCTCCACCGTACCGTCCGCCCTCAGCAGCTTCCCCCCGACGGCGCCCACACCCGGGCGCAGCACCTGCACGAGCGCCGCGAGCCAATCGGGGGATTGCGGCTCGAACGCCGGATCGAGGAAGAGAAGGTGCTGGGCCGTCGCCTCGGCGGCCCTCGCCGCGAACTCCAGCGACGGCCATGACGTGGCGGAGCGCAGTCGTGCCTGCTCCTCCGCGCCGAACGGCCCGACGATGCTCACCGCGGGCGCCGCGTCCAGCGCGTAGACGATGCGGTAGAAGCCGGGAGGGCCGGCATCCGCAACCGAGCCCCCGATTCCATTGCGATCCAGGTAGTCCTGGAGCGCGCGGCGGCCTGCGAGGTGTGCCGTGGGCTTGGCGCCGCCGGCCGTCGCCGTGGACTGAGGCACCTTGCGCCAGTGGTACAGGACGTCGGGCAGGTGATCGATGCGACTGGCGCGCTCCATCAGCCGCAGCACCAGGTCGTAGTCCTGCGAGAAGTCGAAGGCGGATCGGAAGCCGCCGACCGCGGCCACCAGGGCCCGCCTCGCCACCAACAGGTGGCAGGCATACATGTTCGACAGGAAGAGCTCCGGCGACCAGTCGGGCTTGAAGTAGGCGTCGGACCTGGATCCATCCGGCTCGAGCTTGTCCTCGTCCGTGTAGAGGACGTCGGGCCGCACCTCGACCTGGTTGAGGTGCTCCACGACACGGAAGAGCGCGTGCGGCAGCAGCGCGTCGTCGTGGTCCAGCAGCGCGACGTAGTCGCCCGTGGCCGCGCGAAGCGCGACGTTGCTGGCGGCCGAGATGCCTCCGTTCTCCGGCAGGTCGTGCACCGTGATGCGCGCGTCGATGGCCGCGAGCTCCGCCAGGGTGTCGAGCGTGCGCGGGTCGTCTGAGCCGTCGTTGGCGACGTGCCACTCCCAGCGGGGCCAGGCCTGCGCCACCACCGACGCGCCGCAGGCGTGCAGCCACCGCGGATCGGTGTTGTAGACGGGCGTGATGATGGAGACGAGCGGCTGGTACGCGAAGCGCGCGGAGGCCGCTTTCATCTCCTCGAGGGCGGGGGCGTCAGGAGTGTGTGTGCGGCACCAGCGAGCGTAGCGCGCGTTCTCGGCATCCCGATCGGAGGCGAAGCGCGCGCTCCGCCGCACGCGGAGCGCCGTCGCGCCGGCACCGTGCTCACGCAGGGAATGCCAGGCCGTGCGCAGCAGGCGCGCGCGTTCGTGGCCGGAACGCGACCAGAACGAGCGCCACACGTCGAGCCATCCGGGCATGCGTGCTCCATTGTGGGCCACAAAATGCGCGTGCTACAATCCGGGACGTCTCGAGCTGCATGAAATCCTCGCCGAGCGCAGCTGTCCTGGTCCTCAACTACAACGGCCTCGATCATCTCCGGACCTGCCTCCCCACGCTGGAGCAGATGGACTACGCCGGCGCGCAGCTGGTGGTCGTGGACAACGGATCGCAGGACGGGTCGGTGGAGTACGTGCGGGCTCACCACGCGTCGGTGCGCGTGATCGCGCTCGGGTGCAACCGGGGCTTCACCGGCGCGTACAACGCCGCGATCCGCGAGGTCCAGGCCGACTGGGTGGCGCTGCTCAACAACGACACGCGCGTGCACCCCGCGTGGCTCACGGAGCTCGTGGCCGCGGCCGAGCGGAACCGCGCCTCGGCCGCCGCGGCGGCCATCGTGGACTGGGACGGCTCGCGCGTGGACTTCGTGGGCGGCCTGCCGACGTTCATCGGCCACTCGTGGCAGATCGACTACGGCCAGCCCACCGGCCGCGACTACCCCGAGCGGCAGATCCTCTTCGGCTGCGGCGGCGCCGTGATGTTCCGCCGCGACGTGTTCCTCGAGAGCGGCGGCTTCGACGAGAGCTACTTCATCTACTTCGAGGACGTGGACATCGGGTGGCGGCTGACCCTGATGGGCCACCCGACCGTCTTCGCTCCCAGGGCCGTCACCTATCACCGGCTGCACGGGACGACGCGCACGTGGGCGCAGGCCATGCGGCTGCGCCTGTACGAGCGGAACGCGCTGGCGACCGTCTTCAAGAACTACGGCCAGGACGCGCTGGCGCGGGTGCTGCCGGCGGCCGTCGCCCTCACGCTGCAGCGGAACCTGGTGCAGGCCGGCCTCGACGGCGAGGCGTTCCGGTTCGGGCGGTCCCTGCCGCGGGCCTGGTCGGTGCCCCCGCAGATCGCGGGGCTGCTCATCGCGCTGGAGGACTTCGCGCGGTCCCTCCCCCGGCTCCGCGAGCAGCGGGCGTTCATCCAGGCGCGCCGCCGCGTGCCGGACGACGAGGTGCTCGCGCTGATGCCCGAGCCGCTCAAGCTGCACGATCTCGGCGACCGCTACCGCGAGACCGCCGAGGCGCTGATCCGCGACTTCCGGATCGCGGAGCTCTTCGGGCTGACCGCGCCGGCGCGGGTGAGTATGGATCGGCGGGACGCGAGTCCGGAGCAACGGGACATCGAGACGGAACGCCGGGACTTCAGTCCCAGTACGGAGCGCCGGGACTTCAGTCCCGGCGATGGGGACGTGAGTACCGAGCGCCGGGGCTTCAGTCACGGCGATGGGGACGCCGCCGGGGCTGAAGCCCCGGCGCTCCGTACGCCCGCCCCGGGCGGCAGTACGGCCGAGCTCGGCGTCGTCTCGGTCATCGTGCTCACGGCCAGCGGGCCGCGCCACCTGCCCGACTGCCTCGACTCGCTGCGGCAGCAGGACTGGCCCACCGAGCGCCTCGACGTAATCGTCGTGGACAACGGCTCGCCCGGGGATCCGACGACGGCGGCGCACCGGCACTATCCGGGTGCGCGCGTCATCCGGACCGGCGCCAACCTGGGGTTCTCCGCCGGCAACAACGCCGGCGCGCGCGAGGCGCGCGGCGAGTGGCTGCTGTTCCTGAACGACGACACGCGCCTGGACCCGGTGTGCATCTCCCGGATGGTGGACACCGCGGCGAGGCGCGGCGCCGCGTCGGTCGGGGCGAAGATCCTGGACTGGTCCGGCGAGCGCATCGACTTCGCCGGCGGACTGGCGAACTTCGAGGGCCGCGGCTACCCGCTCGGCTGGGACGCGGAGGCCGCTACCTTTCCCACGCGAGAGCAGCCGCTGCTGTTTGGCTGCGGCGCCGCGGTGCTGTTCAGGCGCGACGCCTTCGAGGCGTCGGGCGGGTGGGACGAGCCGACGTTCGCGTACTACGAGGACGTCGAGTTCGGCTGGCGGCTCTGGCTGCTGGGGCACGAGGTGTGGTTCGCGCCCGACGCGATCGTCTACCACCGGCATCACGGCACGTCGGGGCCCGAGAGTCCCGCGCGGCTGCGGGCCTTCGAGCGGAACGCGCTCCGGATGATCTACGCGCTGCTCGAGGAGCGGACGCTGCAGCAGGCGCTGCCGGCGGCGCTGCTGTTGTCGCTCGACCGCATCGCCTTGGGGACGCCGTTCAGCCGCGCGGTCGAGGGCGTGCCCTCGCCGGACGCCACCACGCACCTCGCGGCACGGCTGCGACCCGGCATCGTCAAAGTCCGCCTGCTGCACGCGCTCAGCCGCCGCGGGGCGCAGCGCAAGATGGGCATTGCCGCGAACCTGCGCCAGGTCGGCATCGGCGGGCTGGCCGGCGCCGCGGTGTCGGCCGCGCGCGACGTGCTGGGGGGATGGGAAGCGCTGCCGGCGCGCGAGCGGTTCCTCATCGAGCGGGCCTCGCCGGCCACCGCGTCATCCGCGCAGGCCGAGTCGGTGCCCACGGCCGCGGTCGCCGCCCTGCTGGGCGTCCGGGACTTCCTCGACATGCTCCCCGAGCTCGGCCGGCGCCGCGCGTGGCTGCAGGCTCGCCGGAGACGCAGCGATGCCGAGATCGTGGAGCGCTTCGGCGGGCACTGGCGCAGCGCCGTCCCGTCGCCGCACCTGGACCTGCACGTCGGCCTCAGGCGCGAGCTCGTGGACACGCTGTCGGCCGTCCTCGGCGCCCTGCCGCCGGCCCTGGACCTGGGCGACCCGGCATCGTGAGGCGCGTGGTAGCCTACCTTCTGCCTTTTTGCTTCTCACTTCTCACTTCTCACTTCTCACTTTTTCACTTTTCACTGACGGAGTCACCGCTTGTCCATCTGTCTCGTCACCGGGGGAGCCGGGTTCATCGGATCGCACGTGGCCGCCACGCTGGTCGAGCGCGGCCACACCGTGGTGGTGCTGGACGACCTGAGCGGCGGGGCGCGCGACTACGTGCCGGCCGGCGCGGAGTTCGTCGAGGGCAGCGTGACGGATGTCGCGCTGGTAGACGGCCTGTTCGCCCGGCACCGATTCGAGCACGTCTTCCACCTGGCGGCGTACGCGGCCGAGGGGTTGAGCCACTTCATCCGGCGGTTCAACTACACGAACAACGTCATCGGGTCGATGTGCCTGATCAACGCGGCGGTGAACTCCGGGAGCCGGACGTTCGTGTTCACCTCGTCCATCGCGGCGTACGGCGCCGGCCAGTCGCCGATGACCGAGGACACCACGCCGATGCCCGAGGACAGCTACGGCATCGCGAAGTACGCCGTCGAGCTCGACCTGAAGGCCGCGCACCACATGTTCGGGCTGGACTACGTCATCTTCCGCCCGCACAACGTCTACGGCGAGTACCAGAACATCGGCGACCGCTACCGCAACGTCATCGGCATCTTCATGAACCAGATCATGAAGGGCGAGCCGATGACCATCTTCGGCGACGGCGAGCAGACGCGCGCGTTCTCGTACGTGGGCGACGTCGCGCCGGTCATCGCGCGCGCCATCGAGACACCGGCAGCCCTCAACCAGGTCTTCAACGTCGGCGCCGACGTGCCCTACAGCGTCAACCACCTCGCGAGGGCGACGGCGGCGGCGATGGGCGTGCCCGATGCCCCCGTCCGCCACCTCGACGCGCGCAAGGAAGTGGTCCACGCGTACGCCACGCACGACCGCGTGAAGCAGGTCTTCGGCCTGGGCGCGCCCGTGTCGCTCGAGGAGGGCCTGGCGCGCATGGCCGCGTGGGCCAGGGCCGCGGGGCCGCGGGCCAGCAGCCGCTTCGAGAACATCGAGGTGATGTAGAATCTTCCGCCCTCGTGGAAGTGAGACGCGGCTAGACGCGGTCCCGCAGGCGGGCGATGAGCGAGCTCCGATCCAGCAGCGCCAGCACCTCGGCGCTCGAGAGCACGCGCGCGGCCTGCACCTCCCGGCGCACCTGCCAGAACTCCCCCGCGCGGGCCAGCGCGTCCCACTTCGCCTTCAGGAAGCTGCCGGCCCGGCCGCGCGAGGCAAAGAACGCCAGCCCGGCCAGCGAAACCGCCAGGTGCAGCGGCAGGTAGCGCCAGAAGAGCACCGCCGGCATGTTCTTCAGGAACATCCACTCCGCGTTGCGATGACCGTGATAGACGGCAAACGCGCTCCCGACACCCGCGCTGGCCGACCCCAGGTGGTGCGCCACGGCCTCCGGCACGTACCGGCACCCGCGGCCCGCCAGCTGCAGGCGGAAGCCCAGGTCCACGTCCTCCGCGTAGCAGAAGAAGCGCTCGTCGAAGCCGCCGGCCCGCGCCCAGTCGTCGCGGCGGTAGAGGGCGGCAGCGGCGCAGGCCGAGAACACCGGCCGCGCCTGCAGTGCCCCGTGGATCGCGGCCAGCGGCTGGCCGTGCCCGTGGCGCCACGCCAGGCCGCTGACGTGGCACACGTCGCCGGCGCCATCCAGCTGCCCCGGCTGGCCCTCGAGCATCAGGCGCGACGCGAAGGATGCCGCTTCGGGATGCGCCGCGGCCGCCGCCAGCAGCGCATCGAGCCACCCGGACTCGGGAAACGCGTCCGGGTTGAGCAGGGCGACGAGGTCGCACGACGCCAGCTGCTCCACGGCGCGGTTGTTGGCCGCGGCGAAGCCGAGGTTGGCGGGGCTGGCGATCACGCGGACCGGCACGGCCCACCCGCGCGTGCACGCGTCGATGGCGGCGCGGGTGCCGTCGGTGCTGGCGTTGTCGACGATGACCACCGCATCGGGCGGGCGGGTCTGTTCGGCCACGGCAGCCAGCGCGCGGCGGATGTAGGCCTCGGCGTTGAAGGTGACGAGGACGAGGCCGACCGTCATGGATAGAGACGGTCGCCGGCGCTACCGCGGGACGGCCATCGCCGCGATGGCCTGCTGGCGCGAGAGCCGCTCGAGATCGGCGTCCACCATCATGCGCACCAGCCCCTGGAAGTCCACCGAGGGCTCCCAGCCCAGCACCTTGCGCGCCTTGGCGGGATTGCCGATCAGGTGATCCACCTCGGCGGGCCGCAGGAAGCGGGGGTCCGTGCGGACGTACTGCTCCCAGTCCAGCCCGGCGTGCGCGAAGGCCTCCTGCACGAGATCCTTCACCGAGTGCGCCACGCCCATCGCGACGACGTAGTCGTCCGGCTCGTCCTGCTGGAGCATCAGCCACATGGCGCGCACGTAGTCGCCGGCAAACCCCCAGTCGCGGTGCGCGTCGAGGTTGCCCAGGCCGAGGTGGTCCGCCAGGCCCAGCTTGATGCGGGCCACGCCGTCGGTGACCTTGCGCGTGACGAACTCGAGGCCGCGCCGCGGCGACTCGTGGTTGAAGAGAATGCCGGAGCAGGCGAAGAGATCGTAGCTCTCGCGATAGTTGACGGTGATGTAGTGCCCGAACACTTTCGACACGCCGTAGGGGCTCCGCGGGTAGAAGGGCGTGAGCTCGGTCTGCGGCACCTCGCGCACGCGGCCGTACATCTCGCTGGACGACGCCTGGTAGAAGCGGATCTTCGGGTTGACGCGGCGGATGGCCTCGAGCGCGCGCGTCACGCCCTGCGAGTTGTACTCCCCGGTCAGCATCGGCTGGTCCCAGGACGAGGGGACGAACGACATGGCCGCAAGGTTGTAGAACTCGTGCGGATCGGACTGCTCCACCGCCTTGATGAGCGAGAGCTGGTCCAGCAGATCGGCCTGGATGATGGTGATCCGGTCCTTGAGGTGCTCGATGCGCCACTCGTTGGGCGCGCTCAGCCGGCGGGCCACGCCGAACACCTCGTAGCCCTTCGAGAGCAGGAGCTCGGCGAGGTACGAGCCATCCTGGCCGGTGATGCCGGTAATCAGTGCGCGCTTGGACATGGCAATCCTACACGATAGCGTGAAAGGTCGCGGCGGGGCAAATCCCGCCCGGCGCTACAGCCGGTACCCTGCCGCCTTCGCATCGTCGTGGAACATCACGACGGTCTCGAGCGAGTAGTCCGCGAGATCCTTGCCGACCAGCGACAGCTTGCGGAGGATGTCGGTGGTCACGGTGATGATGTGGCAGCCCATCTCGTGGGCCTGGACGACGTTGAGGAGCTCGCGCGGGCTGGCCCAGATGAGCTCGGCGTGCGGCGCCGCCCGCATGATCTCCAGCGCGGCCTTCATGTGGGGCACCGGGTCGCGCCCGGTGTCGGCGATGCGCCCCGCGAAGACCGACACGTTCGACGGCGCCCCGCCGCTGAGCGCCTGCACCACGGCGCGCACCTGATCGAGCGTCATCAGGGCGGTGACGTTCAGCTTCACCCCGTCGTGCGACAGCCGGTGGACCAGGTCGTACGCAGGCTCCCGGCGCGTGTTGGTCACCGGGACCTTCACGTAGACGTGATCGCCCCAGCTGGCGATCTCTCGCGCCTGCCGCTCCATCTCCGCGAACTCGTCCGAGAAGACCTCGAACGAGATGGGGCGATCGGGAATGGCGGCGAGCACCTCCCTCGCGAAGGCGCGGTAGTCGGTGACGCCGGCCTTGCGCATCAACGTCGGGTTCGTGGTGAACCCCTTGATGTGCGGCTCGCGGTACAACGCGAGCATGCCGGGCAGGTCGGCGCCATCGGCGAAGATCTTCGTGCGGAGGTCGGCCAGTATCATGTGCCCGTCAGCGCCCGGTCACGCCCGTCGACCGGGCCTCGCGGGCGAGCAGCCAGTCGGCGGCCTCGGCCAGCGAGGCCACGCGGGCGTCCGGTTCGTGGGGAACCGGCTCATCGTACCCGTAATCCACGAGGATTGTCACACCGCAGCCCGCCGCGCGCCCCGCCTCCACGTCGCGCCAGCGATCGCCCACCATCGCGCTCGTCGCCATGTCGTACCGCGGCGCCTGCAGCAGCAGTCCCGGTTTCGGCTTCCGGCACGCGCACGCGTCGCCATCGTCGTGGGGGCACACGCGGATGTCGTCCAGGCCCAGCTCGGCACGCAGGCGCGCGTGAATCGCGTCCACGATCGCCCGTGTCGTCCGCCCGCGCGCGATCTCGGGCTGGTTGGTCACCACGACGAGACCGTACCCGGCGGCGCGAAGGCGCCGCAGCGCCTCCGGCACGCCCGGCAGGATTTGCGTCTCCTCCACGGATCCCGGGGCGCGCGGCATCCCGTCCCGCACCTCCGCGCGGTTGATCACGCCGTCACGATCGAGAAACACCGCTCGTTTCATCGCACCTGTCCGCACCCGCCCGCACCTGTCCGCACCCGCCCGCACCCTACGTGACCCTCTCCCACTTGGTCGCGTTCACCTTCAGCTTCGGGTGCGACACGAGGAGGTGCCACACCACGGCCTGGAAGGCCTCGCTGTGCGGCGTGACGGTCTCGGGGTTGACGGTCGGGACGATCACGCACGCATCGGCGACGGTCGCCGTGTAGCCGCCGTCCCGCCCCAGAACGCCCATGACCGCAGCGCCCCTTTCCTTTGCGAACTGCAGGGCCCGTACCAGGTTCGGGCTGACGTTCTTCTCGAGGCTTCCGCCTCCCACCGAGAAGACGAACAGGCCGTCTTCCTTCTTCAGGCGGCTGCCCTCCAGCCACGCCACGAAGACGGTTTCCCATCCCTCGTCGTTGGTCCTCGCGGTCAGCTCCGACACGTTGTCGGTGGGGGCGTAGGCCTCGAACCCGGCGAGCTTGCGGAAGTCGTTCACCGCGTGCCCGCAGTTGCCGGCGCTGCCGCCCACGCCGAGGAAGAACAGCCGCCCACCGCGCGCGCGGACGTCCGCCAGCACGTCCACGACGCGCTCGATGGCCGCGCGATCCAGCTTCTGAAGCACCTCGGCGGCTTCCGCCAGATGCTGCTCGGTATAGCTCACGGTCGTTCTCACATGGGTTCAAAGCATCAACGTTCAACGCACGGAGGTTCAAGGCACGCCGCCGCGGCCGCGCAGGTAGGCGTCGGTCTCCGCCAGTCCCTCGGGTGATCCTATCTCGTAGAAGCGGCGCGTGACCTCGTATCCCGCGAGGTCGCCCGATGCCAGCAGGTCCTGGTAGACACGCGCCAGGTCCAGCGGCTCGTCCGCGGCGTACCCTTCGAACGCGCGCGCCGTCAGTACGCCGAGGCCCCAGTCGATATGGCGCATCTCGGGCGTGCGCGCCTTCTTGTCGTAGCGGACGATGCGGCCGTTCGCGAACTCGACGTTGCTGGTGTCGAAGCGGCCCTCGTTGCGATACACGGTCATGAGGCCCGATCGGGCGCTCCGGCGGAACGTCTCCTCCACCGCCGCGAAATCGCACTCGAGATAGGAATCGCCGTACATCACGAAGAAGGCGTCCCCCAGGTATTCGAGCGCGCGGCGAATCGCGCCGCCCGTGCCGAGCAGCACCGGGCCGTCGTGCACGTAGGTGAATCGCATGCCCCACGCCTCCCCCTCACCCAGCGCGGCTTCGAGTTGATCGGCACGGTACCCCACCAGCCAGACCACGTCGGTGAGCCCCTGCGCCCTGAGCAGTTCCAGCTGGTGGACGGCGAAAGGCCGGCCCGCCACCTCCACGAGCGATTTCGGGATGGCCTCGGTGATGGGCCGGAGCCTGGTGGCCAGCCCGCCGGCGAGGATGGCTATCGGCAGGCTCACGCGAGCAGGACCTTCGTGCCCTCGAAGTCGAAGCGGAAGCGCACCTCTTCGAGCCCGGCCTTGCCCATCGCGGCCCGCACGCGGCGATGATCCTCGGAGTAGAACAGCAGGAAGCCGCCGCCGCCGGCGCCCACGAGCTTGCCGCCGATGGCCCCGTTGCTGAGCCCCAGCTCGTACCACTCGTCGATCCGCGGGTTGCTCATGCCGCCGGACCGGCGCTTCTTCTGCTCCCACTGTTCGTGCATGAGGGCGCCGAAACCCGCGGTGTCGCCACGCGTCAGGAGGTCCCGCGCCATGAGGCCCAGAGCCTTCACCTCGTGCAGGTTCTTCAGCATCTGCTCGTCGCCCTGGTCGCTGCGTGCCTTCTGGTCGGCCAGGATCCGGCCGGCGCTCCTCGAGAACCCGGTGAAGAACAGCAGGAGGTTGTCCTCGAGGTTGAAGAGCGCGTCCATCGGCATCTGGAGCGGCTCGGCCTCGACGCCGCCGTCGGGATTGAACGTGAAACACGTGAGGCCGCCATAGGCCGCGATGTACTGGTCCTGCTTGCCCACCGACTCGCCGAGCCGGTTGATCTCGATGTCGCAGGCCAGCTCCGCCAGCTCACTCGGGTGGAGCAGCCGCCGCCGGTGCGCATAGAGCGCCTTGAGCAGCGCCGTCGTGAAGCTGCCGGACGAGCCGAGGCCCGTGCCGGCGGGGATGTCGGCGAGCGTCGTGATCTCCACCTGCGGCGTCCTGAAGTCCAGCTGGCGCAGCGCCTCCCGGATGATCCGGTGCTGGACATCGTCGATGCGGTCCACGTGCTCGAGCTGCGAGTACTTCAGGAAGATGCCCGGCACGAAGGGCCGCATCACCGTGACGTAGACGTACTTGTCGATGGCCGCCGCGACCAGGAAGCCGCCGTGCTTCTGATAGTAGGACGGCAGGTCGGTGCCGCCGCCGCCGAGCGTGATGCGGAGAGGGCTGCGCGTGATGATCATCGGTGCGGGCGGGTGCGAACGGGTGCGGGCAGGTGCGAACGGGTGCGGGTCATGACAGATACCCGCTGCGCCGGTAGATCGATTCCACCACGCCGAGGGCGGCCCTGGCCTCGTTCAGGCCGGGGTCGGGCTCGCGGCCCTGGCGGATGTCCTCGACGAAATCCGCGAACTCCAGCGCCCACGACTGGTCCCCGCGCGGAAACTCCCAGGTCACGGTCTCGGGCGGGCCCATCTCGGGCAGCATCCTGTACCAGGTGATGCGCTCCACGCCGTAGCTGCCGCCGAGGCCGAAGATGTCCAGCTTGCCCGTGCGGCCGTAGATCTCCAGCGAGAAGAGGTTCTTCCACTCGCTGCAGCTCACGTGGAGGAACGCGCACTGCCCGCCCGCGGTGCGGAGGGTGAGAAACGCGTTGTCGTCCACCGGCATGTCCCAGAAGTAGGTGGCGGCAAAACCTTCCACGGAGGTGAACGGGCCGAGGAACCAGCCGGCCAGGTCGATGAGGTGCACGCCCTGGTCGATGAGCTCGCCGCCGCCCGAGCGCGCGGGGTCCGCGCGCCACTCCTTCTCGTACCCCACGCGCCCGCCGTGGCCGTAGCGGCCGCGGATGAACATCAGGGGACCCAGCTCGCCGCTGGCAACAATCTCGTGGGCCTTCTGCAGCGCCGGGTGATAGCGGTGGTTGAAGCCGACGCGCACGCGCAGGTCCCGCGCCCGCGCCGCCGCGATGAGCGGCTCGATCTCCGCCACGCTCCGCGCCGCGGGCTTCTCCACCAGCACGTGCTTGCCCGCGTCGAGTGCCGCCTGCGTGACCTCGGCCAGCGACTCGTTGGTGGTCGCGACACTGACGATGTCCACGTCGGGGTGCGTGACGGCGTCCTGCCAGCGAGGCACGGCGACGGTACGGAGCGCCGGGGCTTCAGCGCCGGCGCTGCGTGCGGCGTCTCGCGCCAGCGCTTCGGCCCGCTCGACGACGAGGTCTGCGCACGCCACCAGCCGCCCGCCGGGCAGCGCCGCCGCGCGCTTGCGGCCGATGAGGCCGCACCCCACGATGGCCACGCCCAGGCTCATCGCTCACCCCACGTCTTCCCCCGATCCTTCGGGACGATGCGGCGGAGCGTGTAGATGTCGGTGCCGTCCAGGTCGTCCCGGTGCCCCGGGAACGCGTCCCACGGGTCCCAGGGCGCCGAGATGAGCTTGCCGGTGATGCCGTCGCTCTCCGCCGAGCCCAGGAACACCGCAAGGGCCGCACCGACGTCGAGCGGCGTCGCGCCGCCCTCCGCCATCTGCTTCATGCGTTCGTAGAAGCCCTCGCCCACCGCGACGGGACCGGCCGAGAGCAGCTGCTCCATCATGCGCGTGTTGAGGGCGCCGGGCGCGATGCTGTTGACGTCGATGCCGTCAGCCTTCACGTCCAGCGCCACGCTCTCGGCCAGGCGGACGATGGCCGCCTTCGACGCGGCATACGCCGTGATGCGCGGCAGGGGGTTCGTCGCGCCGCCGCCCGACAGCTGGACGATCTTCCCGTACCGCTGCTGCCTGAAGTGCGGCAGCACCTCGCGCATGGGCAGCACCGACCCGTTGATGTTGATGTCCATCGCACGCAGCCATTCGGCCCAGTCGATCTCGTCCAGCGCGCCCATCGGGCCGTACACGCCGGCGTTGTTCACCAGCACGTGCAGGCCGCCCAGCCGCTCGATGGAGGCGGACACCAGCGCCTCGACGTCGGCCATCACCGACACGTCGGCCCGCATGGCCTCCACGCGCTGCGCGGGACCGGCGAGCGCCGCCGCTTCGTCGCGCGCGCGGGCGAGCATCGCCTGGTCGCGCGCGCACATCATGACGCTCGCCCCCGCCTGCACGTAGGCGCGAGCGATCGCCAGACCCAGGCCCTGGCTGGCACCGGTGATGAGGGCCGATCGGCCGGATAGCGAATAGGGCATCGTCAGGGACGGGAACCGGGAACGGGGATCGGGGAACCGGGCCGGGAGCCGGCGCCCACGGACACCAGCGTGAACCGCGCGTCGCCGCCCGCCGTGGACGCCAGGAAACGGTTCGCGTCCACGATCACGCGCCCGGCCATCACCTTCACCAGCGCGTCGAGGCTGACCTCGCGGTAGGCAGGCCATTCGGTGGCCACCACCAGCGCGTCGGCGCCGGTCGCCGCTTCCTCGGGGGTGAAGGCCCGCGTCACTCCCGACAGCTCGTCCGGCAGCTCCTTCACCGCGGGATCGTGGACGCACACGTGGGCGCCCTGCTCCAGCAGCCAGCGGCAGAGCTCCACGGCCGTCGACCGTCGAAGCGTGTCGGTGCCGGGCTTGTAGGTCAGCCCCCACACGGCGATGGTGCGGCCCACGAGCGGGCTGAGCAGCGACTCGAGCCGGCGGCGCGCCCAGCCGCGGTGCTCGCGATTCGACGTCTCGACGCCGTCCATGAGCGGCGTGGGGCGCCCGACCGACTGCCCGAGCGCCCTGAGGAACACCACGTCCCGCGCCAGCGTGCCGCCGGCAAACGCCGCGCCCGGCCCGAGGTACGCGTGAGGCCCGATGCGCTTCTCCGACTTCAGGCCGCGCTCCACCTCCTTCGCGTCCGCGCCCGTCTGCTCGCAGAGCGCGGCAATCTCGTTGATGAAGGTGACCGACGTGGCCAGAAACGCGTTGATCGCGTGCTTGGTCATCTCGGCCGACTCCACCGACATCCACTCGATCCGGTCGGTGAAGGGGGCCACCAGCGCCAGCAGGCGCGCGCGGTCGTCATCGGACCGCACGCCCAGGACGATGCGCTCGGGCTTCGCGAAGGTGTCGATGGCCCTGCCGAGCCGCAGGTTCTCCGGCAGGCAGGCGAACGAGACGCGCCGGCCGCCGGCCACGCCCGCCCAGTCGCGCTCGAGCCCGGCGAGCGTGCCCACCGGCAACTGCGACGAGCTGAGGACGATGGCGCCGTCCTTCAGGTGTGGGAACGCCGCGCGCACGTGCTGGACGACCCAGTCCACGTCCGCCCGGTCCTCGTCGTCCACAGGGGTATCGAAGGCCACCCACACGAGGTCGGCGTCAGCGACGGCTTCGCGGAGATCGGGCGAGAAGCGCAGGCGCCACGAGGCGATCCCTTCGGCGAGCAGCTCCGGCAGGCCCGGCTCGGCGACGGCCGGCCGCGCCTCGGAGAGCGCGTTGACGGCGTCCGCGTCCGGGTCCCAGCCAATCACGGTGTGCCCCGCGGCGGCCGTGCAGGCGGCCGTGACGGGGCCCAGGTGCCACAGCCCGAGCACGGCGACGTTCATGCGCGTGCCTCGAGCAGGGCGGGGTTCTGCTGCAGGTAGTTGAGCGTGCGAATGATGCCCTCCCTGATGGTCAGCTTCGGCGTCCAGCCGAGCGATCGAATCTTCGCGGTGTCGAGGAAGATGAACGGATTGTCGCCCACCCAGCCGCGATCGCCGCCGGTGTACTCGAGTGCGGGCCTGAGGCCCAGCCGCTCGGTAATCCACCCGATGGAGTGGTTCACCTCGCAGTACTCGTCCGTGCCCAGGTTGTAGATCTCGATGGTGCGGCGCGTCTTCGCCATGGCGAGGAGCATCGCGTCCAGGCAGTCGCCGATGTAGAGGTACGACTTGCGCTGCTTCCCGTTCCCCAGCACACGGAGGCGCGTCGGGTCGTCCCGCAGGCTCCTGTAGAAGTCGAACACGTGCCCGTGCGTGTAGCGCTCGCCCAGGATGGACACGAACCGGAAGATGCAGCCCTCGAAGCCGAAGCCGGCGCCGTAGGCGGCAATCAGGCCCTCACCGGCCAGCTTCGAGGCGCCGTACAGCGACGTCTGCAGGGGAAACGGGGCGTCCTCGGGCGTCGGGAACACGTGCGCCTCGCCGTACACGGAACCCGTGGAGGAGAACGCGATGCGTTTGATGCCGTTGGCGCGCATCGCCTCGAGCACGTTGAAGGTGGCGATGGTGTTCTGCTCGAGGTCCCTGCGCGGGTGATCGGTGCCGAAGCGCACGTCGGCGTTGGCCGCGAGGTGGAAGACCACGTCCGAGCCCGTCATGGCGCGCGCCAGCGCCGGCGGGTCCAGCGTGTCGCCTTCCACGAGCATGAAGCGTGGATGCGGCAGGGCCGAGACGAGGAAGCCGCGCTGGCCCGTGGAGAAATTGTCGAACGCCACCACCTCGTGGCCGTCGGCCAGGAGGCGGTCCACGAGGGAACTCCCGATGAAACCGGCGCCGCCGGTGACGAAGGCTCGCATGGCTATCGCGGACCGAACCGCGCGCGCTCGACCAGGCCGCACAGGATGTGCCCCAGGACGAGGTGCCCCTCCTGGATGCGGGGGGTGTCGGCCGACGGCACTTCGACCAGGTGATCGCACAGCTGCCGCATCGGGCCGCCGCGATCGCCGGTGAACCCGATGGTGACCAGCCCGCGCTCGCGGGCCGCCTCGAAGGCGCGCAGCACGTTCGGGGACGTTCCTGACGCGGAGAGGCCGATGAGGACGTCGCCCTGCCGCCCGTGCGCGCGCACCTGGCGCGCGAACACCTGATCGAAGCCGTAGTCGTTCCCGATGGCCGTGAGGATGGAGGTGTCGGTGGTCAGCGCCTGGGCGGGGAGCGCGTCGCGATCGAACGCGAAGCGGCTCACCAGCTCCGCGGCGAAGTGCTGGGCCTCGGCGGCGCTGCCGCCGTTGCCGGCCAGCAGCACCTTGCCGCCGCCTTCGAGGCAGGTCGCGCAGGCACGCGCGGCCGCCTCGAGCGACTGCCTCAGGCCGGCGTCGCCCGCCAGGGCCGACACCAGGTCCGCCGAGCGGCCGATCTCGGCGGTAATGTAGTCCTGCATCACGGTCGAAATAGTATCCTAGGCCGTCTCTCTCGACCGGTTTTCAACGACCTTGCCGCGCCGCATCCACCCCGGACCCATCGCCGCCGCGTACGCCTTCGACGAGGAGGCGCGCATCTTCGTGCCCTCCGGCGCCCCGGACGACCTGGAGTACTCCGACGGCGACGCCACCGAAGACAGCCTGCTCGCGCTGATACGGGCGGCGTCGGACCTCTCGCTCCACTCGACGGAACTGGCCGCGCGGGCCGTGGACTGGCCGACGCGCTATCACCTCAGCCCGGCGCGCGCCAACCTGCTGCGGCCCTTCGAGCCACACCTTCGCGGCCGCACGCTCGAGGTCGGCTCCGGCTGCGGCGCGCTCACCCGCTACCTGGGCGAGCTCGGCGGCGAGGTGGTCGCCCTCGAGGGCAGCCGCCGCCGCGCGACGATCACGGCGGCACGGTGCCGCGGGCTCGACAACGTCACGGTCGTCCACGAGCGCCTCGAGCGCTTCCGATCCGACCAGCCCTTCACCGCCATCACGCTCGTCGGCGTGCTCGAGTGGGCCTCGCGCTTCGCCGGCGGTGAGGACGCCGCGCGCCAGGTCGTGCGGCAGGCCGCGCGCCTGCTCGCAGACGAAGGCGTGCTCCTCATCGCCATCGAGAACCAGCTCGGGATGAAGTATCTCGCGGGCTGGCCCGAGGATCACCTCGGCGCGGCGATGATCGGCGTGAACGACGCCTACCGGCCCGGTGAGCCCCGCACGTTCGGCCTGCGCGACCTGACCGCGCTCGTTGCCGACGGCGGCTTGCGCCACCAGGCGGTCTACGCGCCGCTGCCCGACTACAAGTTCGCGCGCGCCGTGGTCACGCCCGCTGGACTCGACGATCGCGAGTGGAGCGCGGACCTGGCGTCCCTGGTGGCCGCCATGCCCGTCGCCGATCCTCAGGATCCGGTGCTGCCGGTGTTCTCGCTCGAGCAGGCGCTGGGCCTGGCGGCCGGCAACGGCCTGCTCCGCGAGCTGGCGAACTCGTTCCTCGTGGTGGCCGGGCACCGGCCCGTGAGCGGCGCCACCGACGAGGCCGTGCTGGCCTGGCACTTCAGCGGGAACCGCCGCCCCGAGTACCTGCGCGAGACGCGCTTCCGCCGCTCGGCTCACGGCATCGCGATCGAGCATCGGCGGCTGGCGCCGGCCACGAAGCCCGAGCCGGGCGCCGAGGGGTTCGTCCGGCACCGCGACCAGCCGGCCGCATTCCTGCCGGGCGAGGTGTGGACGACGCGCCTGGGGCCCATCCTGAACCGGCCGGGCTGGACCGTCTCGGAGGTGGCGGCGTGGGCCGAACCGTGGCGCACCGCGCTGGACGGCGCCGCCGGCCTTCACCGGCCCGCGACGGCCGCCCGCGTACCGTCGCGCCTCGTGGACGCGACGCCGTTCAACCTCGTGCACGCCAGCGGCGAGTTCCGGTTCTTCGATCTCGAGTGGGAGCCCCCCTGGCGCGTGGAGTACGGGTACGTGCTCTTCCGCGGCCTGTACTGGAGCCTGCTCCGATTCCGCTCGGTGGCGGAGCCGGCGGCGGGCGTGCCCCGCGGGGTGTCGGACCTGGCCGTGGCCATCGCGCATGCGCTCGGGACCCCCATCTCGCCGGCGGATGCCAGCCGCTACCTCGACATCGAAGCGGACATGCAGCACGAGGTGGCCGGGGTTCCCGTCGCGAAAACCCGCGAAAGCCTGAGACGTCCCTGGATGCCTGTCCGGACATCACTCGAGGCCCTGGCCGGTCTCGAGGCCCAGGTCGAGTCGCTCCGCGAAGCCCTTCGCCAGGCGGCCACCGGCCGGGACGATCTGCGCCGCGAGGTGGATCGCCTCCAATCCGCGCTGCAGGAGGCCATGGACCGCGCGGAGGCGGAACGCGAAGACTTCACCCGCCAACTGGATGAGGCCTCACGCACTTATGCGGAGGCCGCGCGCGCTCACGCCGAGGCCGCCTCCGTGCACGAGGCGCTGCAGGCGGCGCTGCGCGCCCGGCTGGCGGAACTGGAGGACGCCCGGCGCTCGGTGGCAACGGCGCTGGCTCGTGCCACCACCGAGCGCGACGAGGCCCGGCACGGCCTGCAGGCGATGGAAGACGAGCTGCAGGCGATGGAAGACGATCGCGCGGACCTTGCCTCGCGAAACGCCTCGCTCGAGCGGTTCGCCCGCGAGCAGGCGGCGCAGCTCCGGGCCAGGCAGCGCGCGATGCACCAGGTGCGGCACGATGCCGAGACACGCGCGCGGCAGGCGCTCACCCAGGCCGCCCAGGCCATTCCCGCGGTGCGAACCTCGGCGACGTCGGGCACACCGGGCACGTCGGCCGCGGTGCGGGCGCTGGCGCGCCTGCGGGACGCCCACCTGCACCCACAAACGGCGGTGCGGCGCCCAATCGCGTTCGCGCGGGGCCTCGCGCGGCTGACCAGGCAGTCCTGGCGCGCGCAGGTCGCGCTGCTGGCAGAGAGCCTGCTCTTCGTTCCCGCCCACTACGCGGCGGTGACCGGCGTGCCGCCTGGCCCCGGCCAGCTGGCGCACTTCTTCACCGCGGGTGATGCCGCCGGCCAGTCGCCGCACCCGCTCTTCGACGCGGCGTGGTACCGCCAGCGGAACCCGGACGTCCCCGCGGCCGATGGGGTGCTCCAGCACTACCTGCGCCACGGCGGCTGGGAGCTGCGCCATCCACACCCGCTGTTCGACGCGCGCCATTACCTGGCCCAGTGGCCGGAGGGCGCCGTGCACGCGGCCACGCCCCTCAGCCACTTCCTGCACGTGGGGTTCCTGGGCGCCGCGTCGCCGCACCCGCTCTTCGACGCGCGGTTCTACGTGGACCAGCGGCCGGACCTCGTGCGGGCCCGCGTCAATCCGCTCGTGCACTACCTGGCGACAGCGACCACGGAGATGGTGGATCCGCACCCGCTGTTCTCCACGCGGCACTACCTGGAGTCCAACCCGGACGTCCAGGGCGCCAATCCGCTCGACCACTTCGTCCGGCACGGCGCCGCCGAAGGGCGCTCACCGCACCCGCTGTTCGATATCGGCTTCTACTGGCAGCGACGGCCCGACGTGCACGCCAGCGGCGAGAACGCCCTGCAGCACTACGTGCGGCACGCGCTGGACGAGGACGTGGATCCGCACCCGCTCTTCGCCACCAGCTTCTATCTCGCGCAGGCCCCGGACCTTCGCGAGCGCGGCATCAACCCGCTGGCGCACTTCCTGCGGGACGGCTGGCGCGAGGGGCTGAAGCCGAACCCGTGGTTCGATCCGGCGTGGTATCTGTCCCGCAACGAGGACGTGGCCAGGGACGCGAATCCCGTGTTCCACTACCTGCGGCACGGGTGGCGGGAAGGTCGCGACCCCTCGCCGTCCTTCTCGGTCCAGGGATACCTCTCCCGGAACCCGGACATCGCTGCCGACGGCAGGGAGCCGCTCACCCACTTCCTGCGATATGGCCAGGCCGAAGGCCGGGTGGCCGTGGGCGCACCTGTCGAGCCTCCCGACACACCGCACGCGCCGATCGTGCTCCAGGTGTCCGGCCGCAGCACCACGCCGCCGGCCGTGCTGTGCGTCAGCCACGTCTCGCCGTGGCCCGTGCGCGCCGGCAACGAATACCGGCTCTCACGGCTCCTGGATCACTTCCAGGCCCGCGGCCATGGCATCGTTCTCGTGCTGGCGCCGCTCGCCAACGAGCCGCCCGCCCCCGGTGCGTTCGAGCACCTGGCCGCCACGATCGGCAACGTCGTCCTCTGCCGGCCCGATGGACGTATCGAGTACCGCCTGCGGGACGTCCCGGATGTGCTCTCGTCGCTGGCCGATCTTCCCGCGGCCACCGCGGCATCGGGTGCGGACGCGGCGTTCGAGGCGACCGATCGAGGGTATTGCCACGACACGGTGTTCACCGCGGCCGTGGCCCTCTCGCGGGCGCTCGGCCCCTCCATCGTGGTGGCCGAGTACGTCTTCATGTCGCGAGTCTTCACCGCCATCGGCGCAGGGTCGCTGCGCATCGTGGACACCCACGACGTGTTCTCACAGAAGGGTCACGGCGTGGCCGCCTACGGCATTCGCGATGTGGGCCTCGACTCGGCCGCGGAGTCCCGACTGTTGACGCGGGCAGACGTCGTACTCGGCATCCATGCGTCGGATGCGGAGGCGCTTCGCGCTCTCGCTCCCCGCACCGACGTCATCGTCGCGGGCGTGGATGCCGCCGTCGGCAGCGCCGTCCCGTGGCCAGATCATCCGGTCGCCTTTCTTCCCGCGTCCGGCAACCCGATGAACATCGTCGGGCTGCGCGACTTCCTGCGGTTCGCCTGGCCCCGGGTGCGAGCGGCCGTCCCGGAGGCGGAGCTGCGCGTGGCCGGTGGCGTGGGACGCGCCGTGCCGCCAGGCACGCCCGGTGTGGCGGTCCTGGGCCACGTGCCGGACCTGGCGCACGAGTACGCCGCGGCCCGTGTCGTCATCAACCCCGCGGTGGCCGGGACGGGCCTCAAGATCAAGACCGTGGAGGCGGTCGCTGCTCTGAGGCCGGTCGTGGGGTGGCCGCACAACCGCGACGGCCTCCCGGCGTCGCTCATCCCCTTCGTGGCGGAGGCGGGCGACTGGCACGACTTCGCGGACCAGGTCGCGCGCCACCTCGTGCAGGCGCAGTCGCCGTTCGATGAGAGAGCCGTCGCCGCGATCACGCGCGAGCTGTCGCCGGCAACCGTCTACCGGGAGCTGGACGAGCGGGTGGCCCGCTTCCTCGCGCGGGCGCGCGTTGGGCAGGAGTAGCGTGAGCGTGCGGCCACCAGTCCCAATCGCCGCGTTCATCGACCTCTCCGCCCTGTCGGGAGCGGACGCCCGCGAGTCGCTCGCCGCGCTCGCCAGGGCCGATCGGCTCGGTGCGCTCGTCTCGCGCGCCGTGGTGGTCGCACCGCCAGCACTCGAGGGAGCGGCCTCCGGCTCCTGGACCGTCGTGCCCACGACCGGCGATGCTCGGGCCTGCGCATGGGCCTTCGACGCGGCGGCGGACATCGACGGGGCGCTGCTGATCGTGGCCGCGGGCGCACTGCCGACGGCGGAATGCGTGGGCGCGCTCATGGAAGCGCTCGACCTGGATCCCCTCTTCGGGACGGCGGTACCGCGGTTCGTGGACCCTGGGACGGCGCGCGTCCACGCGCCGTCGACCATGCGGCCCACCGGCGACACGCTGCCCCTGCGTGTCCTCGCTTCCCTGCCGGACTACCGGGTCCTCTCGGAGCACCTCGCGCCGTGCATGCTCATCCGGCGCGAGCTGGCGTGCGGTCTTCCGTTCGGGGACGGGGCCGGCGCCCTGTGGCCTGCGCTGGCCGACTACACGGTCCGCGCGCGCCGCGCCGGCTTCCGCACAGTGCAGTGCAATCGCGCGGCGGCGGATCTCCCGGCCGACACGGCCCGGTCGTGGGGCTGCGCGGAAGAGGGCCTGGCGGCAGTGACGCGCGCGTTCCCGGAGACGATCCGCACGGGCGCGGAGACACCGGATGCGCGCGCCCGCAACGGCGAGCGGCTCCTGGCTGCGGCCGTGGATGGGCCACAGACGCTGCTGCTGGACGGCCGCAACCTCACCGAGGTGCACAACGGCACGTCGCTGGTCATCCTGAACATCTGCGACGCGTTGCACCGCGCGCGACCGGACGCGTCGATCTGCCTGTGGGTGTACCCGGAGGCGTCGGATCACTACCGACTGGCCTCGCGTTATCCGAAGTGGCGCCTGTGCACCTCCGCGCCTGGTGAGCGGTTCGCGGCCGGCCTGCGGCTCTCCCAGCCCTGGGCCGACATGGAGGTTGACACGCTGGCGGAGCGGGCCGCGGTCACGGCCTACTGGATGCTCGACACCATCTCGTGGGACATCCTCTATCCGGCGCCACCCGGGCTCGACGCGGTGTGGCAGCGGATGGCGGCGGAGGCGGACGGCATCTTCTTCATCTCCGCCTTCTCGCGGCAGCGATTCGAGAACCGGTTCGCGGCGCGACCGTCGGTCCTGCTGGATGCCTGCCCGCTGTCGCTGCACGCGATCGACTACGCCGTGGACGGCGCCGGCGCGGCGGCGGCGTGCGAGGAGCCGTACTGGCTGATCCTCGGCAACCGGTACGATCACAAGCACATCGGACCCACCGTGGACCTGCTGTCGCGCGCCTTCCCCAACAAGACGATGGTGGTGTTCGGGGACCGGGACCAGCCGCGCACGGCGCGAGTGAGACGGTTCGACAGCGGGGGCGTGGACGAGGGCACCGTGCAGTCGTACTACGCGCGCGCCGGGGTCGTGGTGTTCCCGTCGTTCTACGAGGGCTTCGGGCTGCCCATCGTGCAGGGGCTGGCGTACGACCGCACGGTGGTGGCGCGCGAGTCGCCGCTGGTGGCCGAACTCGCCGCGGGCTATCGGGGCCCTGGCCGGCTCATCACGTTCCGCTCGGAGCGGTCGCTCGTGGACATCCTGGGGCGCCTCGAGCGCGGGGAGGCCGTTGACGGCGTCCCCCTGGGCACGAACCCGGCCACCGCGGCGTGGACGTGGGACTCGACGGCGCGGGCGCTGCTGACGAACATCGCGGCGCTGGTGGAGGCGTGCCCGTCGCCGCAGATGCTGGAGCGGACAGGGCTGTCGCGCGGCATCATGTCGCCCGATAGGCGATGAAGTAGTACTCCGGCCCGCCGTACCAGTTCCGAGCGAACTCCTCCACCGACATCGGCGGCGCGCCCAGGAGCCAGCGCTGCATCGTGGACAGGCGATAGCCGAACTCGCCCTCCAGCAGGGTGAACATGTCCTCAGGGGTCACGCCGTACTTGCCAGTGGATCGCGCGCTGGCTTCGAACACGATGACGGGATGGCGTCGCTCGATGGTGCGGGCCGCGCCCCTGAGCGCGTGGAACTCACCGCCCTCGATGTCCAGCTTGATGAAGTCCACGG
This sequence comes from Vicinamibacterales bacterium, assembly GCA_050249615.1. Lineage (GTDB taxonomy): Bacteria > Acidobacteriota > Vicinamibacteria > Vicinamibacterales > UBA2999 > VFZN01. The sequence goes on from JBFWQE010000070.1 coordinate 23,203, forward strand.
GCGTGTCAGGAGGAACAACATCGTCGATCCGTACGACCGAGACATCCAGCAGCGTCTTCCTCGGATCCGGGCGGTCGTACTCGCGCTCGCGCAGACCGCTGTACGCAGGCGCGTTCTCGACGAACACGTAGCGCGCCCGGCCCGGCGCATCGCTGACAGCCGCCTCGTGGATGGTGACCGCGGGAAACTCGGTGCGCAGCCTTGCGGCCAGGTGAGGCAGCGGTTCGAACGCGTGATGGGCGCCGCGCGGGGCAATCGTCACCATCTCGCGGAGCACGCTGCCCTCGTGCGCGCCAATGTCGAGGCAGGCGGATGCCTCGCCGAGGACGCGTCGCATCACCTCGGTGGTCTGCAGATCATAGGCGGCGTTCTGGTCGTGGGCCGGTTGGCCGGCTTCGACGGGAGACGACGCCGCGACGAGGGCCGACGCGGCAGGTGCGGGCGGCTCGATACGCATGGCGTCCCTGTCCCGCTCCGCCAGCTGCTGCCACCACGGCGTCGTCCAGTCGACGGGCCGGCCGGCCCCGATCATCGTCGAGAGCCACGTCACGTCGATCACCCTGCACCCGGCCGCGCGCAGGCGGATGCCGAACAGGTGCTCGTTGAGGATCGCCGTCGCCTTGCGCTCGAAGACCGCCAGCCCCTCCCCCTCGAGCGACATCGTCTTGTGCCACCGCACACCCTGGCCGATGTCCTCACCGAGCAGCCAGTCGAGGAGGTACTTCCGGTAGGTGGCGGAGAGCGGCGCCTCGTCCGCGAACGGCGCCTCGGCGCGGCCGCTGAACCACTGCGGGGAAGGGCGCACCGAGACCATCGTGCCTACCAGCATCAGCTCCCGCGGGGGGAGCATCACGAAGCTCGTGCGGAGCCAGTGCTGGCTGCGATACGAGAGCACCTCGATGGGCTCGTTGTAGCAGTCGATGTGCCCGATGCACGCCCGCCGGCCGATGAGGGCGGCCACGACATCGGGCCGGAACCGCTCGAGATAGGCGACGTACAGCTGCCTGAACGCAGAGGTCACGAGGTTCACGAGGTCGTATCGATGCACCCGGGGCCCGAGCCACGCGAGCGCCGCGTCGATGCCCGAGAACTCGCTGGCGCTGTTGTCGCCGCCGAGCACGATGCGCCCCGCCTGCTCCTCGGCGACGCCCGGCGGCAGGGCATTGTCCACGACAACGACGTCGCGATCGATTCCGGGCAGTTGTGTCGCGTAGAGCCCGGCGAGCTCCGCCTCCGCCTCGGGATACGACGACGTGCCCGTGCGGTGGAAGATGGTCAGGATGCGGGGCATGCCGAAGGCCGATTGTAGCCCGATGTCATATCATGTGGCCCGTGCGCCTGCTGGCATGGCCATTCGAATGGGAGCCGGGGCAGGGCGTCTACCGTGCCGCAATCGCGCTCCTCCTGGCGGTGCCGGTCATGGCTCTCCTCCTGCACTGGCACCACCGCCGCCCGTACAACGTCGCCCTCGACGTCCAGAGCGAGCAGGCGGGGGTCGTGCAGGTGTTCTACGACCGAGGGGGCCCCGAGACCGGCCAGGACGCGTCGATCCTGCGCGTGTTGTCGCCGGGGAGCACGGCCCGCACGTACCGCTTCCCGCTCCGTTCCGGATCCTACCGGTGGCTGAGAATCGATCCGGGGAACAGGCCGGGCCGGTACACGATCGCGAACCTTCGCATCGAGGGGCCGGACGGCTCGCGCCGGGATCTGGCCGTCGAGGGGTTGCAGCCGCTGTGGCAGGTCGAATCGCTCACGATGAGCGGCGGCAGCGCCATCGTCGCCGCATCCGGCATCGACCCTGCTCTGCAGGTCCGCTTCGAGCCGAACCTCGTGCTCCCGCCGCCCCGAGCCGACCTTCCCACGCTCCTGGTCCTGCTTGCTGCCGCGGTTTCAGTCGGAGGGGTGGCGAGCCGGTTCCTGCTGCCCGCGGCGGGCGCAGGAGAATGGCGCGTCGGCGTGGGGCTCGTCCTCTTCCAGTTGCTCGTCAACATCGCCGCGGCCGGCCTCCCGCAGGGCATCGTCGTGCCCCCCGACGGGCGCGCGTTCCTCAGCTACTTCGATGCCCACGCCCGCTACGAGTCGATCTACAACTGGCCGGGATCGCGGTCCCTGCTGCTGCCCTGGATCATCCACTACGTCCTGCAGCAGAACCTGAGCTTCATCCTGCTCCTGAACTTTCTCCTGGCGTCCCTGCTCCCGGTGCTCGTCTACCGGCTGCTGCGGACGGTGTCGTTCGGGACGCGCGCCGCGCTGGTCGGCGCGCTGACGTTCTCGATCCTGCCGTTTCACGTCGCGTATTCGCGGCTGCTGCTCACCGAGACGCTCGCGACCGTCCTGCTGTGCCTGGCGCTCTACCTCGTGCTCGATCATCAGCGGCAGGGCACGTCCGCGCGCGCCGCCAGGGCCGGTATCGCGGCGGGCCTGCTGATGATGACGCGCATGCAGTTCGCCCTGCTGCTGCCGCTCTTCATGCTCTGGATGTGGCTGCGGCCGCCGTCGGGACCGGGAGCGGAGCGCAGCCGATGGGCCGCTCCGGCGGCCTTCGCCGCGAGCGCGGCGGCGTTCGTGCTCGCGCTGCCGGCCATGCACTACGCCTATTCCGGCCATGCGGTGATCACGGCCCATTTCGGCCTGGTGAACCACGGGCAGGGGCTGCTCGAACACCTCGAGGTCGCCAACCCCGTGGACCAGACGCTGATCAGGATCTATCGGGATTGGCGAACGGCCCACCCCGACGACATTCCGAGTACCACCACGCCGAACGTCCTGCACATCGCAAACGACGCCACCGGCCTGCCGTATCCGGAGCTGGTGTCGCGCTACCGCCGACTGACCGCGGTCGCGCTCTGGGAGCACCCGGGTGTGTACCTGCGCGCGGTCGCCCGGAACGCCTACGGCTACCTCTTC
>JBFWQE010000071.1:0-25785 GCA_050249615.1 Vicinamibacterales bacterium
GCGGCGTCACGCGATGAGGCCACACGCGCGCGAGGCTCCTCAGGCCGAGCCCGGCCCGGTTGGCGGCGCCACCCAGGCGAAAGGCGTCGAGCGCCGCCGGCCATCGCCCGACGAGCGCCCAGAGGCCGAGCCCCGCCAGCGTGGCGTGCGTCGAGTTGGCGAGCGCCGCGCCCAACGCGGCCGCGAGCCCGGCGCGGTGGCCGCCCTCCAGCGTGTTCTTGACGACGACGGCAGTGGTCGATCCCGGCGTAAGGACGAAGATGGCCGTGACGGCGAGATAGGCGAGGAAGAGGGTCATGGGTCGGGACTCAGTCCCGGCCGCTCAGCGCGAGGTGCCGAGCAGGTCCGGGCCGAGGGTCACGTCGGCCGCGGCCCACGCCTCCACGAACGCCTTGCGCGCGCCATTCATGTCGCCCTTCTTCTGCGCCTCGAGGCTCTTCCACACGCCATAGAGCGATCGGGGGTTGCCGACATTGCGCTCGAGATCCGCGCGGAACGCCTTCTCCGCCTGATCAGGTCGGCCCGCTGCCAGCAGCTCCAGCCCCAGCCGCTCGCGGGTGGGCAGCAGCCAGTCCGGCGGTTCGTTATAGCCCAGCTTGTCCTCGGCCGCTACCGCGCGGGTGAAGGCGGCCACGGCCGCCGCGTGGTCTCCCCGCGCCGCCGCGATGCGGCCGGCGAGGTCGGCATCGGCCACCTCGAGGATGGCGTGCCCGAGGTTCGTCGCGCTGATCATCAGGTCCTCCGGCACCTTCTTCGTGGCCTCGGCCATCGCCTGCTGCTCGCGCACGGCCTCGTCCACCTTCCCCTGCCCAGCCAGCGCCGCGCCGCGGACGTAGCGGTACAGCGCCGCCTGCACGGTGCGCGTGGCCGGCGGTGCCTTCACCTGCAGCGCGTCGGCCCAGCGGCCGAAGCGCAGCAGCACCCAGCCTTCCTGCAAGGCGTAGGGCTCGAGCATCGGGGACATGTCGGCCATCGGCTCGAGGAGCTCCACCGTGCGCCGGGCGGCACGGCGCGCCTGCGCAAAGCTGCCCGCGAACATCGCGGCGGCCGACTCGAACTGCAGGTTGTGGCCGTAATACATCGCCGGGTACATCCCCTGCTGGCCGGCCAACTTGAAGTAGCCCTCGTCCACGCGCGCGGCATCGGCGTTGCTCTTCGCGGAGCGCGCGTACTGCCCGGTGCGGATGTAGATGTGCGCCGGCATGTGGACCAGGTGGCCCGCGCCCGGGACCAGCGTCTCGAGTCGCTTCGCGGACTCGCTCGCGCGCCACGGCGTCTTCGACGCTTCCACGGCATGGATGTAGTAATGGTTCGCCCCCGGATGCTCGGGATGCTGGGCGAGCACGCGCTCGAGCGTGGCGACGATCCGGTCCGTGCCGGGCGCCGGCTTGCCCTCGGCGTCGTACAGCCGCCAGGGTCTCAGGTTCATCAGGCTCTCGGCATACAGCGTCTGGACGTCCGCGTCCTCGGGATACCGAGCGGCAACCTCGCCCATCGCGTCGGAGTAGGCCTGCTCCAGAGCCGACTGGTCGCCCGTGGGATTCTCCACATACCGCCTGGCCAGCGCCGCGATCAGCTCCTGCTCCACCGCGCTGCCGTTGGCCGCGCGTTCCCGGGCGGCCGCCAGGTGCGTGTACGCCTTCGCCACGCGCTCGGCGGGCGCCGGATCGTTGATGTTGGTGCCAAGCGCGAGCGCCATGCCCCAGTGCGGCATGGGCGCCCGGTCGTCCAGCGCCGCGGCGCGCGCGAACGAGCGGAAGGCCTCGTCGTGGTTGAAGCCGTAGAGCAGCGCCAGCCCCTCGTCGAAGAACTGCTGCGCCTCGGCGTTCGTGGTGGTGATCGCGCGGCCGTACTTGCCGAGATTGCCGAGCAACGTCGTCCGCGGCGCGGGCGTGGCCGCATCGGCCGCGTGCTCCGGGTGCGCCGCCGTGTCGGCCACCGGCGCCGGCGGTGGCTGCTGCGACGAACAGGCCGCCAGCACGAGAAGCGCCTCGGTCACAACCAGTCGCCGCAGCAGAGACATGGCCCTCTCCTTCGTGCCTTGAACGTCCGTGCTTCGAACGTCTGTGCCTACTCCCACCACGTGACCAGCAGCTGCACCATCTGCGCGCCCATCAACAGGCTCGCGACCGTCAGGTGCAGCACCTGCGCCGCGGGCGCCAGCGACACGAACGCCATGATGCCACCAATCACCACCTGAAGAGCCGCCAACGCGACCACGCCGTAGGTCCATTGGAGGACGACCTTCTCGTGCGGGTGCTTCGACCACGCCATGAGCAGCGCGATCATCGCCAGCGACATGACGGCCAGCGCGGCCGTGCGATGCACGCCGTCCAGAGTCCCCACCGTCGCCAGCGCGGCCTCCCGAGCCACGCCGTGATCCAGCGCGTCGTCGATGTTCCCGCGCACCTGCGTGCCGATGGCGACCTGGCCCAGCGTCACGAGAATCATGATGACGATGGTCGCAAGCAGCGCCGTGCGCGGCGCCCGCTCGTCCTCGTCCGCCGTCGAGGAGCCGGGACGGCCGGTCAGGGCCAGGACCGGCCGTCGGTAGATGGCGTAGACGGTCGCGTAGAGCAACAGCAGGACGATGACGATGGCAACGACCAGGTGGGCCGTGACGATCCAGGGCGCCAACTCGTGCGCGACCACGCGGCCGCCCAGCCAGCCTTCGTAGGCCGTGAGCAGCAGCGCCGCGACCGTCGGCCAGAGGATGTGCGGATCCCGGCGGTGATGCCGCCAGGCCGACACCGTGGTCGCCAGGATGGCGAAGCCGGTGGTCACGCCGAGCAGACGGTTCAGGTACTCCGTCCACATCAGCGTCGGGTTGAACTGCGACGGGTCGAACTGGGGCGGAAGCTCGGCGGCGGAAGCCGGCGGGAACCAGGAGCCAAAGCACCGAGGCCAGTCGGGGCAGCCCAGGCCGGCTCCCGAGGCCCGGACCAGCCCACCCACGAGGATGAGCAGATAGGTGATGGCGGTGGTCCAGAGCGCGAGACGCACGAATGGGGTGCGTGCCCTATGAACGGTCACGTGCCCATTATCCGCCACGGGCGGACGGACAAGTCGTCAGTCCGGCTGACTTTCACCCCAGATGATGAGGCGCCCTGGCTGACCACCGATGATGGCGCGTTGCACGATGCTGCCTCCTCTCTCACTAGACGGAAGCGTCAAACGGAATTCCGTTCCCTCACGAAAATCTTGCTGCCCGGGACGGGAGACAGGAACTCTGGTAGGATGCCGCCCGTTCAGGAGGTTCTTGGCATGCCGCAGACGCTCACCCGCCGCCAGTTCGTCCAGACCAGCACCGCCGCCGGCGTGGCGCTGGCCACACCGGCTACGCTCTTCGGGAAGGCCCCTGCCGTCCAGACCGGGGTGAAGCCGGTGGTGATCTCGTCGGACAACGGCAACGTGTACAAGAACGGCGGGACGAAGACCGGCGTCCAGGTTGCCTTCGAGATGATTACCAAGGGCTCGGACGTGCTGGATGCGCTCGTCGCGGGCGTGAACCTGTGCGAGCTCGACCCGGCCGACAGCAGCGTGGGCTACGGTGGGCTGCCAAACGCGGACGGCGTGGTCCAGCTGGACTCGTGCTGCATGCACGGGCCGACGAAGCGGGCCGGCGGCGTGGCCGGCCTCGAGGGCGTGCGCACGCCGTCACTGGTCGCGAAGGCCGTGCTCGAGAATACCGACCATCACCTGCTGGTCGGCAAGGGGGCCCAGGACTTCGCGCGCAACATGGGCTTCAAGATCGAGGACGACCTGAACACCGAGAAATCGCGCGGGCTGTGGCTGGAGTGGAAGCGCCGGATCGACCCGGAGCACTACCTCGACCCGAAGAAGCGGGGCGACGCGATGATGATGGCCGGGCTGGGCATGGTGCGGGACGGCCTGATCGACCCGGACCACTTCTGGGGGACCATCAACTGCGACGGCGTCAACAGCAAGGGCGAGGTGTGCGGCGTCACGACAACGAGCGGTCTCGCGTGGAAGATCCCCGGCCGCGTGGGCGATTCCCCCATCCTTGGGGCCGGGCTCTACGTGGACGGCGAGGTGGGCGCCGCCGGCTCGACCGGCCGCGGCGAGGCCAATCTCTACAACCTCTGCTCGTTCCTCATCGTCGAGCAGATGCGCATGGGGAAATCGCCGAAGGACGCCGGCATGGAGGCCCTCCGGCGCGTGCAGCAGAACACCGTCGAGAAGCGGCTCCTGAATTCACGCGGCCTTCCCAACTTCGGCCTGAGCTTCTACATCGTCAACAAGAAAGGGGAGTACGCTGGCGTGTCGATGTACCAGTCGCGCTTCGCCGTGTGCACCGAGAACGGGCCGCAGACGGTGAGCACTGAAGCGCTCCTGGAAGGCCGCGCCGGTGAATAGCCCATTGGCGATTGCTGATTGACGATTGAGCGATTCACTGACGATCGGGCGATTGGGGCACTGCGTATTGGATTGCCGATTGGGTGATTGGCGGATTGGGCCATTCGTCTATGGCCCGCGCGTCGCGACGGTTGTCACGCGCCAGCGGGACGAGCAGCCGAATCACACGATGGCTCAGTTACCCAATCGCCCAATCCAATGCCCAATCACTCAATCATCAGTGAATCGCGCAATCGTCAATCGTCAATCACCAATGGACGCTCTTCAGACAGCTACCGTTTCGGAATAGTCCAGTAGTAAACCTTCCGGCCCTCGACGTCCAGCTCCTTCTCCGGCTTCCAGTCGCCCATGTCGAAGGCGTGCGAGACGATGCGGGTGCCCGGCTTCAGCTCCTTCATCAGCTTGGGCATCAGCTTCACGTTCAGCGAGGGCAGCAGGTAGAGCGTGACCACGGTGGCCTGGCTCAGGTCCTGCTCGAACAGGTCGCCCTGGATGATCTTCACCCGGTCGCCCACGTTGTTCCTGGCGACGTTCTCGTTCGCTTCCTTGATACGCTGGGGATCGATGTCGATGCCGACCCCGCGCGCGCCGTACTTCTTCGCGGCCGTCACGGGAATGCGGCCGTCACCACAGCCGAGGTCGTACACGATGTCGTTCTTGCCAACGTTGGCGACCTGCAGCATGGCTTCGACGACGGCCTCGGGGGTGGGCACGTAGATGACATCCGGACGGCGCGTCGGGGGGTCCTGCGCGAGCGCAACCGACGCGCCGGGCAGGCTGGCCACGACCATCGTGGCAACCAGGACTATGGGACGAATCGACATGCGCGGGAACCTCCTGGATCGTGCTTGAGCGACGAGTATAGATCACCGCCTTCGGGCCGCTGGCTTACGGGGGCGGCGATCGCCCTGGCTGCGCTGCTCATCGCCGTGGCCGTGCCCGCGGTCCATCACCTGAGGGAAGAACCGCCCCTGCCGGCCGCACCCGTGCGTGCCACCTGGACCGCTCCGCCGGGCGTGCAGCCCGGCGCGGGGCCCGACTTCCCGTTTGGACTGGCCCTGGCACCGGACGGCCGGCGCGTGGTGTTCCCAGGCACGCGCGAGGGCGCCGTCCAGCTGTGGCTGCAGGATCTCAGGACCGGGTCAGCCACGCCGCTGCCCGGGACCGAGACAGCGACGCTTCCCTTCTGGTCCCCGGACGGAGCACGCATCGGGTTCTTCTCCGCTGGCGCGATTCGCTCGTTCACGCTCGAAGGAGCGTCCGTCGACGAGCTGGTCCCTGCCGAGATGCCTCGAGGAGCGTCGTGGAACGCGAGGGGCGACCTCGTCTTTGCCGCAGGAAGCGACGACGGCTTGACGGTCAGGACGGCCGACGGCGACACGCGGGTGCTGTCCTCGCCCGACGCGGCTGCCGGCGAGTTGGCGCACGCCTTTCCCGTGTTCCTGCCAGACGGCGAGCATCTCGTCTTCTTCGTGCGCGCCAGGGCCGAGGCCCAGGCCAGGCAGGGGGTGTGGCTCACGTCGCTCGGGGACCCCTCGCGGCGCGAGCGGCTGGTGGGCACGGCCTCGCACGGGGTGGTCGTGGCCGACCACCTGGTCTTTTCGAACGACGGCGCACTGGTGGCCCAGGCGCTCGACGTGGGCGAGCGCCGGCTCACCGGGCGCGCAACCGTGCTGGGCGTGAGCGTCGGGCAGACGCCACACGGGCAGTTGCTGGCCACCGCTGCCGGCGACGTCCTCATCTACAGCCCGCCGGTGTCGTCGGAGCGCCAGCTGGCGTGGGTGAGGCGGGATGGCGAGCCCGCGGGCACGCTGGGCTCGCCTGGCGACCTGTGGTCCGTGCGCATCGCGCCGGACGGCCGCCGCGTGGTGGCCACGGTGCTCGAGCCGCTGCTGCGGACGCTCGACGTCGTGCAATACGACGGCTCGAGCCTCATGCCCGCGCGTGTGTCGCTCTCCATCGACGCGGACGAGTCGCCCGCGTGGTCGCCCGACGGCCTGCGCGTGGCGTGGATTTCGGCAGGGCGCGCCCTCACGGTGCGCGGCGCCGGGGCGGTGTTGCCGGCCGAGACGGTCCGGCGGTTCGACGAGCCCGTGCGGGTGACGGACTGGACGCCGGATGGCGGCTCCGTCGTCGTCTCGCGGAGAATGGCGGCAACGCGCGAGGACCTGTGGATCGTTCCGGTGAGGGGCGAGGGCGAGCCTCGGGCCGTAGTGGAGACCCCGTTCGCGGACGTGCAGGGGGTCATCTCGCCGGACGGTCGCTGGCTGGCGTATGCGTCCGACGAATCCGGCCGGTTCGAGATTTACGTGGAGCCGTTACGGGACCGCTCCCCTGGGCCCGGCACGCGCGAGCGCGTGACGAGCGGAGGGGGCAGCGATCCGCGATGGAGCCGCGATGGCCGCGAGGTGTTCTTCCGACGCGGATCGGCAATCCACGTTGCCACGCCGGCATTAGGAAGGGGACTGAACGCCGCGGCCGCGACGTCCACGTTATTCGATACGAGAGCGGACCTCAGAACGTTCGACGTGACGCCGGATGGCCAGCGGTTCCTGCTGAACCTGCCCGCCGCGCCCGCCGCCGCCCCGCCGGCGACACTGCTGGTCAACTGGCGCTAAGCCCTTCAGGGCCTTTGCTTCACTTCTCTATTCACTTGTCGTCCCCGAAGCTGACGACCACGGGTCCGTGGTCGCTCGTGCCCACCTCGCGCTGCACGACGGCCGAGGTGGCCTGGGCGGCCAACGGGGCGGAGGCGAGGACGTAATCGATGCGCCAGCCGATGTTCCGCTGCTTCAGGTTGCGCCAGGGCGCCCACCAGGTGAAAAGGTTGTCGTTGTCGGGATCGAGGGCGCGCCCCAGGTCCACGAGGCCCCGCGAGAGCACCCGTTCGAGCGCCGCCCGCTCGTCAGGGCGGGCGCCAATCTGGTTCGGCTTCCGCTCCTTCGGGTGGATGTCGCGGTCCGTGCGCGCCACGTTGAGGTCGCCGCAGACCACCAGCCGCCGCTGCTCGCGGGCCGCGTCCTCAGCCCACGTGTCGAGCGCCGCGAGAAACCGCAGCTTGGCCTCGTAGTCCTTGCCGCCGTTCGGGACGTAGACCGAAGCCACGGTGATGGGCGATGCGCCCACGAGCAGGTCGAGCGTCGCGATCCGCTGCTCGAAGTCGAACGCGGGGTGTTCGACCGACGGCTGGGCAACAGCCAGCGCTTTGGAGACGAGCAGTGCCACGCCCGAGTAGCCCTTCTGCCCGTGCCAGAAGGCCCAGTAGCCATCCACGTCCCGGAGATCGAAGGGCATCTGGTCGATCGACGCCTTGATCTCCTGCAGGCACACGACGTCCGGCCGCTCGGCGGCCAGCCACGCGAGCAGCTCACCCTGCCGCGCGCGGACACCGTTGACGTTCCAGGTGGCGACCTTCACCGATCCGCACTCCTCTCCGACGTGTTTCGCGACGACCTTGCCGCGTCCCACGGGCCGAAGGCCCGCCCACGGCGCGCAGCGCCGCCCACCCGAGGCCCACGCGCGAAGCGCGCCCTTACTGTACCCGTCCCTCGATCTGATCGTAGGCGCGATAGACGCCGTGGTTCAGGATGCCCGCGTCGCGGATCGTCGGGTAGTTCGCGGAGTGCGAGCGCAGGTCGATCCGGCGGGCGGCCTCCTCGGCGCTCAGGCCCTCGTCGTGCAGCCGCTTCGCCTGCTGCCAGAAGTCCTTCAAGTACGCCTGGAAGTGGTCGATCTTCGCCTTGCCCTGGAAGGCGTCCCCGTGGCCGGGCAGCACCCAGTCGAAGTCGAGCGCGCGCAGGCGATCGAGCGTCTCGACCCATTCGGTGACGTAGGCGTCGCCCAGATAGGACGGGCCCGCGCCCAGCAGGTCGCCCGTGGCCACGACCCTTTCCTTCGGCAGGTACACGACCACGTCGCCGCCGGTGTGGCCGCGGCCGAGGAACAGCAGCCGGATCTCGCGACCACCGCGGTGCAGCGTCAGCGAATCGGTGAGCGTGACGGTGGGCGGCTGCGGCTTCACACTGGCCGTGGCGAGCTGGTACTGCTCCTGCACCCTCAGCTGATCACCCAGTTTCCGCTTCGCGTCGGCGTCGGCCATCGCCGCCACCTGCTTGCGCAGCTCGGCGATCTGGGACGGGATCGCCCCGATGAACATGTCGTACGAGCGGCCGCGCATCGATTCGCCCGACGCGAGCATGCGGCGCGTGAACTCGTGCCCGATGATCTCCACGCCCGGCCCGTAGACCTGGTTGCCGTGCACGTGGTCCCAGTGGAAGTGCGTGTTGATCACGTAACGGATCGGCTTGTCCGTGATGGTCTTCACCTGCTCGGCGAGGGCCCACGCCGCGGCGGGCGTGCTGTGCGAGTCCACGATGAGCACGTCGTCGTCGTTGACGACAATCGACGCGTTGCATCCGACGGAGAGGGCCCCGGTGCCGACGGCATGGTAGATGCCAGGCTTGACCTCGGTGAACCGGAACGCGGCACCGCTGAATTCGGCGCCGGGGGGCTGGGGCCGCTGGGCGGCGCCGATCTGCACCACGATGGCGATGGTGCCGGAGAGGACGAGGGCGGAGAGCACGGCGATGCGTGGGGGCATGGGGAGATCATACGGGAGTCGGGTGTCGGGAGACGGGAATCGGGTGTCGGGAGTCGGGCTTGCCCGCCGAGGCCCGGCGGACACCTGGGGCGAAGGGCTGTTCAGCGGCGTGCGAGGCGCTGCGGGTCGGCGTAATGGATCAGGAGGAGGTCTGCCTGCCGAATCGCGGACTCGAGCAGGGGCCGATCCAACCCGCGCGCGGCGCGTGCGCACAGGCGAGCGGCTTCGACCTGCAGCACGCTGCGCGCGATCTCCACGCCGCGGAGAACGTCCCGCGGCCCGCTCCCCAGGTACATCGACCACGACGCGTGCACCTTGGCGGCCAGGTAGCGGCCCACGACGGGAGCCCACGAGGGCCACGCCGGCGCCACCCACCGCGCCCAGGCCTGCTCCACGCCGGGCGGTGCCTCCGGCCACGCGAGCGCCGACGGCACCGCCTGCCGCGCGTGAGCGAACAATGCCGGGTCCGGCGGACCGGGCATGCGCGAGTCGCATGCCACGGCTCGCACGGTCTGCTGCTCCCAGCGCGAGACCTCGTCCCAGTCCAGCAGGCGGGGCGCACGCGTCTCCGTCCTGGGCGGCAGCGCTTCGCGGGCGTCCAGGCCCTCTGCGAGCCGCCCGTCCTCGAAGATCGTCGGGCCCGCCACGATCTCCGGGACGCCGTCGCGGAACAGCATGCTCGTAGCCGTCGGACAGTAGTGCGACAACGTGACGTGAACGCCCCGTGCGTCGGTCACGCAGACGTATGGGAAGTGCTCGCAGGAGCTGGGGCGCACGTCGTAGCTGGCACACCCGGACGGCCCGTGGAACACGCAGTCGCCATCGGACCGGTGTGCCAGGATGCCCGCGATGTCGCCCGGGGCATGCGGGGCCGGCTCGAGCCAGGCTGCAACGGGCGTCCGCACTCTGCCCTCGTCGATGGCGCGCTGCAGCAGCGCTGCCCGATCGCGCTCGATCGGGATGGGCCACCGCGACGAGCAGCACGCCCCGGAGTGCCGGCACGCGTAGCCGAGATGGATGCTCAGCCAGTACGTTGGAGCCACACGTGCGAAGCCTCTGTCACGGGAACCGCAGGACCCCCCTCACTTCCTGACGCCGGAGTACTCCAGCATCTGCGTTGTCAGGTCCATCGGATAGGAGATGGCGACGTCGGTGATCTGACCGTCCGGCCCCGTGACGGGCGTCAGCTTCGGCATCACGAAGCCGGAGTACGACGGCAGGTCCAGCTTGTCCACGCGCGCCACGACCTCGTCCCGCAGCTTCGGGTCGAAGTGCACGCCATGGGCCTCGAAGAGATCCCGAGCGGCGGCGTAGTCACCCTCGGACTTGATGCGCTGCACCTCGGCGAGCAGACGGCCGACGCCCTCACGGAACGCCGCCGGATCGACCATCACCAGGTAGGTCTTGCCGTCGCGCGTGCGCTGCTCGATCGCCTTCGTGTTGGCCATCAGCCACCGGACGATCATCTGCCGGTTGCGCATGTGATCCTCCTCGATCTGCGTGCCCTCGCGGATGCGCCGAAGCTGCACCAGCGCGTTGCGCGTGTAGGCCTCGTACTCCGCGCGCACGATGGCGTCGTGATCCGCCGCCGGAATGATGCCCAGCTCCACCAGCTTCGGATCCGCGATGAAGTACAGGCCCACCAGATCGGCACGGCCCTCCTCGAGCGCGGAGAAGTGCTCCTTGATGAGCGCCTGCGGCGCTGCCTTGCCCTCGGCCTGGCGGCCCGACGCGTGCCCGATCACCTCGTGCATGTCGGTCGTGAGCGCCGAGGCGAACGCCCCGAACTTCGCGGACCGCTCCGCTTCCTCGGGCGTCCACGAGAACTCCCCGCGCATGGAGCCCGGCGTGGACTGGTCGTACGCCTCGATCACGTTCGACAACGCCACCGACTTGCTGCCGTACGTCTCGCGGATGGCCTGATCGTTCGGCAGGTTGATGCCGATCGGCGTCACCGGGCCGGAATCCCCCGTCTCCACCACCACGTCGATCGCGTTGGCGACGATACCCTGGACGCTGGGCTTGCGGTACTTCGCGTCCCACGGCATGCGGTCCTCGAACCACTGCGCGTTGGCCGCCAGCGTCTTGATGCGCGCCGTCTTCTCCTGGTTCACGTAGTAGACGAGGCCCTCCCAGCTGCCCTTGATGCCGCGCGGGTCCATGTAGACCTCGATGAAGCCGTTGATGGTGTCCACGGGCGAGTCCTTGTCCTGCACCCACGCGATGTCGTACTGCTCGCGGTCGCGTACCTCGCCCGTCCGATAGAAGCGCACGAGCGACGCCAGGGCCTTGACCATGGGCTCGGGGGCGTACGGCTGCGCGTTCTCGAGGTGCTCGATGATCTCGGTGATCTGCTTCCCGTACAGGCCATCGGCCTTGTAGACCTCCTCGACGAGCCTGCCGCCGCGCTTCACGAGGCGCGAGTTCAGGCCGTACTGCTCCTTGAAACCCTCGAGGTCCGCCATCGACACGCCCCCGTAGAGGTTGTTGGCGCTGGCCTGCAGGATGTCCCGGTCCTCCCCGGGATTCTTGTTGGTGACGATGGGGTCCACGTTCGGGTCGAAGAACATCGGCCCGAGCCGCGCGAGCATCGCATCGAGCGTCTCGCCGGCCGGCGGGGCAAACGTCGCACCCGCCGCCGCCGAGGCCTTCGCCGCCGCCAGGAAGGCTTCGGGCGTGCACTTCAGCACGAACTTGCGCGCGGTGAGGTTGTTGTAGGGGCCGTTGTTCAGCCAGAAGAGCTTCGTGTAGCGCTGGATCTCGGCCAGCGTGGCCGGATCCACCCCGGCCGGATGGGCGACGATCTGCTCCAGCACGCCGCGCATCTCGAGCGCGTTCCCGTGCTTCTGATCGATGAAGATGTCGCGTCCCGCCAGCGCGGCCTGGTAGAGGTGCCAGACGAGGATCTTCTGCTGCAGCGGGAGGGCACTGAACCCGTCCGCGTAGAGCTGCACCACCGCCGCGTCGTCCACCCGTTCGAGCAGGTACGTGCGGTCCGCGGTGGAGCTGGCGGCAGGCGCGGTGGACGCCGGGAGCTCGGTGGGCGCCGGGGTGGAACAGGCGGACGCGACGAGGGCGGCCGCGAGGATGAAGGCTGTGGCTCGCATCCGACAAGTGTAACGGGGACCGGCCCCAGCCGTCCGAGAGCCTCCGGGTGGGAGCACCGCTGGTAGATCCACGTGATTGGGGTGCGGCAGAATGACCAGACCGTGCCCGTCGTCCTGCTGCTGCTCATCCTTGCCAGTCCCGCCGCGGACTCGACTTTACAATTGTCACCGGGACTGTCCCTGCCACAGTTCGTTGCCAGCCTGCAGCACGCGGCGTCGCGCAACGACCGCCGCGCGGTGGCCGGGATGATGCGCTATCCCCTGGAGGTGACCGCGGCCGGCCTGCAGATTCCCGTCAGCGACGCCAACACGTTCGTCGGACTCTACGACTCGATCATGACTTCCGCCATGAAGGCGGTGATCGCACGGGCACGAGTGCCCGCCGACGACAAGCCGCGGCCCGACGTCATCCGGCTGCGTGGCGGCGGCATCGTCTTCGAGAACGCCGTGACCATCTCGCCGGTCGTGGGAGGGTTCAGGGTGACGCGGCTCGTGGTTCCCCTGGCGGCCTCGACCGGGGCGACCAATGGGACGGCGGCCGCCGCTCGCCGACTCACCTTTCGCGTGAGCCGCCCCACGCAGGTGAGCGGCTCGCTCGATCCGGGCGGCACGGATCGGTACGAGTTCCACGCCGCGCAGGGCGCTTTTCTGGACGTGCGCCTCACGGGCGTGCCGGGGCGCTCGGTGCTCGTCCGCATCCTGGACAGCAAGACCGGGAAGCCGCTGGACGCGCGCGCCGGTACCGGCACACGGGTGTGGACCGGGCGCGTGATCGCCTCGTCCACTTACACCGTCGAGGTGGTGCGGCAGCCGGACTCGGGCACCGGGACGCTGATCTACACGCTGGCGGTGGGCATTAAGTAGGTTCTCGGGTTCGGGGGTCTCGGGTTCGGGGTTCTCGGGTTCGGGGGTTCTCGGGGTTCCGGGGGTCTCGGGGTTCCAGTGCCGACGACGGGATACGATGCCGGCCAACACGCCCCGGGAAGGAGTCCCCGAATGGCAATCCGAATCTACCCTCTCGATGACATCAGGCACGGATCGGTCGCCATCGCGCTCGGCGTGGCGGTCGCATGCGCGCCGCCTGCCGCACCGCCCACGGCACCTCCCGCCGCGGTCACGGCGGCCGACTACTTCGACAACACCGGGCGCACGGACGTCCTGAGCGGCGGCGTCCGCATGATCCCCATCACCACTCCAAAGGGGACCTTCAAGGTGTGGACGAAGCGCGTGGGCAACAACCCGCGCGTCAAGGTGCTGCTCCTCCACGGTGGCCCGGGCTCCACGCACGAGTACTTCGAAGCGGCCGACAGCTTCTTTCCCGGCGCGGGCGTCGAGTACTACTACTACGACCAGCTCGGGTCGGCCTTCAGCGACCAGGCCAAGGATGCCGACCTGTGGACCATCCCTCGCTTCGTGGACGAAGTGGAACAGGTCCGGCAGGCGCTCGGGCTCGGCAAGGACAACTTCTTCCTGCTCGGGCATTCCTGGGGCGGGATCCTGGCGATGGAGTACGCCCTCGCACACCAGCAGCACCTGAAGGGGCTCATCATCTCGAACATGATGGCGAGCATCCCGGCGTACAACGAGTACGCGCAGCGGGTGCTGATGCCGGCGATGGATCAGAAGGCTCTGGCGGAGATCAAGGCGCTCGAGGCGAAGAAGGATTTCCAGAATCCCCGCTACATGGAGTTGCTGATTCCAAACTACTACGTCGACCACATCCTGCGGATGCCGCCGGACCAGTGGCCCGACCCGGTCAATCGGGGGTTTGCGAAGATCAACCCAGACGTGTACGTCCTGATGCAGGGGCCGAGCGAGATGGGCGCCAGCGGCCGGCTGGAGAAGTGGGACCGCACGGCTGATCTGCCGAGAATCCGCGTGCCGACGCTGGCCATCGGCGCCCGATACGACACGATGGACCCGGCGGGCATGGAGATGATCGCGAGGACGGTGGCCCGCGGCCGCTACCTGTACTGCCCGAACGGCAGCCACATGGCGATGTACGACGATCAGCAGACCTACTTCGCGGGCGTGACGGCCTTTCTGAGGGACGTCGACACCGGCGCCTTCTGACGCCTCTTCCGGTTCGCTGAACTTCGGGCTCACGGCGTCCGTAAGTAGAGCGAGGAGGCAGGCGGATGGGCGAGTTCCTCGGGGATCTGAGAGTCGGGGTCCGACAGTTCGTCCGCCGGCCGGGTTTTGCGGCGGCGGCCATCGCGACGCTGGCACTCGGGGTCGGGCTGAACACGACGCTCTTCAGCGTCGTCAATGCCATGCTGTTCCGCGAGACGGCCGTTTCCGATCCCGGACGCCTGGTGGAAATCTACTCGGGCGTCAGCCAGGACATCCCCCAGTTCAGTACGTCCTACCCCGATTTCCTGGCCATCCGCGAGGGCGCCGAAGCCCTGTCGGGTGTGGCCGGTCACGCGTTCGTGCGCGGCATCCTCACCATTGGCGACCGTCCGGTGCTGGCGACGGGCGAAGCCGTCACTGACGGGTACTTCGAGACGCTGGGTGTGCGCCTCGCCCAGGGGCGACCTATCCTGGCCGAAGACAACGCGAGCAGCGGCTCGGCGCCGGTCATCGTGATCAGCCACGGCCTGTGGCAACGCCGGCTCGGCGGGCGGGCCGACGTCGTGGGCACGTCCATCCGCCTCAGCGGCATTGCTTACGCGGTCATCGGCATCGCGCCTCCGGCGTTCACGGGCACGATGCCGGGCCTGGCGCCGGAGTTCTGGGTCCCGGCGGTCCACGTGGATCGCCTCGCGGTCTCGGGTCCGACCGCATCGACCGGACCCGCTTCTGGCCGTCCGCGCCTCGAACAACGGGGCGCGCGCTGGCTCTTCGTCAAGGGTCGCCTCGCGGACGGCGCCAGCGTGGAACAGGCGCGCGCGCAGATCGAGACCATCTTCGGACGTCTCCGCACGCAGTATCCCGACACCAACGACAAGGTGACGTCGAGCGTCGTCCCCATCACGGCGATCCGCTTTCACCCCATGCTGGACGGCTACGTGCGCGCGGCCAGCGCGATGCTGATGGCGGCAGTCGGTCTCGTCCTGCTGGTGGCGTGCGCCAACGTGGCCAGCATGCTGCTGGCGCGGGGCACCGCCCGGCGGCGCGAACTGGCCATCCGCGCGGCGGTCGGCGCGGGTCGCGGCCGGCTGCTGCGCCAGTTGCTCACCGAGAACCTGGTGCTGGCCATCACGGGCGGCGCGGTCGGCACGCTGGTGGCCTGGTGGGCCGGACGGGCCCTGACGAGCGTAGGCGCCGATGTGCTGCCCATGGGGATCGCGTTCGACTTCTCGGTCGACACGACGGTGCTTCTCTTCTCGGTGCTGGTCACCGGCATGGCCGCGCTGGCCGCCGGCCTCGCGCCAGCGTGGTCGGCCTCGACGCCCGAGCTGGTGCCGGCCCTCAAGGAGGGCACCGGCGGCTTCGGGCGGCGCCGCCGGATTTCGCTGCGCGATGCCCTCGTCGTGGGACAGCTCGCCCTCTCGCTGGTCCTGCTCGTCGCGGGCGCTCTCCTGGGCCGCGGGCTGCTCGTCGCCCGCAGCACCGACGCCGGCTTCGACGCCGACCACGTGGCGATGCTCTCGTTCAACCTGCAGATGAACGGCTACGACGTCGATCGAGCCGTGGCGTTTCGCGATCGCGCCGTGCAGGCCCTCCGCGCGCTGCCCGGCGTGACCGCCGTCTCACCGGCCTCGCGCCTGCCGCTCGCGCCCGACATCACGATGGAAGCCGTCCGTGTCCAGGGTCATCACACGCCGGAGGATGAACCCACGCCCATCGACGCCGCCAACGTGGGCGCCGACTACTTCACCGTCGTCGGCGTGCCCATCCTCGAGGGCCGCGCGTTCTCGGCGGACGACGAGGCGCAGGGCCGGCGCGTGACGATCGTCAACGAGACGATGGCGAAGCAGTACTGGCCCGGTCAGCCGGCCGTGGGGCAGCGCATCTACCCGGACGGCTACGACCAGCCTCCCCTCGAAGTCATCGGCGTGGCGCGGGATCACAAGGTCCACTCCGTCGGTGAGGCGCCGCGACCGTACCTGCACCTGACACCGACACGAAGCCAGGGCATCAGCCTGGCGATTCGCACAAGCGCGCCCGCGGCCGGCGCGCTGCCGATGCTGCGACAGGCCCTGCTGGCGATGGAGCCCGACATCATCTTCACGGAGGACGTGGCCGCCACCGAAGTGGTGGCGACAACGATGGCGCCGACGCGCATCGGCGCGTTGCTGATGGGCGCCTTCGGCGCGCTGGCATTGCTGCTGGCGGCCGTGGGCCTCTACGGAGTCATCGCCTACGCGGTGAGCCTGCGCACGCGCGAGGTCGGCATCCGCCTGGCCCTCGGCGCCGAGCGCGCGCAGGTACTGTGGATGATGCTGCGGCAAGGCGGACGCCTGGCCCTGGTCGGCATCGCGCTGGGCGCCGTCGCCTCGGCGGGCGTCGGGCGGCTCCTGGACTCGCTGCTCTACGGCGTGAGTGGCTTCGACCCGGCGGCCTACGGCGCGGCCGCGGCCGTGCTGCTCGCCGTCGCCGCCCTGGCCAACGTCGTGCCCGCGCTCGGCGCGGCGCGGATTGATCCCGTGCGCGCGCTGCGGAACGAATGAAGTGACGATTGTGGCGGCATGGAATTCCGCATGGGATCTGTGCGCCTGACGCTCGTTTCTCGACAGCCATGGGGCATGTCGTCCAGCGTCATCTGTCTGCGCACGCCCTGGATCCGCCGATGGGTCTGCGGTCGGCTGGACGATCTGAGGGCGCTGGTGCGGCGGCTGGACTTCGTCGCGCGTGACGATCCCCCCTGGGCCCGACCTGAAGTAGCATGAGCGGTCGCCGCGCCTCGCGGCAGGGAGCCCGCTCATGATCACCAGACGCGGTTTCGTGAAGTCCGCGACGGCCTCGCTGGCCGCCGCCGCGGCCGTGCCTGCGCGCGCAGGCGCCGGGCCGGCCCGTTCGGCCGAACTCCTCATCCAGCGCACCATCCGCCCGGTGGTCATCTCCGACTACTCCGGCTTCGAGTTCAGGAACGGCGGCACGGAGAACGCGGTGGAGCGTGCATTCCGCCTGATCACCGGGGGCATGGACGTGCTGGATGCGCTGGTCGCCGGCGTGAACATCCCGGAGCTGGATCCATTGGAGACGGGCATCGGCTATGGCGCGCTCCCCAACGCCAATGGCGTCGTGGAGCTGGACGCGTCGTGCATGCACGGCCCCACGAAGCGCGCGGGCGCGGTGGCTGGCATCGAGGGCGTGCGCACGCCGTCGCTGGTGGCGAAGGCGGTGATGGAGAACACCGATCATCACCTGCTGGTCGGCAGGGGCGCGCAGCAGTTCGCGCAGGCGATGGGGTTCGAGATCGAGGAGGATCTCAACACCGAGAACTCGCGCCGGCTCTGGCTCGAGTGGAAGCGCCGGGTGGATCCCGAACACTGGCTGGATCCGAAGGGCGAGGGCCGCAAGCCAAAGGACCGGCACGAGAAGGACCCGGCGATGGAGGCGGGCGGGACGTCTCGGCACACCTCCTCCACGACACGGCCTGGGAATCGCGCGCGCTCGCCGCCGGGCGCTCGATGGTGCGTGACGGCCTCATCCGCGAGGGCAGCTTCTGGGGCACCATCAACTGCGACGGAATCGGCAGCAACGGCGACATCTGCGGCGTCACGACGACGAGCGGGCTCGCGTGGAAGATCCCGGGGCGCACGGGAGACTCCCCCATCCTGGGTGCGGGCCTCTACGTGGACAACGAGGTGGGCGCGGCAGGCTCGACCGGCCGGGGCGAGGCGAACCTCTACAACCTCTCGTCCTTCCTCATCGTCGAGGCGATGCGGCGCGGCATGTCCCCGAAGGATGCCGGGATGGAAGCGCTGAAGCGCATCAAGGCGAACACCATCGAGAAGCGCCTGCTCAACTCGAAGGGGAATCCCAACTTCAACATCCGGTTCTTCGCGCTGAACAAGCGGGGTGAGTACGCCGGCGTCGCGATGTATCGTGCCGGCGAGACGAAGTATGCCGTCTGCACGGAGAACGGCGCGCAGGCGCTGGACCTGGAGCCGCTGCTGGAGGGTGCGCCGGAAGACTGACGCGGAATGGAAACGGATGGCGCGGAAGGGGCCGCGGATGCGCGAACCAGGCGGGGCGGAACCGCAGATGCGCAGACCAGGCAGGGCGGAGCCGCAGGTGGGCAACGCGGAGCAGAGCCGCAGATGCGCAGATGGAGACACGGAGAACGTCGTGATGCTTGTCGCGGCGGTCGATGAGTGCCAGCATCCCGCCGGTGTCGGCCGGTAGACCTCGCCCATGCCTCCGGCTCCGAGTGCGCTGCGCCTCGTGAGGCCCCAGCCGCCCGCCCGGCGCTCGCGGCATCGCCTCGCATCATCCTCACCCACCTCGGGCGTCTGACCTCGTGTTCCCGCGTGGCCTACCTCCTGCGACGGCTCGACTATAATCGGGACCTCTTCCGGAGACTTCCATGGTCCTGACCAGGTCAGAGCTCATCGCCTCCCTGCAGAACGAAGTCCGCATCCTGCTCCACCTTGCCGGCAAGGTTGATCGCGCGACGCTGGACTACCGTCCGACGCCGAAACAGCGCAGCACGCTGGAGCTGCTCCAATACCTGACGCTGATGGGCCCGGAGCTGATCAAGGCCGTGCAGGCGGGCAGGTTCGACCCCGCGGCATGGACCGCGGCCGAGAAGGCCGCCGCGGCGCTGGACTTCGACGAGACGATCGCCGCCCTTGCGGCACAGCGCGAACACTACCCCGCGCTGCTCGGCGACATGCCGGAGTCCGACTTCCGCGGCGAGGTCGACATGTTCGGCCAGACGTCCACGCGTGGCAGCTTCATCGTCAACACCGTGCTGAGCGGGTGCGCCGCGTATCGGACGCAGCTGTTCCTCTACCTCAAGGCCTGCGGCCGCGAGGAGCTCAGCACGTGGGATCTGTGGGCCGGCATGGACGATCCGGCCGCGGCATCGTAGGACGACGGGTCAGAAGTTGGTCGCCTTCAGCGCCTTCTGCGCTTCCTGTACCGCCTGGGACGTCGCCGCGGCGCCCGGCATCGTTGCCAGCTCCTGGTAGCGCGCGCGGGCGGTGGCCGGATCGCCCGCCGCCGTCGCAGCGCGCGCCAGGCCCAGCACCGACGGGGTCCGCTTCGGGGTCCGCAGCAGCGACTGCTCGAAGGCCTGCATCGCTTCATTCGCGCGGCCGGCGTCGAGCAGCATCTCGCCGTACAGCTCGAACGCGGGCTTGATGGGATCGGGCGGGCCCGAGGGCGCGTTGAGCGTCTTCTCCGCGTCCGCGGCCTCCTTCGCGAAGGCCAGCGCTTCCTCCTTCTGGCCCTTTGCCCAGCGAATGATCGCGCCCAGCTCCTTCTCGCGGACGAGGTGCGGCCGCGCGGCGTAGGCCGTCGGGCCGCCCTGCGCCTTCGCCGTGATGCCCTTGAGCGCCGTTTCGGCGGCTTCAGCGGTAGCCATGTCACCCGTCTTCGCGGCGCTCACGCCGACGATGTAGGTCCACGTGGCCGAACCACCACTGCCCATCCCTGGCATGCCCGCCATGCCCGGCATGTTCGCGTGCTCGCCGCCCGTGGGCGCCGCGGGTGCCGCCAGCGTCAGCTTCTCCCACTGGCCCGTGTCCGAGATATAGCGCGCGCGCATGCCGAGGTACCCGTCGCGGATGCCGGCGTTGCCCGGGTTCCGGTCCGCCGCCGCCTTCGCCTGCGCAACGTTCTTCTTCGCCTCGTCGTACTGGCCCAGCATGGTGTTCGCGTAGGCGAGCCACGACAGGGTGTGGAAGTCCTCCCGGCCCTCGGGCAGCTTCATCCGCGTGTTCAGGTCCACCGCCGCCTTGTAGGCATCGATGTTCGAGAGCGCGGCCTTCTGCCACATGCCGAGCTGCACGTAGATGTGCGACGGCATGTGGAGCGCGTGCGCGGCCGACGGCGCGATCTTCGCGTAGGCGTCCGCGGCGTCGAGGGCCAGCGGCGCGTGATCGGGATCGTCGAACGAGTGGATGATGAAGTGCACAGCGCCCGGGTGCTTCGGGTTCTGCTGGTACACCTTCTGGACGATCGAGGCGGCCATCGCCTGGCGCCGGAAGCCGGTGTCGCCCGGCCGCACCGTGCCGAGCAGGGAGAGGGCGTAGAACGTGGCGATCTCGTGATCGTCCGGCCACTGGGCGTACATCCGTGCCATGGCCTGTGAGTACGCCTGGTCGCGCGCGAGCTTGTCACCCGGCGAGAAGTAGAGCGTGTGGATGGCCTCGAAGAACGCCTTCTCCTTGGGCAGCTGTGCCTTCGCGACGCGGCCCGCGGGCGTGGGGTCCAGGCGGTCGAGCGCCTGCTTCGCCTTCTCGACATCCTGCTGCGCCCACAGCGGGTGGTTGTGGCTCATCGCCTCGCCCCAATAGGCCATCGCAAAGGACGGGTCGGCCTGCTGCGCCTGCTGGAACGCGACGGCGGCCTCGTCGAACTGGAAGTTGTGGAGCGCCTTGACGCCCGTGAGGAACGCCTCCTGCGCGGCAGCGGCACCGGAGGTGGGAAAGGTGATGGAGCCGAACTCCTGCATCGAGGGGCTCGAAGACAACGCGAGGGCCAGGACCAGGCCCGTGACAACCGCGACCGAGTAACGCTTCGGGGACATGAGCCTTCCTTTCGTCCGACCGGCGCCCGTGCCGCTCCTGAGGCGGCTGAGGGTCGGGAGCGGCGTGACTGGGGAAGGATACACCCCGGGAGGCCTGGGGTTCTCGGGTTCTCGGGTTCTCGGGTTCTCGGGTTCTCGGGTTCAGGTTCTCGGGTTCTCCGGTTCTCGGGCTCAGCCGTGGCGCTTGCGGGTCGTCTCGACCGACGCCGATCCCACCTCATGCCACCATCGGTCGGCGGCCTGTAGTCGGTACGGCGCAAAGATCAGCGGCAGCTGCCCCCGCAGGTACTCGCCGGCCGGCAGGCGCGGCGGTGGCTCGTGGCGGACAGCGCGCACCGCTTTGGCCTCCTCGGCCCGGGCCAGCCTGCGCATGAGAACCTTGGTTGCACCTTTCATGATGACGACCCCCGACTGGCGGCAATCGCGCCTCGATCCCTCTCGCTCGAGTGACGCGGCGTGTCGCAGCTGCCACTTCTTGCCACTCGCTGCACGGCGAGGCTCAACGCGATTGCACTGCCTTGCTCACGATCGAAGCCCGGTCAACCGCTGACCGTGTTGCTGCCGGGCCTTTGTGCAACCGGGGTGCCAGTTTGGGTTCTCAGGTTCTCAGGTTCTCAGGTTCTCGGGTTCTCAAGTTCTCGGGTTCTGAGGTTCTCGGGCTCGCAGGTTCTCCTGTTGGCCGTCCTGAGCGAACTACAGGAACGCGCGCAGTTCGGACAGGACCGCCGCGGGCGCGTCCTCCTGCAGGTTGTGGCCGGCCGGCAGGCCCTTGCCGGTGACGTGCACGCCGCGCTCCTTCCAGAGAGCCAGCACGTCGTAGAGCCGGCCCATCGGGCCCTTCAGCCCCCACAGCGTGAGCAGGGGGCACTGGACCCTGCGGCTCCAGCTCTCCTCGTCGTGCTTCAGGTCGATGGACGCCGACGCGCGGTAGTCCTCGCACATGCCATGGATGTTCGCCGGGTCGGTGTAGACCCGCATGTACTCCTCCTGGACCTCGGTGGTGGCCTTCGCGCGCTGAGCCTCGTACTGGGCCTTCAACTGCTCCTCGGGCCCGGGCGCGGCGCGGACGTAGTTGAACCAGTGGAAATAGGCCTGGATGAACTCCAGCGTGACGTGCGTGTACAGGTAGTAGGTCGGGACGATGTCCAGCACGGCCAGCTTCGTCACCGTGTCCGGGTGATCGAGCGCCAGGCGGTGTCCCACGCGACCTCCGCGATCGTGCCCCACGACGGGGAACCGATCGAAGCCGAAGTGCTTCATCACCTCGACCTGGTCCAGCGCCATGGCGCGCTTGGAGTAGTTGACGTGATCGGCGGTGTCGGGTGGCTTGCTCGAGTCGCCGTACCCGCGCAGGTCCGGGACGATGACCGTGTGCGTCTTGGCCAGCTCGGGCGCCACCAGTCGCCACGAGATGTGCGTCTGCGGCGCGCCGTGCAGGAGGAGAACGGGCGGTCCCGAGCCCGCGTGTACCAGGTGGATCTCGGCCCCGGACGTCCTGACGCGCGCCGACGTGAAGCCCGGGAAGAACCGGAGCGGCCCGCCGGGGGGCTGGCCCTGCGCCACGGTGCTGGCGGGCCGTGGAAGGGCAGCCGCGGCCAGGGCTGCGGCCTGCTTCAATGCCTCACGCCTGCTCATCGATGTCATGGCGCTGAATGGTCGGGCTGGACGGGACCTCGTGTCAATGGTCCAATACGTGGCGGCCCATGACCTCGACGCTCGACGCCGATCTGGCGACCCTTTCGACCATCCGCATCTTCTTCGGCCATCAGTCCGTCGGCGCCAACATCCTCGCCGGCCTGGCAGACCTGCTGAAGGGCAAGACTCATCCGGTCGTCGTCCTCGAGCACGGCGCCGGCGCACCCCTTCCGCCCGCCTTCCTCCTCCACGCGAAGGTCGGCCGCAACGAGCATCCCCTCACGAAGTGCGAGCAGTTCCGCCGCATCCTCGACGAGGAACTGGCCGGGCACATCGACGTGGCGCTGCTGAAGTTCTGCTACATCGACATCAACGAGCACACCGATGTCGATGCGCTGTTTGCTGCTTACAGATCGGCCCTGGACGACCTGGCGCGGCGACACCCCGGGATCGCCTTCGTGCACGTCACGGCGCCGCTGCGCCACACGCCAAGCGGGCTCGGGGTCCTGGCCCGTGAGATGCTGGGTCGGCCCAACCGGGTGAAGCTCGCCAACATCAGGCGCAATCGCTTCAACGATCACGTGCGCCAGGTCTACGCGGGAACACGCCTCTTCGATCTCGCGGCGAGCCAGTCCACGCACCCCGACGGCCGCCGCGAGACGTTCCGGAAGGACGGCACGACGTACGAAACCCTCATCGGCGCGTACACCGACGATGGGGGCCACCTCAACGAGACGGGCCGGCTGGTGGTCGCCCGCGACCTGGTGCGCTGTCTGGCTGCCGTGGCCAGAGAGCGCCAGGCGCCCGCTCAGGGCCCGGCTGCGTGGTGATCGGGGAGCGGACTCGCCACTTCTGAGCCGAGGCCGCGACGGCGAGCCTCGGCAACGCCCTCGAGCACGCGCTCGCGGAGGCAGGAGGACTCAGCGGACGCAGGAGGACTCGGCGGATGCACGGGGGCCGTCAGGCGTGTGTCTCCGGCGCGGCGAGCGTGAGCACGAGCACGTCGGACGCAAACGTCACCTCCAGCGCCGTCAGCGACTCGACGCGCGCGGCCGCACTGGCCCGGGCGCCGCGGTAGGTGGCCCTCAACAGCGCCACGAGATCCGCGTGCTCGAGGCGATGGGATTCGCGCGCCGTGAAGCGGTCCCGGAGGGCGAAGAAGGGCGCGTGGGAGGCCAGCACCGTCTCCACGCGGTCCCGCTCGACCCGCGCTCCCTGCACCAGCTCCCGCAGCTCCACGAGATCACCGGGCGCCGGCACCACCAGCACGAGGAGCCCCCCGGCCTTCAGCACGCGTGCGCACTCCGCGGGGTTTCGGCGCCCGTGCAGCGACAGCACGACGTCCGCCCCCCGATCGACGATGGGCAGCCGCCGGTCCGCGTTGGCCACGACCCAGGTGAGCTCCGGAAACCGCCGAGCAGCGTGCTCGGCGGCGGCGATCGAGAGGTCGACGCCAATGCCCGTGATCGGCCGTGCGGCCGCGAGCGCTCCCAGAGCGTCGCCGGTGCCCGATCCCAGGTCCACGACGACGGCGCCGGGCAGCAGGTCCATCGCGGCAACGCGCCGCACCAGCTCATCGACAACGGCCCGGCCTATGCCTGCCGCGAGCAGCCCCGCCCGGGCTTCGACGGCGACGCGCGCATCCCCCGGCTCCCGGGATTTCCGGTCCTGCGGCTGCAGCAGGTTCACGTAGCCGCGCCGCGCCACATCGAACGAGTGCCCGCGGGGGCATACGTACGCGCGCCCACGACGGGTCAGCGGCTGGCCGCAGGCACGTACGGTGCAGGACAGGGGCAGAGGGGTGGACGGGGTGGGGGTGGGGGCGCGCGCGTCCATTGATGATTGCCGATTGGTGATTGAGCGATTCATTGAGGATCGGCGATTGAGCGATCCGGGAAAGTCGGATTGGAGATTGACTCAATGAGCGATTCAGTGATTCAGCGATTGCCGCCCAGCCCCATCGTAACGCCGGCCGGCCATAACGGCCGCTCGTCACGGATCGCCAATCCCCCAATGCCCCAATCCCCCAATGCCCCAATGCCCCAATGCGCCAATCCCGAATACGCAATGCCCAATCGCCAATCGCAAAATGAATCACCCGATCGCCAATCGGCAATCATCAATGGACGCCGCGCCGCCGAACCGTTGCCAGACGGCGGCGCAATGTATCCTGTACAGTTGAATGCAGAGAGCCGGAATCGTAGGACTGCCCAACGTCGGCAAGTCCACCCACATCAACGCCGTCACCCGGACCCGCAAGGCCGAGGCGGCCAACTACCCCTTCTGCACCATCGATCCCAACGTGGGTATCGTCACGGTGCCCGATGCACGCCTCGCAGTGCTCCAGAAGATCGCGAAGACCAGCGTCGTCATCCCCGCGGCCATCGAGTTCGTGGATATCGCGGGGCTGGTGAAGGGCGCCAGCCAGGGCGAGGGCCTGGGCAACAAGTTCCTCACCCACATCCGCGAGGTGGATGCCATCGTGCAGGTGGTGCGCTGCTTCGAGGACCAGGACGTGCACCACGTGTCGGGCACCGTGGATCCGGTGCGCGACATCGAGGTGATCAACACCGAGCTGATGCTGGCGGACCTCGAGTCGGTGACGAAGAAGCGCGAGCGCGTGCAGAAGGACGCGAAGAGCGGCGACAAGGAGGCGGCCGCCGAGGACGCGGTGCTGGCGAAGCTGATCGAGGCGATCGAGGCCGGGCGGCCGGCGCTCACCGTACAGCTGTCGCCCGCGGAACGCGCCATCTCGGGGCAGTTCTTCCTGCTGAGCGACAAGCCCACCATCTTCGCGTGCAACGTCAAGGACACGGACCTGGCGACGGCGGACACCAACCCGCACGTGATGAAGGTGCGCGACTACGTGAAGACGCACCTTTCCTGCGAGGCAGCGGTCATCTCCGCACAGATCGAAAGCGAGCTCGTCGACCTGTCGCCCGAGGAGGGCGAGGCGTTCCTGAAGGAGCTGGGCGTGACGGAGAGCGGCGTGGGCGCCCTCATCCGCGCGACCTACCACCTGCTGGGCCTGCACACCTACTTCACCGCGGGCGAGAAGGAGGTCCGCGCGTGGACCGTCCACCAGGGCGACACGGCGCCGAAGGCGGCCGGCGTCATCCACTCGGACTTCGAACGCGGGTTCATCAAGGCCGAGACGGTGGCCTACGACGACCTGCTGGCCTGCGGCTCCATCGCCCAGGCGCGCGAAAAGGGCCTCTACCGCATGGAAGGCAAGGAGTACGTCGTCAAGGACGGCGACGTGCTGCTGTTCAAGTTCAACGTTTGAGCAGGTGCGGGCGGGTGCGGGCGGGTGCGAACAGGTGCGGGCGGGTGCGGTCGGGTGCGGGCGGGTGCGGGCGGGTGCGAACAGGTGCGGGCGGGTGCGGGCGGGTGCGGTCGGGCTCGTCGCGGAGCTGCAC
>JBFWQE010000072.1:0-25102 GCA_050249615.1 Vicinamibacterales bacterium
CGGCCTCTCCGGGCTGCGGCAGGGCTTCAGCACGCCGGTGGCGGTCCTGATGGGCATGGTGGGCCTGGTGCTCCTCATCGCGTGTGCGAACGTCGCGAGCCTGCTGGTGGCGCGTGCCACGGCACGGCAGATGGTGATCGGCGTGCGACTGGCGCTCGGCGCCTGTCGCGGCCGCATCGTCCGCCAGGCGCTCTTCGAGAGCCTGCTGCTCTCGCTCGCGGGCGGAGCGGTGGGGCTGGTCCTGTCCGTGTGGGTGGGCGAGCTGCTGGTGGGGCTGCTGCCGTCGAGCGGTTCGACGACGCGGCTGCTCTCCGCCACGCCTGACCTCCGCGTGGGCCTCTTCACCCTGGCCGTGTCGCTGGTCACCGCGGCAGTCTTCGGGCTCGCGCCGGCACTCCAGACCTCCAGGCCCGACATGAACCGCACGCTCCGCGAGGAAGCCGGTTCCCTCAGCGGCGGCCAGGCGCACGCGCGATTGCGCAAGGGCCTGGTGGTGGCGCAGGTGGCGCTCTCCATGCTGCTGGTGGCGGGCGCGGGGCTCTTTGCCCGCAGCCTCTACAACCTGAAGCACCTGAACCCGGGCTTCGATGCCACCTCCCTCGTGTCGTTCGCCATCAGCCCCGAGCTGTCGGGCTACTCGCAGGCGCGCATCAAGCAGTTCTACGCCGCGCTGCAGCAGGACCTGCAGGCCGTCACCGGCGTCGCCGGTGTCTCCATGGCCGCCGAGCCCGTGCTCACGGACAGCATCTCGAGCCGCACCATCCAGGTGCAGGGGTACGAGACCAAGCCGGACGAGAACATGAACCCGTGGACCAACGAAGTGGGACCGGACTACTTCCGCACCATGGGGCAGACGCTGCTGCTCGGGCGCGAGTTCACGCCGAGGGACGCCGAAGGCGCGCCGCTCGTCGCCGTCGTCAACGAGACCTTCGCGCGCTACTACTTCGGCTCGGAGAACCCCATCGGGCGCCGTTTCGGCTGGCGCGTGCTGAACGACCCTGGCGCCATCGAGATCGTGGGCGTGGTGAAGGACTCGCTGCACGGCACGATGCGCGAGGGGACGACGGAGGACAACCAGATCCGGCGGTTCGCCTACACGCCGCTGCAGCAGAGCACGGAGCTGGGGGGAATGACGGTGTACGTCCGCTCCACGCCGGAGGGCCGTGCCGGCCTCGTCGAGCGACTGCGGGAGGCCGTGCACCGCCGCGACGCCAGCATGCCGCTCTACGACGTCGCGACGATGGAGCAGACGATAGACGAGGCGGTGTTCACCGAGCGCATGCTGGCGGTGCTGTCGGCTGCGTTCGGCCTGCTGGCCACACTGCTTGCGGCGGTCGGCCTCTACGGCCTGATGTCCTACACCGTGGCACGCCGCACGAGGGAGATCGGCATCCGCATCGCGCTCGGGGCGGAGCGCCGCACCGTCGTCTGGCTCGTGCTGCGCGAGGTGGCCGTGCTCACCGGCATCGGCGTGCTCATCGGCATCCCCGCGGCGCTCGCGCTCAGCCGCGTCGTGTCCTCACAGCTCTTCGGCCTCTCGCCTACGGACCCGCTGACGCTCGTCGCGGCCGCCACGACGCTCACGCTGGTAGGCGCGCTGGCGGGCTATCTGCCCGCTCGCCGGGCCGCTGCGGTCGAGCCTGTACGCGCGCTGCGCTATGAGTAGCATGGCTGCGCGCGCATGCCCATTGACGATTGCCGATTGGCGATTGAGTGAGTCATTGGGTGATTGGTGATTGGGGCATTGAGCATTGGATTGAGGGATTTGTGATTGGCGATTGATGATTGGGCCATTCCCCGTCGCAAGCGGCGGGCTGGGCGTGGACGCGTGTCGGCCACGAGACGTCTGCCAGCGACGAATCGCCCGATGCCGCAATCACCCAATCGCCCAATTCAATGCCCAATGCCCCAATCGCTCGATCATCAGTGAATCGCTCAATCGCCAATCGGCAATCGGCAATGGTAGTCTTGCCCATGCGTCTGGCAGTCTTGCTAACGGCCCTCGGGGCATGGGCCTTCCCTGCGGCGGCCCAGACCGCCATGCCGGCGGCCGGCGTGCCGTTGGACGTGGCCACGCGGCGCGCGGCGGTCATTGCGGATCTGCGATACAACCTCCAGCTCGCGGTCCCGAAGGCGCTGGCCGATCCCGTCACCGGGACGACGGCCATCACGTTCGAGCTGAGGGACAACACCGAGCCGCTCGTCATCGACTTCGAGACGAGCCGCGATCACGTGAAGTCGGTGTCAGCCAACGGCGCCGCCACGCACTTCGAGTACGTCAACGGGCACATCGTCGTTCCGACGACGGCGCTCAAGGTCGGGCGGAATGCAGTTGAGATCGGGTTCACCGCCGGGAACGACCCGCTGAACCGGAGCGCGGATTTCCTCTACGCGCTCTTCGTGCCGGCGCGGGCGCGACAGGCGATTCCCGTGTTCGACCAGCCGGACCTGAAGGCGCGCTGGACCCTGCACCTCATCTACCCGCGGGCGTGGAGAGCGGTGAGCAACGGCGCCGAGGCCACTGGCCACGTCGCCGTGCCGGACAGGTCCTCGGCGCCACCCGTCCAGCGCGCGCCGGACGCCGAGATGGCCAGCATCGCGTTTCGCGAAACCGAGCCCCTCTCCACCTACCTCTTCTCCTTCGTCGTCGGCGACTTCAAGGTGGAGACCGCCGAGCGCAGGGGCCGCACCTTCCGCATGTTCCACCGCGAGACCGATGCGGCCAAGGTGGCGCGAAACCGGGAGGCCATCTTCGATCTCCATGCCGCGGCGATCGAGTACATGGAGCGCTACACCGGCATCCCGTATGCGTTCGGCAAGTTCGACTTCGTGCTCATTCCCGCCTTCCAGTTCGGCGGCATGGAGCACGCCGGCAAGATCCTCTACAACGCGTCCGGCCTGATGCTGGACGAGTCGGCCACGCAGAACCAGCTGCTCGGGCGCGCGTCGGTCATCTCGCACGAGACGGCGCACATGTGGTTCGGGGACCTCGTGACGATGCGCTGGTTCAACGACGTGTGGATGAAGGAGGTCTTCGCCAACTTCATGGCGGCGAAGATCGTCAACCCCTCGTTCCCGGAGGTGAACCACGAGCTGCGATTCCTGCTGGCGCACTATCCGGCGGCGTACGAGGTGGACCGCACGCCGGGCGCGAATCCCATCCGGCAGGTGCTCGAGAACCTGAACGAGGCCGGCCAGATGTACGGCGCCATCATCTACCAGAAGGCGCCGGTCATGATGCGGCACCTGGAGGCGCTGCTCGGCGAGGAGTCGTTCCGGGACGGCCTGCGCGAGTACCTCGCGGCACACAAGTTCGGCAACGCGACGTGGACCGATCTGATCGACGTGCTCGACCGGCGCACGCCCGTGGACCTGCAGGCGTGGAGCAAGGTGTGGGTGGAGCAGCCCGGACGCCCCACGGTCACCACGGAGCTGTCGGTCAGCGACGGGCGCATCACACGCCTGGCGTTCCGGCAGCGCGACACGTGGAATCGCGGGCGCGCGTGGCCGCAACAGCTGCGCGTGGCGTTCGGCGACGCCGCCGGCAGCACGAAGACGTTGAACGTGGCGCTCGACGGCGCCAGTGTCGAGGTGAAGGAAGCCGTGGGGCTGCCGGCACCGGCCTTCGTCCTGCCGAACGGTGAAGGCTGGGCCTACGGCGGCTTCGAGCTGGACGAGGCATCGCTGGCGTACCTCTCGCGATCGCTGCCGTCCGTCAAGGATCCCCTGACGCGCGGCAGCGCGTGGGTGACGCTGTGGGATGCGCTGCTCGACGGACGGCTGGCGCCCACCGCGTTCATGGACCTCGCCGCCGCAGCGCTGCCGGTTGAAACCGACGAGCAGCTGACGGCGAGGGTACTGGGCTACGCCGGCCGTGCATGGTGGCGGTTTCTCCCGGCCGAGGCGCGGACCGCGCGCGCGTCGGCCTTCGAGAAGCTGCTCGTGGATGGTGTCGGACGCGCGAAGACCGCGAGCCAGAAGGCGGCGTGGTTCGCCGCGGTGCGGAACGTGGCCATCACCGGGCCCACGGTGGAGTGGCTGCGGCGCGTGTGGGCGAAGAAGGACGTGGTCCAGGGACTGCCGCTGGCCGAGGCGGACTATACG
Source organism: Vicinamibacterales bacterium (assembly GCA_050249615.1). GTDB lineage: Bacteria > Acidobacteriota > Vicinamibacteria > Vicinamibacterales > UBA2999 > VFZN01. The sequence continues at coordinate 4,105 of JBFWQE010000072.1, forward strand.
ACGCTGGCGCTGGAGCTCGCCGTACGGGAAGTGGATGGCTGGCGCGAGATCCTCGCCGAGCAGCTCACCCGCATCGAGAACCCGGATCGCAAGGGACGCTTCCAGTTCGTCATGCCCGCGCTCTCAGCGGATCCGAAGGAGCGCGACGCCTGGTTCCGCTCGCTGGCGGACGTCAAGAACCGCCGGCGCGAGCCGTGGGTGCTCGAAGGACTCGACTACCTGCACCATCCCCTGCGAGCACGGGCCTCGGCCGGCTACGTCACGCCCAGCCTCGAGATGCTGTGGGAGATCCAGAAGACGGGCGACATCTTCTTCCCGAAGCGCTGGCTGGACGCCACATTGGGCGGCCACCGTTCGCCCGAGGTCGCGAGCATGGTGCGCGAGTTCCTCGCGGGGCTGCCGGCGAACTACCCGGAGCGGCTGAAGAACATCACGCTGCAATCGGCGGATGAACTGTTCCGCGTGGAGAGGACGACCCCATGATCCGCACCTTCGTCATCGCCGCCTGCCTTGCCGCGGCACAGGCATCCGCTGCCGCACAGTCTGCCCAGCCGGCGGCGGAGATCACGCTGAGAGCGGGCGCCATCATCAACGGCGACGGCCGTGTCCTTCCCGGCAACACGGTGACCGTCCGGGACGGTCGCATCGTCCGCGTCGGCGGGCCGGACGCGCCGGTCACGATCCATCTCGGCAAGGCGACGCTGCTGCCCGGCTTCATCGACACGCACGTCCACATCGACTGGCATTTCAACGCCGAGGGCCGCTACCACACCGGTCCCGAGCCGCCGGAGCAGAACGCGCTCTACGCGGCCGAGAACGCCTACGTCACCCTGATGGCCGGGTTCACCACGGTCCAGAGCGTGGGCTCGCCTCGCGACAAGCCCGTGCGGGACGCGATCGCGCGCGGTGTGCTGCCGGGGCCGCGCATCCTCACCTCGCTCGGGCAGATCAGCAACCCGAAGCTCACGCCCGACGAGCTGCGCGCCCAGGTGCGGCAGCGCAAGACGGACGGCGCGGACCTGGTGAAGATCTTCGCGTCGGCCAGCATCCGCGATGGCGGCACGCCGACGCTGAGCCAGGAGCAGCTCGATGCCGTCTGTGCCGAGGCGCGCGCGCAGGGGCTCCGGTCCATGGTCCACGCGCACAGCCCCGAGTCGATGATGCGGGCGGCACGCGCCGGGTGCACCGTGGTCGAGCACGGCGGCCTGGCCACGCCGGAGGCGCTGAAGCTGCTGGCCGACCGCGGCGTCTTCTTCGATCCGAACATCGGCCTCGTCACGCAGAACTACCTGGAGAACAAGGCACGATTCCTCGGCGTGGGCAACTACACCGAGGAGGGCTTCGCCGCCATGGAGAAGGCCCTGGCGATGAAGGACGCGATGTTCACGGCCGCGCTGAAGACGCCGGGGCTGAAGATCGTGATGGGCACCGACGCCGTGGCCGGCGCCCACGGGCAGAACATGCGCGAGATCTTCGAGCGCGTGAAGTCCGGCCAGTCACCCGCGGACGCGATTCGCTCGCTCACGTCCATCTCGGCCGAGTCTCTCGGCCTCGGCAAGGAGATCGGCGCCATCGCCCCGGGCCTTGCCGCCGATCTCGTGGCCGTGGACGGCAACCCGCTCACCGACATCTCGGCCCTCGACCGCGTGGCTTTCGTGATGCGCGGCGGCCGGGTGTATCGCGGCCCCGCGCGCTAGACCCGATACAATCAGCGCATGCGGAGCACGGCGGATATCGTCATCGTGGGCGGCGGCTGCATGGGATGCAGCCTCGCGTGGCACCTGGCCCAGCGCGGCGTCACCAACGTCGTCCTCGTCGAGCGCGAGGCGCAGCTGGCCACCGGGTCCACCGGCAAGAACGCCGGCGGCGTCAGGCACCAGTTCTCCCATCCGGCGAATATCAGCCTGTCGATCGAGTCCATCGCGATGATGGCCGACTTCGAGGCGCGCGTCGGCACACCCATCGACTTCCACCGGGACGGCTACCTGTTCCTCGTGTCGAAGACGGCGAACGTGGCCACGTTCCTCCGCAACATCGCGCTGCAGCAGCAGATGGGCGTGGACGTGCAGTGGCTCTCGCCGAAGGAGGCCGCCGCCATCGCGCCGGGCATCGACATCGAAGGCGTGCGCGGCGCCGCGTGGTGCGCCGCCGATGGCGTGGCGGATCCGAACGGCGTGACGATGGGCTTCGCGAAGGGCGCGCAGGCACGCGGGGTGGAGATCGTCCGAGAGACCGAGGTGACCGGCATCAGGCTGGACAACCACCGCATCTCGGAAGTCCAGACCTCGCGGGGGAACATCACCACGCCCATCGTCGTGAACGCCGCCGGCCCGTGGGCGAAGGCCATCGGCCGCTACTGCGGCGTGGACGTGCCGGTGGAGCCGGAGCGGCGCCACATCTTCATCGCCACGCCCGAGCGCGGCGGATCGTGGGACGCGCCGGAGTGGGGGGGCCGCATGCCCCGCTCGAGGGTGCTCGTCATCGACTTCGAGAGCACGTTCTACTTCCACCGCGAGGGGCCGGGGCTGCTCTTCGGCATGGGCGACCCCGACGAGACACCCGGGTTCGACATCACCGTGCGCTGGGACTTCCTGCCGAAGGTGACCGAGGTGGCCGTGCGGCGGCTGCCCGCCATGGCCGAGGCCGCGGTCTCGCACGCGTGGGCCGGCCTCTACGAGATGACGCCGGACCACAACCCGATCATCGGGCCGTCACCGGACGTCCAGGGCTTCTACACCATCGCGGGCTTCAGCGGACACGGATTCCAGCACGCCCCGGCGGCGGGACGCATCCTCGCGGACGTGATGACGGGACAGGACCCGAAGTTCGACCTGTCGCCCTTCGCGCACGACCGCTTCGCCACCGCCGCGCGCGGCGGAGAGCTGAACGTGGTGTAGACGGGGCTTGGGGCTTGGGGCTTGGGACTTGAGGTCTTGACTTCGTGCCCTTCGAGTCTCTTCGTGTCTTCGTGGTCTCCCTTCTACTGCTTGTACACGCGGCCGCCCTTCATCACGAACTTCACGCGACGCAGCGCGGCGATATCGGCCGTCGGATCCCCCTCCACCGCGATGAGGTCCGCCAGCAGGCCCTCGCGCACGCGGCCGACGCGGTTCTCCAGATGGAAATGCGCTGCATTCCCTGACGTCGCCGCGACCGTGGCCGCCAGCGGCGTCATGCCCCACTGCACCATCAGCTCCAGCTCGCGCACGTTGTCGCCGTGCGGGTACACCCCGACGTCCCCGCCGAAACACATCTTCACGCCCGCGGCCAGCGCCGCCTTGAAGGTCTCGCGCTTCTTCGCGATCCGCTCGGGCTCGGGCTCGACGCCCTTCTTCCAGCCCGCGTACTGCGCCGTCGCGTCCGGCGCGGCGAGTGTCGGGCAGTAGGCCACGCCCTTCTCCACCATCAGCTTCCAGATCTCCGGCGTCCCCTCGTCTCCGTGATCCACCGTCTCCACGCCGCCGAGGATGGCTCGGCGCATCCCTTCTGCCGTCCCCGCGTGCGCGACGACCGGCCGGCCGCTGCTCTTCGCCACCTCGACGATGCGGGTGATCTCGTCGAGCGTGAAGGTGGGCCGCGCTTCCCCGTTCGGGCCCCAGCGATAGTCCGCGTAGATCTTGATGAAGTCCACGCCGTGCCCGATCTGGTCCCGCGCGACGCGCGCCACGCCCTCGAGCCCGTCCGCCTCCTCCGCTCCCTGTGGCACGCGCCACTCGGAAGCGAAGCCCTTCGGCCCGTAGCTGCCGGTGGCCACCATCGCAGGCCCGGCGACGAGCATGCGCGGTCCCGGCACGACGCCATCCTCGATGGCGCGCTTCAACCCGACGTCCGCGTACCCCGCGCCTTCGCTGCCCAGGTCGCGGACCGTGGTGACGCCGGCCATCAGTGTCCGCTCCGCGTGCGTCACGGCCCGCGCCACGCGGTAGGCCACCGATTCCTTCAGCACCTGGTCGTTCCACGTCGTCTCGTTGTAGGGGTGCAGCAGCAGGTGCGAGTGCCCCTCGATCATTCCCGGCATCAGGGTGGATCCCGACAGCCGCAGCGTCTGGGCGCCTGCCGGGGCCGCTACCGTGGCCGATGGCCCGGCGGCCACGATGCGATCACCGCGAACGACCACGGACCAGCCCTTCTGCAGGCGTTCCCCATCGAACACCGAGTCGGGGATGAGAACCGTGGATGGCGCAGAGACCTGGCCCGCCGACGGGACGCAGATGAGCGCAGATGCACACAGGGCCAGCGCAGGGGCCAGGACGAGTCGCCTCATGGGCGCGAAGTATACTGCCGGGGGGCCAGGCACGGAGGTTCGGGGCAAAATGAAGAAGGTCGGAGGGGCGCTGGCGGTCGCTGTCGCGCTTGGAGCCGGCGCGATCTACCTGACGCGTGGTGCGGCACCCGATCCGCCGCGAGCCGCGGCGATGGAAGCCGTCAATGCGCCGGAGCCGCCGCTGGTCGACCCCGCACCCTATCTGGCCGCGTTTCCCCTGACGCCGCTGGAAGCGCCGCTCATCGCCGGCACCACCCCGGCCGCGCGGGCGCTGAACGCGGCGCTCGAGCCCTACCGGAAAGGCGATTACGTGGCCGCGGCCTCCGCGCTCGACAGCGTGCGCATGGATCACCCCGACGATACGACAGCGGCGCTTTACCTCGGTATTTCCCGGCTGTTCATGGACGAGCCGCAGAACGCGCTGGAGATCCTGCGCCCGCTCGAATACGGCACGCCGCCCGAGGTGGCTGCCGAGGCGGCATGGTACTCGCTGGTCGGCATCGCCCGGCTACGGGATCCCTCGTCGGTTGAAGCTGAGGCAAAGGCTCTCTGCGGGAAGGGTGTCTCCTCGTCAGCGCGTGCCTGCGCCGCGGTTGAGCGGCTGGCCAACGGCCGAGCCGCGCGCAGCCGTTGACCCTCCTTCCCCCTCGTTGCATCTGCGCCATCTGCGGCCCTTCCTTATCTGCGCCATCTGCGGCTCTTCCCCATCTGCGCCATCTGCGGCTCTTCCCCATCCGCGCCAACTGCGGCCCTTCTGCGGCCCCTCCGCGTTCTCCGTCTATACTTCTCCTTCATTCCGCTCCGTGGCGGAACTGCCATCCGTGTGAGAGGTCCATGTCTATGCGCTCCCGTTTCCTGGCGACTCGTGTCCTGCCCCTGGTCGCATTGGTTGCTCTCAGCGTCGGCGCCATCGGCTCGAGAGAATCGGTGTCGGCGCAGGGCGATCCCAACATCACCGTCCCGCCCGCCGCGTTCGACGACCTGAAGTGGCGCCTCGTCGGCGCCACGCGGGGCGGACGCGTCACCGCGTACTCCGGCGTGCGCCAGCAGCCGCACACCTTCTATTTCGGCGGCGTCGGCGGCGGCGTGTGGAAGAGCGAGGACGCCGGCATCACGTGGGCGCCGATGACCGACGGCAGCCCGCTCGGCACCGGCTCCATCGGCTCCATCGACGTGGCGCCGTCCAACCCCAACCACGTGTGGGTGGGCACGGGCAGCGCGGCCATCCGGTCGAACGTGATCATCGGGCGCGGCGTCTACAAGTCGCTCGACGCCGGCAAGAGCTGGCAGTCGCTGGGGCTCAAGAACTCCGGGCAGATCGGCGGCATCAAGGTTCACCCCTACAACCCCAATACGGTGTGGCTCGCGGCCCTGGGCTCTCCCTTCGGGCCCAACGACGAGCGCGGCATCTTCAAGACCACGGATGGCGGGAAGACCTGGAAGAAGACGCTGTTCGTGGACAACGAACACGGCGGGCGCGACATCGAGGTGGACTGGGAGAACCCCGATATTCTCTACGCGGCGATGTACCGCGGCTTCCGCAAGGGCTGGGACATCATCAGCGGGGGCCCGGCCGACAAGGGCGGCATCTACAAGTCCACCGACGGCGGCGAGACATGGAAGAAGATCACGACCGGCCTCCCGGACGATCTCATCGGCAAGATCGATATCGATATCGCGAGGAGCAACCCGAAGACCCTCTACGCGATGGTCGAGGCGCTCGGGCCGAAGGGCGGGCTCTACCGATCGAACGACGCGGGTGAATCGTGGACGCTCGTGAACAACAGCCAGCGCCTGCGGGCTCGGCCCTTCTACTTCCACTACGTCACCGTGAACCCGAAGGACGAGAACGAGGTCTGGGTGAACGAGCTCGGCCTCCACAAGAGCGTGGACGGCGGCAAGACCTTCACCACCGTGCCGACGCCCCACGGCGACAACCACGGCATGTGGTTCAACCCCGACAACCCGAACATCATCCTGCAGGTGAACGACGGCGGCGCCAACGTCAGCCTGAACGGCGGGAAGAGCTGGTCGTCCATCCTCAACCAGCCGACGGCCGAGTACTACATGGTGTCGGTGGACGAGCAGACGCCCTATCGCCTCTACATGCCGCAGCAGGACAACAGCACCATCATCATCCCGAGCGTGCCGCCGATGTCGTGGGGCTTCGAGCATCCCGCCCAGGCGTGGCAGCAGGCCTCGGGGTGCGAGACGGGCCAGATCTGGCCGAAGCCGGACGGCCAGGTGGTGTGGGGGGCGTGCAAGGGCGAGGTGGGCCGCTACAACGTCCGCACCGGCCAGGAGAAGCACTACTGGGTGTACCCGCAGAACCGGTACGGCCACGACCCGGACGACATCAAGTTCCGCTTCCCGCGTCAGACCGTTGTCTACGTGTCGCCGCACGACTCGCGCGTCATCTACCAGGCCTCGCACGTGCTGCACCGCTCCACGGATGAAGGAATCCTGTGGGACGTCATCAGCCCGGACCTGACCGCACACGAGCCCGAGTACCAGTACCCGTCGGGTAACCCGATCACGCGTGACGTGACCGGCGAGGAGGTCTACTCCACCATCTACTCGATGGTCGAGTCGCGCCTGGAGCGCGGCGTCATCTGGGTGGGCGCCAACGACGGCCCCGTGCACGTGACACGCGACAATGGCAAGACCTGGAAGAACGTGACGCCGCAGGGCCTGGTTGGCGCGCGCATCCAGACGATCGAGGACTCGCCGCACGCCCGCGGCCGCGCCTACATCGCCGCCTACCGCTTCATGCGCGAGCACGACCTGAAGCCGTACATCTACCGAACGGACGACTACGGCGCCACGTGGACGCTGCTCACGGACGGCAAGAACGGCATCCCGGACGACTCTCCCACGCGGGTGGTCCGCGAGGATCCAAAGCAGCCGGGCCTGCTCTACGCCGGCACGGAGTTCGGCTTCTTCGTCTCGTTCAACGCGGGACGGAACTGGCAGGCGCTGCAGATGAACCTGCCGGTGACGCCGGTCACCGACCTCCGCGTGCATCGCAATGATCTGGTCATCTCGACCATGGGCCGCTCGGCGTGGATCATGGACAACGTGACGCCGCTGCAGCAGCTGGCCGCCATCGCGCAGGGCGGCGCGCCGCGCGCCTCGAACGGGTGGGGAATCGACTGGAGTGCCGGGACTTCAGTCCCGGCGTCCTCGGGCCCCTCCGCCGTCGAACAGGCCGCCACGTCCATGCCCGCCACCATCGTCTTCGCGCCGCGCGAGGCGATCCGCATGCGCAACAGCTCCGCGCCGGCATCACCGGACGAGCCGGAGTATCCCGGCGCGACGGCGCAGATCGATCTCTATTTCCAGAACGCGCCGGCGGCCGACACGAAGCTGGAGATCACCGACGCGCGCGGCCAGACGCTGAAGGCGTGGACGGTGCTGTCGGCCAGCGCGGCCGGCGGGCAGGAGATGCGCGGCTTCTTCCGCCGCGGGGCCTCCAGCTCGCCGGGGATCAGGCCCGAGGCCGGGATGCAGCGCATCCTGTGGGACCTGCGCTACCCGGGCTCGTGGGCACCGAACGCGCCCGAAGGCGGCCCCGGCGGGCCGATGGTGCCGCCCGGCAAGTACACCGTCAAGCTCACGTCGGGCGGCCAGACCACCACGCGCCCGCTCGAGGTGAAGTCCGATCCGCGCGTGGCGGCCGACGGCGTGGCCGACGGCGACATCGCCGAGCAGGTGCGCTTCCAGCTGCAGGTGCGCGATGCCATCAGCGACGCACGCAAGCTGCAGGCCGACATCGAAGCGGCGATGAAAAAGGCCGGCGTGAAGCCCGTCGCGGCGCTGCCGCCGGGCAAGTCGCCGGGCGAGATCGCCTACGAGCACCCACTGCAGGGGCTCTGGGCCCAGGTGGCCGACACGCCGGGCATCTACGTGCCGGGCATGCTGGCGACCCAGCTGAACAACGTCCAGCGGATGGTGACGCAGGCCGACCAGAAGATCGGCAAGGACGCCTACGATCGCTTCGCCGATCTGCAGAAGGCGCTGGCGAAGCTGCAGGCGGAGTTCGCGAAGATCAAGTAGGCCGGCTTCGCCGGTGGGCCTCGCTTACGCTCGGTGGGCCGGCTCCGCCGGTAGGCGCCGCCTTCGGCGGCGTGGGAAGTCCCACGGCCCGAAGGGCCGCCCACGCGGCGAAGCCGCGCCCACGCCTTACGCCCACGGCGCGAAGCGCCGCCCACCCAGTGGGCCTCGCTCACGCTCGGTGGGCCGGCTGCGCCGGTAGGCGCCGCCTTCGGCGGCGTGGGGAGTCCCACGGCGCGAAGGGCCGCCCACGCAGCGAAGCCGCGCCCACGCCTTACGCCCACGGCGCGAAGCGCCGCCCCACCGGAGGGCCTCGCTTACGCTCAGTGGGCCGGCTCCGCCGGTAGGCGCCGCCTTCGGCGGCGTGGGGAGTCCCCACGGCGCGAAGGGCCGCCCACGCGGCGAAGCCGCGCCCACGCCCTGCGCCCACGGCGCGAAGCGCCGCCTACCCGGTGGGCCTCGCTCACGCTCGGTGGGCCGGCTCCGCCGGTAGGCGCCGCCTTCGGCGGCGTGGGAAGTCCCACGGCCCGAAGGGCCGCCCACGCAGCGAAGCCGCGCCCACGCCTTACGCCCACGGCGCGAAGCGCCGCCCAACCGGTGGGCCTCGCTCACACACGGTGGGCCGGTTCCGCCGGTCGGCGCCGCCTTCGGCGGCGGGGGGAATCATACCTGCGGCGCGCAGCGCCGCCTACGCTCCGCGCCCACGGCCCGACGGGCCGCCCTCTCCGAACGCCGCGATCATCTGATCCTCCCCCGGCGGTGCGAGGACGTGGTCGGCCGCGAACCCCGCCGCGCCGGGATACGCCGTGGCGCGGATGCGCGCGGCGGCGGCCTCGAGGTCGTACGGGGTCCACCGGAAGTGCGGGCCGCCCTCGTCCAGCACCAGCCAGTAGGCGCCGGGCTCGCCAAACGGCATCCCCACGCTCCCGGCATTCACCACGCGCACGCCGGCAATCGTCCGATCGAACTGCATGTGCGTGTGGCCGCAGACGACCATTGCCGCTCTGGCCTCGCCAAAGGCAATCGCAATCCGCGCCTCCGGCGTCGCGCGCGTGAAGATCTCCGTGTCGCTTCGGGGGGTGGCGTGGCAGAAGAGGACTGGCCCGATGCCGGGCAGGGGGAGACGAAGCGTGGCCTGCCACGTCCTCATCGAATCCACCTGCTCCGTCCGAAGCGCCGAGGCGCACCACCGGATCGGCGGCTGAAACGCCGGGGGCACGGTGACGAGCGCATGCCCGTCCACGGCGGCAAGCGTCTCGCGGTCACCGTTGCCCCGCACGTACCGCACGGGAACATCGAGGGAGCCCAGCAGGTCCAGGGTCTCCTCCGGCATCGGCCCCGGCAGCACATCACCGCCCACGATCACGGCGTCGACACCGGCCTCGCGCACCGCGGCCAGCACCGCTTCGAGCGCGGGAAGGTTGCCGTGGATGTCGTAGAGGGCGGCCACGCGCATGTCGGTCTCCCGCGTCCGTGCCCCTCCCACCCTACACGTCGGGCATGGGCCGCACGGGCCCGTGCGCAGGATACACCCGCGTGGCCCCGAGATCCTTCAGCCGGCGCCAACTGGCCCGTACCACCTGGACATCGCCCCCGCACGCCAGCCCCGGCGGTGTCAGATCGCCCGTGAACGCCGCCCCGTCGTTCAAGAGCAGCGACACGCTGTCGTCCGAGTGCCCCGGCGTGTGGACAACCTGGCCGCTCAGCCCGATCCGCGCCAGCAGCGCGCGGCTGTCCGCACAGGACAGGACGAGGTTGTCGTGCGGCGTGATGTCCACGTATCCGTCTCGCGGCTTCGTGAGCGCAGCCAGGCGCGGAAACGCCTCGACCTGTTCCTCGAGCACGACCAGCGGCATGCCCGCCTGCTTCAGCTCCTGCGCCAGCCCCGCGTGGTCGGGGTGATAGTGCGTGGCGAAGCCGTAGCGCACGTCCTCGAACGGCACCCCCATCCGCCGCAGGTTCGCCATCATCGTCCCCATCGTGCCCGGCCACCCGAGATCCACGAGCAGCCGCGACGGACCGCGGCCCACGACCCAGTAATTGGTGGAGCGATAGCCGACGTTGACGATGTCGACGCTCGGCGCGTTCTGCCTCGAGGGCACGTCGCTGCCTCCAAACCGTGTGTGGCCGACCCCGAGCGGTAGCGAGGGGCCAACCGCCGAAGGCGGCCTACCCCGAGCGCAGCAAGGGGCCTACCGTCGAAGGCGGCCCACCCGAGCAGCGCGAGGGCCTACTCCCACTCCGCCGCGGGCCGCCCGAACCACAGCCACGCGATGTAGTCCACGAGCGGCGGCACCCCGCCCAGCTCGCGCAGGCGCATGTTCACCTGGCCGCGATGGTACTGGCTGTGCAGCGCCACCTGGAGCACCGTCTCGCCGAGCGTGGTCGTCGCGGGGGGGCGGCCGATGGCTTTCTCCACCATGTGGGCCCAGGCCACCGGCATCGGCTCCGTGAGCCTGGCGTCGGTCAGCGTGTCGAGGAAAGCGGGGGTGGCGATGTGGTACTCGCGCGCCCAGGACTTCAGCGGCGCCAGCGCCGTGAACGTCGGATACGGCGCATCGCGTGGCTCGCCCCGCCATTGTCGCAGAAACGCGTGCTGCACGAGGTGCAGGTGCGTCAGCAGGCCCCGCAGCTTCTCGTCTTCCCGTGCCGAATCCGACGCCAGCACCGCCGGCCAGACGGTGGCGTCGGCCCACTCCATGTGGCGGTAGAGGTCGCGAAGGCTGTGCAGGTCCATAGGGGGATTGTGGCACGGAGCAGGTCCTCACCGCCTCGCCTTCGGGAGGCTGGCTCATTGATGATTGCCGATTGATGATTGAGCGACTCATTGCGTGTTTGGCGATTGCCGCATTGATCCATTCAATTGCCCCGATGACGCATTGCAACATCGGGGCAATCGGAATGGTGGCATTGCCTCAATCGCCCGATCGCCCAATGAATCGCTCAATCACCAATCGGCAATCGCCAGTGGGCTCGGGGCGGGACGACCACGCGCATACCGCCTGCGCGGTATGCTAGAGCTGGCAATGGTCTCGCGCCCGGCGTTCGTCCTCGCCTTGTTCGTCCCTCTGCTCGTCGCCGCCACTCCCGCCCGCGCGCAGGACCGCGCCATGGCGTCGCCTGGTGCGCGCCGATCGCTGAAGGCCGTCGAGATCAGCGAGCCACCCTCCATCGACGGCGTCCTGAGCGAGCCCATCTGGATGGCAGCCGAGCCTGCCACCGACTTCGTGCAGGCCGACCCGCTCGAGGGCCAGCCCGCCACCGAGCGGACCGAGGTGCGCGTGGCCTTCGACCACGACTTCCTCTATATCGCGGCCCGTTGCCTCGACTCGGACCCCTCGGGGGTCATCGTCAACGAGATCCGCAAGGACTTCGTCCCGCGCGAGCAGGACGCCTTCGAGGTGCTGCTCGACACCTTCCTCGACCGCCGCAACGGCTTCGTGTTCTCGACCAACGCCGCCGGCGCGCGTGCCGATGCGCAGGTGGCCAACGAGGGCCGCGAGGTCAACACCAACTGGGACGCCGTCTGGTGGGTGGCCGCCGCGCGGAATGACGAAGGTTGGGCAGCGGAGTTCAAGATTCCGTTCAAGACGCTGCGCTTCGAGGGCGGGCCCGGCAGGGACTGGGGCATCAACTTCGCCCGGCGTATCCGCCGCAAGAACGAGGTGACCTACTGGTCGCCGGTCTCGCGCGCGTTCTCCATCTACCGCGCCTCGTCCGAGGGTGACCTGACCGGCCTGCCGCCCCTCGACCCCGGCCGCAACATCCGCGTGAAGCCGTTCCTCCTGGGCGGCGCCACGCGTCCCGTGGGCGCCGGCACGTTCGAGAAGGAGGCCACCGGCGGCGTGGACGTGAAGATGGGCATCACGCCGTCCATGGCGCTCGACATCACCGTCAATCCCGACTTCGCGCAGGCCGAGGCCGACGAGCAGCAGGTGAACCTGACGCAGTTCAGCCTGTTCTTCCCCGAGAAGCGCGAGTTCTTCCTCGAGAACTCCGGCATCTTCTACTTCGGCGACATCCCGCGCAACGCGCGGCAGCCCAGCCGGTTTCGGCCGCCCGAGGAGGACCTGTTGCTCTTCTTCAGCCGCCGCGTCGGCCTCACCGAGAGCGGCGAGCAGCTGCCGCTGCACGGCGGCATCCGCCTCACTGGCCGGGCCGGGGCCTACGGGCTCGGCCTGATGACGATGCAGGGCGAGGCATTCGGCGCGCGGCCCAGCGAGAACTACACGGTGGCGCGCGTGCGGCGGGACGTGCTGGCCAACTCGGACATCGGGGCCATCGTGGTGTCGCGCGATGCGTCCGGCCGCGCGGACGACTTCAACCGCGTGTACGGCCTCGACGCGAACTTCCGCTTCTTCCGCTACTTCAACGTGAACGGCTTTGCCGCGAAGTCCGACACGCCGGGCGAGACGCGCAACCAGGCCACCGGGAAGCTGGCCATCGGGTGGGAAGACAGCCTGAAGCGCCTGCAGGCGTCGGTGATGCACATCGGCGACGGCTTCCGCGACGACCTGGGCTTCGTCCGCCGCACCGGCGTGCTGCGCACGTTCTTCGACTGGGCGTGGATGCCGCAGCCCGAGCGGCTCCGCCGGCGCGGCATCCGCCAGGTGCAGCCGCACGCGCGCGTGTTCAGCTACTACAACCCCTCCAGCGACATCGTCTCGCGAACGGGGCATGCCGGCGTGCAGATCACATGGAACAGCGGCGCCATCTTCGAGTACGCGTTCGAGCCGCGCACCGAGGCCATCACGGCGCCGTTCCGGCTGCGTCCCGACGTCACGCCCATCCCGGTGGGGCGCTACGACTGGCAGCAGCACCTCTTCATCGTCGAGACGGATCACAGCCGGGCGTTCTCCGGATCGCTGCGCTTCACGAGCGGCGGTTTCTGGAGCGGGACGCAGAGCAACGCGCAGGCCAGCCTGCTCTACCGGCCCAACAGCCGGCTGGCCTTCGACGCGGGCATCCAGGTGAGCGACATCACGCTGACTCAACCGGATGCGTCGTTCACCACAACGCTCGTGAACCTGCGGTCGGGGTACGCGTTCAACACGAACATGTTCCTCGATTCTCTCCTGCAGTACCGGACGGACGTGAAGCAGTTCTCGGCGAACGTGCGGTTCAACCTGATTCACCGCCCGCTGAGCGACCTGTTCGTGGTGTACAACGGCCAGCAGTACCCGGACCGTGAGATCACCGCCGGGCGCGCGGTGGTGGTGAAGTACACGCACATGCTCGCGTTCTAGCGACCAGACGCGGCAGGGCGATTCACGCCCGACGGCGGGGCGGCCTGGCACTCCGCACTGACGACACCCAGCGGCTGGCCACGCAGCTCGCCGAGGACATCGCTCGACACCGCGCCGTTCAGCGCCATGCGCTCCAGCACGTGGTTGCGCTCGGCGAGGGCGGCCTCGGGATGACACCACGGATCGACGCTCGTCGCGCCCCCGAGGACGGCGGCGAGCAGGGCCGCGTCGGAGGCGGAGAGTGCGCCCGGCGCCCGGCCGAAGTAGCCGCGCGCAGCCATCGCCACGCCGCGCCACCCGTGACCGAAGTCTCCGTTCGCGGCGAGCTCGGTCACCAGGTCGTCGCGGCTCCAGTGCCGGGTGAGCCACGCGGCCGTCGCCACCTGGCCGATTTCCCCGCGCAGCGATCGTCGCAGCCCATGGCCCATCACATGCGTCGTGGCCACGGCGCCGGCGACCTCGACGCCGGGGTGCCTCCGGATGCAGGCTTCCCGCGCGGCCTCGCGATCGTCGGCCCGGCTGGCCATGGCGCGACAGGCGCGAAGCTGGATGAAGGTCCACGGCGTCATGACCTCCACCTCCGGCGAACCGCCATCGAACCGCGCCCAGATGGCGGCACTCACGACCTCCGCGGGCGGCGTCGACGCGGCCACGCGCGGCGTCTCGGGGACGAGGCTGAGGCCGTAGAAGTACAGGGCCACCATCACCCCGACGAGCCCAAGGGGCACGCCGGCGAGCGCGAGCGCCAGCATCCAGGCGAACCGCCTCTCCTCGCTTCTCATGGTGATCCTCTCGGCGCTACCCGCCCGGCGATTCCGAGAATCATACGCCGCCCCGCGTCGGCACGCGTCAGCGACGCGACGCCGAGGAGGCTCCCACCACCGTTGAGGTGTGCGAGAGCAGACGCGCGGCCGTCAGGGCGTACGCCTCCGCGCACTCCAGCAGCTTGTCCACGGCCACGAACTCGTGCGGACCGTGCGACACGGAGAGGAGCCCGGGGCCATAGGCGAGCGCCGGGATCCCGAGCGCCGCGTAGTGCCGGGTTTCGAGCACGCCCGGGCAGAGCTCGAAGCGCGCGCCCCGCCCCGTCACGTCGCGAATGCTCGAGGCCAGCGCCCGTCCCAGGCCTCCGTCCGCGGGCGTCGCGGCCGAGCGGCCTTCCTGGAACAGTCCGGCCTCGCAGTCGATCCCGAGTGCCCGGGCCCGCGTCACGACATCGAACAGCGCGTCGCGCTCCGCGTCGAAGTCCTCCTCGGGGTTCGGCCGCCGATCCAGCGTGAACGACACGCGCTCCGGGACGACGTTGAAGTTGTGCCCGCCGGCCAGCTCGCCGCCGAGCAGCAGCACGGACCGCCGCGCCGCTTCGGGACTGATGCTGAACCCGGTGCGGCGCTCGGACACGACCTTCTCGAGGTCGGCGAACATCTCCGCCACCGTCAGCATGCCCCGGAACGCGTTCACACCGCGGAAGTGCAGGCCGACGTGCGCCGGTTTACCGCGCACCACCACGCGCATCGACAGCACGCCGCGGTTCGCGTTCCACACCACACCGCTCGTCGGCTCCATCGTCAGCATGCCGAGGCTGTCGCGCTCGAGCAGTCCGGCCGTGGCGAGAGCCACCGTGCCGTTGGGCCCGGACGTCTCCTCGTCCGGCACGGACATGGAGACCAGGCGCCCCTTCGGCTCGAATCCGCAGGCGATGAGGGCTCGCACCGCGAACGCCATGGCCGCGATGCCGCCCTTCATGTCGGCTGCGCCGCGGCCGTGGAGGTTCCTCTTGCGGACGATGGGATCGAACTGCGCGCGCTCCTGGGCGGGGACGACGTCGTAGTGGCCGCTGAAGTAGAGGGCGCGTCCGCCCTCGCCGAAGGTGCCGCAGACGCACGGGCCCGCGCCTGCGGGATTCAGCGTCCGCACCGAGAGCCCGAGCTCGCGCAGGCGGCGGGCGATCAGCGTCGCGCACCTCGCGTACGCCCGCCCGGGCGGGTTCTCGCTCGGGATGCGGATGAGGTCGGACGCGAACGCGACCAGGTCCGCCTTGTCGCGCTGCAACTGCCGGCGGATGGCGGCGGCCAGTGGCTTCGCCCGTGCCTGCGTCATCACGCGCGCCCCGGCGGAGCGGCGAGGGACAACTTCATGCCGAGGTGCGTGGCCTCGAAGCCGAGGCGCTCGTAGAACCGCCGCGCGTCGGCGCGGGTCACGTCGGTCGTGAGCTGGACGAGGCCGCACCCGGCCGCCCGGGCGCTCGCGATGGCCTCGGACACCAGCCGCTCGCCGACCTGGGCTCCCCGATGCCTGGCGCTGACGCGCACGCCCTCGATCTGGGCCCGTCGCATGCCGGCACGGCTCACGCCCGGAATGATCGTGAGCTGCAGGCAGCCGACAATCTCGTCGTCCCGCACCGCGACGAGCAGCTCGTTGCCGGACTGGCCCGCCATGTCGTCGAACGCGCGGAGGTAGACCGGCGCCACCGGGTCCTCCACGCGCTCTCGCTGTGCCCCCAGCACGTCGTCGGCAAGGAGCCGGACGACCGCCGGCACGTCCTCGCGACGGGCGACGCGCACGATGACCGATGAACCATCTGCAGAGCGTGATGCCATGTGTCGAGCTTGAAGATTCGCCTATTGTGCCGCAATGTCCAGACCCGGATCGTCGCGAGGTGCGACGGGCAGCCGGTCGCCGCCATCAGTTCGCGCACGGCGGCCGGCGCGTGTCGACCGCCGAGCCTACGGGTTCACCGTCGATTCGTGAGCATGGATGATTCGCCATCCCTCGGGCCGCCGGTCGTAGCCGACGATCGCCCGGTCGTTGATGACGGCGGGCAGTCTCACCAGGATGTGCGCCTCGTCGGCGGGCAAGAGAAGCAACTCCGAAGACCCAGCCCGCCGGGTCAGCTTCAGCGATGGTAGGCTGCCTGGCGTAGAACGAAGCCATGGTGGGCTACTACTCGAGGGGCCTTGCGCAGTCGCGGCCATAGATCCGAGATTGGACTTGGGCGGCCGCAACAGAGTCCTGGATCAGCGAGGTGAGGGAGGCGAGATCGAGATCTTCGAACCGCTTGAATCGAAGGCAGTTCTTGCCGTTGTTGGTTCTTCCGAGGCGGCCTTCATAGAGCTGGACCAGCGGCACTCCCTCCCTTTCAGCGGCGACGTACATGCTGATCTGGTGCTTCTGAGGGGCGATGGCGAACAAGGGCCAGACGCCAGACTTGGACATGTTCTGCCAGATGAGCTCGCCGTAGCCGATCATCGTGATACTTGGTCCAGAGAAGAGGCGGCGGGTGAGTTGGGGGGCGGAGGATACGATGAGCTCATCAAGCTTCCTCAAGGCATCCGCATGCGGGCCGGCCTTTTCGATGAGTTCCTGAATGGACTTCGCTTCCACCTTCATGCGGTGCCTCCGACGGGCCAGAGTCCGGAAGCCTGGGTAGCCAGGGGGCCTCACGGCTTGGCGTTCAGCCGCGCCGCGCTCGCGCAGGATACCACCGAGCGCGGGGACCCGGCGGACGCGCCATCTCGCCTGGGACGATTTCTCGCCATCGGAGCAAGCACTCCACCACAATGAGCGTGACGGCGAAGCATGCCCAGTTCACCAGAACCACCGCGTCCAGGCCTCGCTCAGCGAGCGCCGGCACGGCCATGAGCACGCGCCCCTCAATGAAGATTAGAGCGACCGCGTAGCTACGCATCATCCATTCGCGATGAGTACCCACGGCTCCGCGGCGAATGGCTCTGTACGCAACGACGGTGAATAGCACCCACGTCACGCCCTGAACGATCGTGAACGTGGTGAGAAACCAGGGACTGTTGATGAACGCCATCCAGATGGCCACCGGCGCCGCCACCAGTGTCCCGGCCAAGTACAGCTTTCCGCTCACACGGTGGATTCGAAGGTATCGCCGGCGCACACGGGTTGAAAACTGAACGGCGCCGAAGACCAAGGCGGTCGCACCACCGAGGCCATGGGGAATCAGATGCCAGCGAATCGGGTTGTAGTGGGCCCACTCCGGTGCCTGCGGATTGAGGAAGAACCGTTCATTGTTCCACAACACGAACAGCCCCATGACGCCGAACGCAGCAAAGAAGAGGTGCTTCGCCGCGGATGGCCGCACGGCACGCGCTGACGCGGGACGACTGACCTGGTCCGAACGGACGGAGTTCATGATTGTCGCGGTTTCTCCGGGCTCTCGACCACGGTTGGTTCGTCAGCCCAACGTCTGGCGCGTCAGCCGCGGCGCCAGCTGCGGGGATCCTGCCACAGGTATGGCCGCCGTCGGCTTCACGCTGGTTACGTTGCGGATGCTAGCCGCAGCTCCGCAACGCCCGGATCTCCCAGGTGATGTCTCTGCTCACTCGGTCGGCGGTTGGTGGAACTTCCCGGGACCGGGAACACGACGTCGAGAGGATCCCGTCCGTCTGAACATTGGCGTACACCAGGTATCGGCGCTGAGGGACGAACGTCACAGCTTCGACGGTAAGCGCCTCAAACCGGCCCTCAAATGTCTGGACTGGACATCAGCCAAGAACACATGCGTCGAACGTTTCAACGCGTCACACGGCGGGGGTGGCGCGAGGCACTCCGTAGAGGCCTCGCTCGGCGACAGGAGAAATAGCGCCACCGCGATAGCACCCAAGCAACTCTTCATTTCTTGCCTCTCACCAGGTCGGCAGGATCGCTTCCAGCAACCGAGACCTGCCGCCCGCTGGGAGTGTCCTGTCGCAGCCCAACGTCTGGCGCGTCAGCCGCGGCGCCAGAATGCCTGGATTGTGCCACAGCGCGTGCCGCGGCCACGAACTCGATCGCGGACGCGTGGGGACCGAGAATGGCCCCGGTCAGCCGAGAACGGGGTCGATGATCACGTGCTCGGCCTTCGGTATCGCGCGTCAGGCCATCACATCGTGGTGATGGCACATCGCAGGAGCACCACCCGCACGCGACGCCTGTTACATGGGCCAGGAAGAGCCCGGGCTTCTTCGCAGCGTGACGCCGGAAGAAGCCGGGCCATCCGCCCGGGCGCCTCACGCCGGCCGGACGCGACCCGCCGAGGGTGAAGCCCCGCCACTCCGTGCCGACCGAAGCTGCCCGACGCGATCCGCCAGGGCTGAAGCCCTGGCGAATCCGACGAGGTCGGCCTTGTCGCGCTGCAACTGTCGGCCGACGACAGCCGCGAGCCGCCTCGCCTGTGCCGGGCTGATCTTCACCGACCCACCACGCCGCTTTCCAGCTGGCGATGATACTCGGCCGCGTCGAACTGGCCCTGCGACTCATGAATCAGCCCGTCCGCGCCAATCGTCCACACTTCCCGCCCGCTGATGCACACGGGCTTGCCCGTGCCTCCCGGGCCCGTGTTGGTTCCCGTCAGCGTCCAGCGATAGATGGCATGGTCCCCGTCCACGCTCACCTCGTCCATCGTCACGATCATGTCAGGGAAGGCGGTCATGAAGCCCTGCGCCGACGCGGTGATGGCTGCCCGGCCCACGGAGGGCACCCCCTCGTTGATGGTCAGCGAGCCGTCCTCCGCGTAGAACGCCGCGACACTGGCGGCGTCCTGGCTGCACCAGGCCGCGGTATATCTCGTGCCAAGGTCCTGCAACGTGGCCAAGTCCATCTCCATCCTCTCCTTCACGCGGTGGCCTTCACGTCAGCGCCTTCGACGCGTCGATGCGGAGCCAGAGCAGCGCGCCCACCAGCAGCAGCGTGGCCATCGGTACGAACGGCACATCGTAGCCCTGGTGGTGCTCGGCGATGCAGCCACAGGCCACGGACGAGATGAGACCGACGCCTGGAGGAACGAAGACGTGTGGAAGATGGCACGGCCGTGTCCAGGGCGCGGCACGCCTCACTCGCCGCGGCGTCCCACCGGCCACGTGACCTCGCTCGCTATCTGGCGTCCATGGTGTCCTGGAGCCTGGCCGTGTCCACGTACTGCTGGAACCTGGTCACCTTGCCGTCCTTGACATCCCAGACGTGGCACACCTGCGTGTCCATGCTCTTCCCGGTCGCCTTGTACGTTCCGGTGTAGCGCGCTTCAACGATGACGCTGTCGCCGGCGCCGTAGAACACCCCGGGGTGGACGGTGAAGCCGTCCCACTCCGCGCCGAGCTTCATGAACAGGTTGTTCAGCACGGCATCCGGTCCCACCCAGGCCTCGCCGCTGGGCATGTAGGGGTTGCCCTCCGCCTGGTGCCACCTGACGTCCGGGCACATCGTCCCAAGGACCGTCGGCATGTCCCCACGGCCAAACGCGTCGTAGAGACCCTTCAGCAGGCTCACGTTGTCCATGCGCTCTCCTCCAATGGGTGCCATTCTGCCATGATCATGATTCAACCCGGTTCGCCCCGATGGAAAGTGAAAGGTCGTCGTCACACCATCGCAGGCTTCCCGCCCGAGAGAGGTTCCTCAGCGTGCCCCTTGGCCATGTTGCGTTCGCAGGCTTGAAGCACCTATCCCCACGAGCCCGGCATTGCGGACGGCGGTACCGACCGTCTGCAGGATATCGGGCGCTGGTGCCAACGCCAGCACGAGGTTCACGAGCAGGCCGACAGCGAAGAGCGATACGGCAACCCTGGGCAGGCCCTTCCCTCGAAACGCCGAGCCTGCGAAGAGCAGCCCGCCGATCACCATCAACGCGCCGTGCGCAGAATAGCCCGGGCCGAGTCGCCCCCAAAGCGATTCGTAGTCGGGCACGCCTGCGGCCAACGCATAGAGCGTGGTGTGCGCGAAGTATGTGAAAGCGAATCCGTGCAACACTGCACCGATCAAGGCCCACGTGCCGAGCGCCGTGGTTCGGACGGCATAGATGCCAAGAAGCAACCATGGCATCGGCAGGAAGGCAAGGTAGTTCAGCCACAGTTGCGTGGCCGAAAAACCATTCTGGTACCACTCCATCAAGTCGGTGAGCGAGTGAAGAATCGGCGCCGCGACGGCGGTTCCCCCGACAAGCACGCGTAGGGGAGAGGGCGGACTCGGGGCCATGGCGAAGCTGGTGCGTGGGCTCGGCGTGGCGTCAGCCGCGCCGCGCGGGCAGGATACCACCGAGCGCACAGACCCGGCGGACGCGCACGCGGCCGACGGGCGTCGGCTCCAACGATGGGACGATCCGCCGACGTGAAGCCCTGGCGCTCCGTACGGACCGAAGATGCCCGACGCGATCCACCGGGGTTGAAACCCCGGCGCTCCGTACGCAGCGCTCCAGACGCCGTTTGGGTGGGGTGGGTCAGCGGCGCACGAGCGCGACGCGAAACCCGATGAACGCCCGCCGCGCGCCCGGGTCCGCGGCACCGCGCGCGGAGGTGCGCACCTGCCGGGCGGGGTCCCCGAACGACCCGCCCCGCATCACCCACAGCGCGTCCGCGTCGAGGTTCGCGCGATCGTCCGACGCGTCGTACGGATACGGCTGGTAGGGACTGCTCGTCCATTCCCACACGTTGCCGCT
>JBFWQE010000073.1:0-24833 GCA_050249615.1 Vicinamibacterales bacterium
GCTCCGCCACCCATCCGCAGAGCCGCGCGATCTCGTCCTCCGAATCGTTCTGCCCGGGGATGATCAGCGTCGTGACCTCGAGCCATACGCGCGTCTCCCGGGCCAGCCATTCAAGCGTGTCGAGGACCGGTGCGAGATGCGCGAAGCAGACCTTGTCGTAGAAGCGCTCGGTGAACCCCTTGAGATCGATGTTCGCCGCGTCGATGTGGCGGAAGAACTCGGCGCGCGCCTCCGCGCTGATGTAGCCGGCTGAGACGGCCACGGTCCGCACGCCGAGCGCGTGCGCCTCCAGCGCGCAGTCGATGGCGTACTCGGCGAAGGTGACCGGATCGGTGTAGGTGAACGCGATGCTCGTGCACCCGGCATCCGCCGCGGCCTCGGCCACGCGCCGCGGCGAGGCGTGCGACGCGAGAATCTGGCTCTCTCGTGCCTTCGAGATGTCCCAGTTCTGGCAGAAGCGGCACCCGAGGTTGCAGCCGGCGGTGCCGAACGACAGCACGCTGGACCCGGGGTAGAAGTGGTTGAGCGGCTTCTTCTCGATGGGATCGATACAGAACCCGCTGGCGCGCCCGTAGCTGGTGAGGACGATCTCGCCGTTCCGGGCCTCACGGACGAAGCAGAAGCCCTTCTGCCCCTCGTGCAGCCGGCAGTAGCGCGGGCAGAGATCACACTGGAGCCGGTCGTCGCCCAGGCGATGCCACCACTGGCCGCTCACCATGCCGGGCTCGATCTCCTGGCGGTCGATCATGAGCGCACCCCTACTCCGAGCATACGCCCTGCGGGCGGGCGGTGATAGGGTCTTGGGACTTGGGACTTGGGACTTGGGACTTGGGACTTGGGACTTGGGACTTGGGACTTGGGACGCGGGACGTGGGTCTGGGGCTCCGGAACTGGCACCTTGCCTGGCCGGGGGCAACTGGATGCCTGGAGGGCACGACGATGAGCGATGGACTTGACACTCTGCTCCACCAGTACGACAACGGGCGCATCACCAGGCGCCAGCTGCTCGGGGCGCTCGCGGCGCTCGCGGCGGCCGCGGCGGCGCCGCCGGCCGCGGAGGGCGGGATGGCGCCCGTCGGCACGGTGGCATCCTTCAACCACGTCAGCGTGTTCGTGCCCAACGTCCAGAAGTCCGTCGCGTTCTACCAGGACCTGTTCGGGCTGCCGGTGCTCACGCGCCAGGATCCCGGCATCAATCTCAACTGCGGAACGGGCTTCCTGGGCATCTATCCCCTGCCGGCGAATGCCTCGGCCAGTCGCATCGACCACCTGTGCCTCGGCATGCCGGACTTCGACGCCGACGCGGTCCTGAAGCAACTCACCGACCGCGGCATCAAGGCCAGCATCCGCATGCGCGGCGAGACGAAGGAGCTCTACTTCACCGATCCGGACGGCATCCGCGTGCAGCTCCAGGACGTGAAGTACAAGGGCGGCACGGGGGTGCTGGGGGATAAGGACCCGATCAAGTGAGAAGTGAGAAGTGAGAAGTGAGAAGTGAAAGGCCAGGGTCGGCCATCTTCTCCTTCCCGTAGAATGCCCCCGAGGTGGAAGGCGGCGCCTTCCTGGCTGTTTCCGAAACGAGGTTATCGACCATGAGCGTGAATCGCTGGATCGTGGCGGGATTCGCGATGGCCGTGCTCGGCACGGCGTCGGCGGCGCTGGCCCAGGCACAAGTGCGGTACGTGAAGTACGAGGTGGGCGGTCGCGCCTCCTGGGGCATCTTCGAGAACAACGACACCACCATCCGGGAGCTGAGCGGCAGCCCGATCGACGGGTCGGCCAAGCCGACGGGCCGGACCGTCAAGGCGGCGGAGGTGAAGTTCCTCCCGCCGGCCGAGCCGAAGAAGGTGATCGCCGCCGGGCTCAATTACAGGAGCCACATCGGCCAGGCGTCGCCGGCGAAGTACGTCGGCCTCTTCGCGAAGTTCCCCACGACGCTGACCGGGCACGAGCAGCCGATCGTCTACCCGAAGGACGCGACCACCGTGCACTACGAGGCGGAGATCTGCGTGGTCATCGGCAAGAAGGCGCAGAACATCACCGAAGCGCAGGTGAAGGACCACATCTTCGGCGTCACGGCGTGCAACGACGTGAGCGAGCGCGCGTGGCAGAAGCAGGACCTGCAATGGTTCCGCGCGAAGGCCGCTGACACGTTCGGCCCGATGGGGCCCGCGCTCGTCACCAACGTGGACTACACCAACCTGAAATTGATCGGGCGCCACAACGGCAAGGTGGTCCAGGAGACCACGACCGACCTGCTCATCTTCAACATCGACAACATCGTCAGCTACACCAGCCGCTACATCACGCTCGAGCCCGGGGACGTCATCTTCACCGGCACGCCGGGCACGACCCAGGCCATGAAGCCCGGCGACACGTTCGAGGTCGAGGTGGTGGGCGTCACGACGCTCAGGAACCCCGTCGTCGCCGCGAAGTAGCGCCGTGACGCCGGGTCCATTGAGCGATTGCCGATTGGCGATTGACGATTAATTGGGCGATTGATGATTGGGGCAGCCGGGCTTTGGTGATTGGGGCATTGGTGACTGGGGCTTTGGTGAT
Organism: Vicinamibacterales bacterium; assembly: GCA_050249615.1. GTDB lineage: Bacteria > Acidobacteriota > Vicinamibacteria > Vicinamibacterales > UBA2999 > VFZN01. Next base: position 2,560 of record JBFWQE010000073.1, read on the forward strand.
TGGGGCTTTGGGGGATTGGGCATTGGGGCAGTGGGGAGGGAGCAAACGACCGGGTGATCTGTCGCGATCGGCGGTGTGAATGCCGCGGTGCCTCAATTGCCAAATCGCCCAATCCGAATGCCCAATGCCCCAATCGCCAATCACCCGAGGAATCGCTCAATCGCCAATCAGCAATTGTCAATGGACCTGCGCGCGCGCATAGCGGCCACCTATACGGCGGCGGCGGACACGCTCGACAGCCTGCCCTTCTGGCACCACTTCGGCCGCCGGTCGGTGGAGCGCCTGGGACTGGGCCGAGGGGCGCGCGTACTGGACCTCTGTTGCGGGTCCGGGGCATCGGCTCTTCCGGCGGCGGAGGCGGTCGGGCCGGCCGGGACGGTCCTCGGCGTGGACCTCACCAATGCGCTGGTGGCGCAGGCACGCGACAAGGCCGCTGCGCGCGGGTTTCCTCACGCCGCCTTCAGGTGCGCCCCTGTCGAATCCCTCGCCTTTCCGCCGGGCTCGTTCGACGCGATCGTCTCGGTCTTCGGCTTGTTCTTCATCGAGGACATGGCCGGATTGCTGGCGCGCGCATGGGAATGGCTCGCGCGGGGAGGCGCGCTGGCCATCACCACGTGGGGCGAGGACGTCCTGGCCCCGGGCGAGGCGCTGTTCTGGGAGGCCGTGCTCGCCGAGGACGCGTCTCTGCAGACGCCGAGCCACGCCGCGCGCCTGGACACGCCGGAGAAACTCGCGCGCGTGTTCCAGGAGGCAGGCCTGCCGCCCCCGCAGATCGCGCGCGAATCGTGGGAGATGCCGCTCGACTCGCCAGAGTCCTTCTGGCCCGTCATCATGGGTACCAGTAACCGCGCCGCCTACGAGGCGCTGCCGCCGGACGCGCGGGAGCGCGTGCGCGTGCGCGTCATCGATACGCTGCGCGCGCAGCGGGTGACGGCGATGCGCATGGAGGTGCTGTACGCGCTGGCGCGGCGCGGCTGACCATTGATGATTGTCGATTGCCGAATCGGGCGATTCATTGGGTGATCGGCGATTGGGCATTGGGCATTTGGATTGGGGCATTGGGGCGCAGTTCCTGCGATGCCTGGCCCCGCAGCTCGCCGCAGGAATTGAGGCCTGCTGCTCGGGCTTTCTCGCAGCTCCTGCGAAGATGCACGGTTTTCTCGACGGGGTACGCCTGGCATCGTGCTTGCTCGTTCGAGAGGCATGACGCCTCAGGAACTCCGCAGCCGCATCGATCGCTATGCCGACGACGTCATCACGCTGTGTCTTTCGGCGGCATCTGATCCGCTGGCCCTGCGCCTGCTGTCGCAACTCCAGGACTCGGCCACGTCCGCCGCAGCGAACTACCGGGCCGCCTGCCGCGCGCAGTCGAAGGCCGGATTCATCGCCAAGCTGTCGATTGCCCTGGAAGAATCCGACGAGTCGGTGGGGTGGCTACAACGCTTGTCGCACCAGCGGATCGGCGCGCCAGACCTGGTGGAGCGCCTCCTGCAGGAGGCCAGCGAGATCAGCGCCATCCTGAACGCGTCCCGGCAAACCGCGGAAGGGAAGCGGCGCCGTCGGCGCGAGAGGCGATAGCGGCAAAAGTGGCGTTCATCACGTCCAACGGCCACACTCGTCCAGGCGCGTGGTCAGGCAATCGCCCAATCGCCCAATCACTCAATCACTCAATCGCTCAATCGCTCAATCACTCAATCACTCAATCACTCAATCCCCCAATCAGGAATGCCCAATGCCCCAATCACCCCTCGCCCAATGAATCGCGCAATCGCCAATTGGCAATCGTCAATGGGCGCCCCTCACCAGCCGACGGCATAGCCAGCCCGCCGCGGGTCGGCACCGGCGGTCATAGTGCCGGCGTCGAGGTTGAACAGGATACCCTGCACCCCGCCGACGCCGGCGGTGAACGCGGGCAGCATCTCTACCGCATGCCCCATGCCCTTCAGCGTGTCGAGCACGGCCTTGGGCAGGCGGGCTTCAACGGCCAGCGTCATCGCAGCGCCGGGCTTGTAGAAGCTGGGGTCCGCGTCCACGCGGAAGCGGGGCGCCTCGATCGCGTCCTGGATGCCCATGCCGAAGTCGAGCACGTTCACCAGGACCTGGAACTGCGTCTGCCCAATCGTCTCGCCACCCGGCGTGCCGAAGATCATCTTCAACCGGCCGTCCTTCATGACGATGACCGGCGAGTTGTTGAGGATGGGAATGCGCCCGCCCGCGACGTAGTTCGGGTTGTCGGGATAGGGTGACGTGGAGCCGAGCCGCATGCCGTTGTTCAGCAGCAGGCCCGTGCCGCCCATCACCACCATGTTGCCGAAGTTGCCGCCCAGGGTCGGCGTGCACGCGACCGCGTTGCCCTCCGGGTCCACGATGGAGAAGCTGGTCGTGTCGTAGGCACGCTCGTAGTGCTCGGCGAGGACGGGGCCGCGTGCGTCGCGTAACGTGCCGGGCGCACCCGCCGGCGATCCGGGAGGAGGATACGCGCCCGCGCGCGCCAGGTCGATGAGCGGCCGACGCGACGCCGCGTACTCCTTCGACAGCAGGCCCGCCTGGGGCACCGCGTACGAGCGCGGGTCCGCCACATACCGGTAGATGTCGGCCTTGGCCACCTTGATGGCCTCCGCCATCACGTGCGTCGCCGCCGCGGAGCCGGCGCCCATCCCCTTCAGGTCGAATGGCTCCACCAGGTTCAGCTGCATCGCCACCTCGAAGCCGCCGCGCGAGGTGGAGGGGTTGCTGTAGACGTCGTAGCCGCGGTAGGTGGTGTGGAGCGGCTCGGTCCACTCGGCCCGGAACGACGCGATGTCCTCCGCGGTGAGAAGGCCGTCGTTCCCGCGCGCGAAGTCCGCGATGGCCTTCGCGATGTCGCCGGTGTAGAAGCGGTCGTGCGCCGCCCGGATGGCCGCGGCACGCACCTGGCCCGCGGCGAGCGCCTGCGCCTCGGCCTCGACGAGCTTCCGGAACGTGCGTGCGAGGTCCGGCATCCGGAACAGCTCGCCCTCCGTCGGCACGCGCCCGCCGGGGAGGAACACGGCCGCGCTCGTCGGCACCTTCGCGAAGTACTCCTGCGCGCTCCGGATGGACGAGGCGACATTCTGGTTGATGGGCACGCCCCGCTCGGCGTACCCGATGGCCGGGGCCAGGACTTCGGCAAGCGACTTCGTGCCGAACCGCTCGAGGGCCGTGAGCAGTCCGCCGACGTTTCCCGGCACGATGCCGGCCTTGATCCCGCGATCCAGCAGAGCCGGCGTCATCTCCGAGGCCACCACGGCCTTCGGCGCAGCCCCCGTCATGTTGAGGGACAGCACCTTCCCGCTGGCGCGATGATAGACAGTCATGAACCCGTTGCCACCGAAGCCGGAGCTCATCGGCTCCACCAGGTTCAGCGTGGCCGCCACGGCCACCGCCGCGTCGAAGGCATTGCCGCCCTTCATGAGGATGTCCATGCCGGCCATGGACGCGAGCGGATGCGCGGAAGTCACCAGCGCGCGCGTGCCCGGCACGGCGGGCCGATGGGCGCGGAGGCTCGCGCGCGGGTCGTAGTCGGGCGTGAACTGGCTCCGCTCCTGCGCGCCGAGGTGCGACGACAGCGGCAGCGAGGCAAGGACCAGCGAGCCGAGCGCAAGGCGGGAGCGGGCGGTGGTCGTCATGTCGGGAGTATGGCGCAAACCGGCGCGTCCCGCCTCCCTGCGGTGCGCCCGGGGGGGCGGGCGCCCTCAGGTCGCGCGAGGCCGCCGCCCGCCCGGCCGCGGCGCCTCGTCCGGCGGCTTGCGGGCCGCGTCACGCTGCAGCGCCTCGGCGCTCGCGCTCAGGAACCGCCGGATCGCGCGCAGGCTGTCATCGTCGAACGACGCGGCGACCTGCCGGAAGGCCTGCGGCACGCGGCACTCCCGGCAGGGCCGGTCCTTCACCGTGCGAATCACGAGCCGACGCGCGTCGTGAGAATTGCGCGTGCGGCGCGCCACGCCGGCGCGCTCGAGGCGGTTGAGCATCCCCGTGATGGCGCCCGGCGTCAGGCCGCACTGCTCGGCGAGACGCCCGGCGCAGACGCCGCCTTCCCGCTCGAGGAGATCCACCGCCTGCAGGTCGGTGAGGGTGAGGCCGCGCTCGGCCGCGGATCGGGTCTGGAACAGGGCCATCGCCGCGCTGAGCGCGCACCACTGCGCCTCGACATCGCGGATCAACGTCGATCGCGACTCCGCGGCGGCCTTCGGCGTCGCCAGCTGCCGCGGGCCGCCCTTCGCGCGCGATGCTCGTGCCATGAGTCCTGAGACTTCCCGAGCCGGTATGTTACACGGCGGCAGGCTGCTCATGCTCTCGGTCCGGACCGTCGGGCTACGGCGTCACGCCGCCGAGCGCGCGGTAGACCGAGACCACGCCCGTCAGCACGTCGGCCTCGGCCGAGGCGACCCCCTGCTCCGCGTCCAGTTGCACGCGCTCGGCATCCAGGAGCTCGAGGAAGTCGGCCAGGCCTTCGCGGTAGCGGACGCGCGCAATCGACGCCGCTCGCGTGCTCTCCCGCGCCTGGTCCATCAGCCTCACCAGCCGCTCCTGGCGCGTGCGATACGTGACGAGCGCGTTCTCCGTCTCTTCGATGGCTCGGAGGACCGCCTGCTCGTACGCCGCCAGCGCTTCCACCGTGCCAGCCTCCGCCCCGCGCAGCCGCGCGCGCGCGCTGCCCAGGTCGAAGCCCGCCCACGAGAGCGCCGGCGCCACGGCCCACGCCCGCGAGTCGGCGCTCCCGAACATGCTGCCCCGGCCCGCCAGCAGGCCCAGGAAGCCCGAGACCGAGATCCGCGGGAAGAGGTCGGCCGCCGCCAGGCTCTCGCGCGCCGTGGCCGCGGCGAGGGTGCGCTCGGCACGACGCACGTCCGGGCGGCGCCGCAGCAGGTCGGACACCTCGCCAATCGGAAGCGCCTTCGAGAGCGGCGGATAGGCCCGCGGCGACAGGTCGACGGCCAGCTCGCCAGGCCGCTGGCCCGCGAGCACCGCCAGCGCGTGCTCGCGCTCGGCAATGGCGGCCCGGATCGGCGGCAGGCTCGCCTCGATGGCCGCCACGCGCGCCGCGGCGCTCGCCACGTCCTGCTCCTCGCCGACACCGGCGCTCCGGCGGGCCTCGGTGAGGCGCAGCGTCTCGCGCTGGTTCCCGAGGCTGCGCTCGCCGACCGCCAGCTGGTGCTGCAGCCCGCGGAGCTCGAAGTAGCGGCGCGCCACGTCGGCGGCGACGATGACCTGGACGTCGGCGAGCGATGCCTGCGCAGCCTCGGCCGAGGCCTCCGCGGCACGAACCCCCGAGCGGACCGCGCCGAAGACGTCGGCTTCCCAGAAGGCCTCGAAACCGGCACGGTAGGTGGTGGCCCGCACGCGTCCGTCGGTGAAGCCGGGGAACGCCTGCTCGCGGCGCTCGACACTGCCGCCGACGGTCACCCGCGGGAGGCGATCGAGCTTCGACTCGTCGAAGATGGCGCGGGCCTGGTCCACACGGGCCGCGGCCACGCGCAGGTCCACGTTCGACGCGAGCGCCGCCTCCTCGAGATCGATGAGGATCGGGTCGTTGAACTCCCGCCACCAGCGCGGATCGTAGGCCTTCGACGTGAAGTGCGCCTGGTCGACGCGCTTCAGGACGGGCGGCGCCGTCAGGGGCGCCTCGTAGGGCCGGCGCACCGCGCACCCGGCCAGGAGCGCCGCGGCCAGCACCACGACCGACACGCGCCCACCGGCCAGGGCCGCCCTGGCGCCCAGCCCGGGCGCCCGCTCCGCGGCGGGCTCGTCTGCCGGCTGGTGCCGCGCCGCCAGCAGCGCGTAGAACACCGGAACCACGAAGAGCGTGAAGATGGTCCCGACCGTCATGCCCGTCACGAGCACCATGCCGATGCTGTTGCGGGCCTCGGCCCCGGGGCCGGTGACCAGCACCAGCGGGAAGTGGCCGAGCACGGTGGCCGCCGAGGTCATCAGTACCGGCCGCAGCCGGGTGAGCGAGGCCTCGCGGATGGCCGCCATCTTCTCGAGACCGCGCTCCTGCAGCGTGTTGGCGAACTCGACGATGAGGATGCCGTTCTTCGCCACGAGCCCGACGAGCGTGATGAGCCCGACCTGCGAGTAGATGTTGATGGTGGTGAGATCCAGGAACGTCACCAGCAGCGCGCCCGACGCGGCCAGCGGCACGGACCCCAGGAGCACGATGAGCGGATCCCGGAAGCTGTGGAACTGCGCCGCCAGCACCAGGTAGATGAGGATGACGGCGAAGCCGAGCGTGACGGTCAGCGCCGACCCCTCGCGCCGAATCTGCCGCGACTCGCCCGCGTGATCGATCGTCAGGCGCGGCCCGGGCACGGCCGCCGCGGCGGCCTCGAGCACGCGCAGGCCCTCTTCCTTCGTCACCCCCGGTTTCACGCCGCCGAAGATGCGCACGGCGTTCTGCTGCTGGAACCGGTTCAGCACGCGGGGCGCGGCGCTGGTCTCGACCCGCGCGAAGGTGGAGACGGGCACCAGCGCCCCGACGGGCGTCCGGACCTTCAGGTCCAGCAGGGGCGCCACCGACGCACGGTCCTCCTCGCCGATCTGCGGGATCACCTTGTAGCTGCGGTCGTAGTAGTTGAAGTGGTTCACGTAGCGCCCGCCGAACAGCGTGCCGAGCTCCTGGGCGACGCTGGACAGATCGAGCCCGAGGTCGGCGATGCGCTGGCGGTCGAGGACCACGCGCGCCTCGGGAAGGTCGATCTTCAGGTCCGTGTCCACGTAGAGGAACTTCCCGCTCTGCCATCCGGCCTGCAGCACGGCACCCGTCGCCTCGAGCATCTCCTCCGCGGGCGCCGCGCTCTGCAGCACCAGCTCCACGTCGTACTGGCCGGGCGTCGGGAGTGGCGGATCGAGCCGCGGGAACACGCGGAGCCCCGGCACCTGAGAGACGGCGCCGAACACCTGGCCGTACATCTCCTCGGTGGACCGCTGGCGCGCGCGCCAGTCCTTCGCGACCAGCCCGCCCACGCCGCCCCACGAGGCCGTGAGCGACCACATGAACTCGGCCTCGGGCAGGGCGGTGACGGCGGCGACCACGTCGCGCGAGTCGCGGTTCACCGACGGCAGCGACGCGTCGGGCGAGGCCTGGAAGAACATGGTGATGTGGCTCTGGTCCTCCACCGGCGCCAGCTCGCTGCGCGAGAAGCTGTAGAGCGGCCACGCCGCCGCCGCCACGAGGAGGGCCGCGGCCACCACCGCCCACCGGATGTCGAGCGCCCCGTCCAGCATCCGCGCGTAGACGCGCCGCACGCGATCGAACCCGCGGTTCACCAGCGCCGTCAGCCGCGCCTCCTTCCCGTTCGGATCCACGAAGTGCGCGCTCATCACGGGTGACAGGGTGACCGCGACGATCCCTGAGAGGACGACCGCCGCCGCCAGGGTGATCGCGAACTCCAGGAAGAGGGACCCCGTGAGGCCGCCCTGGAACGCGATGGGCGTGTACACCGCCGCCAGCGTGATGGTCATCGCGATGATGGGCCCGACCAGCTCGCGCGCGCCGGCCAGCGCCGCGTCGATCGGCGTCCTTCCCGATCGCACGTGCCGCTCCACGTTCTCGACGACCACGATGGCATCGTCCACGACGAGGCCGACGGCGAGCACCACCGCGAGGATGGTGAGCAGGTTCAGGCTGAAGCCGAACGCCGCCATGACGACGGCCGTGCCGATGAGCGAGATCGGCATCGCCACCAGGGGCACCAGCGCGGTCCGCACGGAGCCGACGAACAGGAACACCACCACGCCGACGATGAGCACGGTCTCGACGAGGGTCTTGCTGATCTCCTCGAGCGCGTTGCGCATGAACATCGTGCCGTCCCAGACGAGGCGCATGTCCATGTCGGGAGGCAGGGTCGGCCGGATGCGCTCCATCTCGGCACGGAGGCGCTTCGCCACCTCGATCTCGTTCGAGCCGACGAGCGGCCAGATGCCGAGGTACGCCCCCTCGGTGCCGTTGTACTTCGCCACCATGTCGGGCTCCTCGGCGCCGAGCTCCACCCGGGCCACGTCACGCAGCCGCACGACGGCGTTGGCGCGCTCCGAGACGATGAGGCTCTCGAACTCGGGCACCGAGCGGAGGTCGGTGTTGGCGAGCAGGTTGACCTGCACCTGGTCGCCCTTCGCCTGGCCGACGGCGGCCAGGTAGTTGTTGCGGCGCAGGGCGGCGTAGACGTCACCCGGCGACAGACCCAGGGCCGCCAGCCGGTTGGCATCGATCCAGACGCGCATGGCCAGCTGTCGCCCGCCCTCGATGGTGATGCGCTGCACGCCCTCGAGCGTGGAGAGCTGCGGCTGCACGTGGCGCAGCAGGTAGTCGGTGACCTCGGGCACGCCGCGCTCGGGCGAGGAGAAGCTCACGTAGAAGGACGCGTACGGCCGGTCGGCCCGCTGGACCTCGATGACCGGGGGCTCGGCCTCCGCGGGCAGCTCGGCACGGACCTGCTGCAGGCGCGCGTTCACCTCCGCGAGCGCGGCCGTCGGGTCGTAGTTCAGCTTGAGCCGCACGGTGACCACGCTGACGCCGGCGCGGCTGCTCGACTCGACGTAGTCCACGCCGCCGATGGCCGAGACCACGCGCTCGATGGGCGTGGTGAGGAAGCCGCGCACGGTCTCGGCGCTCGCGCCGTAGTAGGTGGTCGTGATCAGGAGCGACGAGCTGTCGAGCTGCGGGAACTGCTGCAGCGGCAGCCCGGCCACGGCGCGCAGCCCCACCAGCACGAGCACCAGGTTGACCACGACGGCCAGCACGGGCCGCTTGATGAAGATGTCGGTGATGGATCGCATGGCGGCCCCCGTCAGCGGCCCGACGCGCGCGGGCCGTCCGGCACCGCGACGAGCGCGCCGTCGCGCAGCTTGAAGGATCCCGACGTGGCGACGCGCTCGCCGGCCTCCAGGCCGGCCCTGACGAACACCTCGTCACCAGCCATCGCCGCCTCGACGCGGCGGACCCGCGCGCGCGGCGGCTGGTCGTCGCCCGGGGACACGACGAACACGTGGTCGCCGTCCGGCCCCTTGCGCAGCGCGCTGGCCGGAATCACCAGCGCCGGCTCGGGCGGCCCCGTGGGTACAACCACCTGCACCGACGCTCCAGGGGGAGGCAGCGTCGAGGGCCCGCCGTCGAGGCGGGCGCGGACGGTCGCGTTGCGCGTCTCCGGGTTCACTCGGGCGTCGACCGCGACGATGGCGGCGGGACGCGACGGCTCACCGCTGGCGGCACTCACCTCCACCGTGCGCCCCCGGCGCAGCCCCGCGGCCACGGCCTGGGGCACCGCGAAATCGATGAAGACGGCGCCGGTGACGGCCTGCAGCGTGGTGACCTCGGTTCCCGCATCCAGGTACTGGCCGGGATGCAGGTCTGCCAGGCCCACGCGCGCGCGGAAGGGCGCGCGCACCGTCTTGCGCTCGATGATGGCGCGCGTGCGCGCGATCTCCGCGCGGGCCACGTCGCGGGCGGCCCGCGCCTGGTCCACGGTGGTCTCGGAGGTGGCGTGCTCCGCGATCAGCCGCTCCAGGCGCGCAAGGGTGGTCTCGGCGAGGGCGGCGCGCGCCTCGAGCGCGGCCAGCTCCGCGCGCTCGACCTCGACGTCGAGCGCCACGAGCACGGTGCCGGGCTCGACGACCTGGCCCGGAACCAGCCGCACCTCGCGCACGGTGCCGGGGAGCTCGTTCCTGAGCGTCACCGAGCGCAGCGCGAGGACGGTGCCGATGGCCGTGGTCGTGGGACGCGTGACCGCGCGGCGCACGGTGGCGACGGTGACGGATTCAGCGGGCTCGGCGGGGCCGGGCGACGCCGCTTCCGCCTCGCGGAGCGCGTGGCCTTTCCACGCGGCCAGCCAGACGGCCAGGCCGGCGACGGCGGACAGGAGCAGGAGGGACGACAGGTAGCGACGGGGACGTGGGTACATAGTTTAGTTCACTCAACTGTAGTGATCAGATGCCGGGCGGGCCGGAAGGGGTCGCGGGAAGGGGAGTGCTGCCTGCGGGGGCCCGGCCGGTCGCGTCACTGAGAGGTGACGAACCGGCCGGCGGGTTGTTCCAGGGGGAGGCGGCGTTTAGGAAAGTTTCAATATCGGCCCGGCCGTCATTGCGGCACCACCACGGTCACCTCGCCGGAAGGCGGCCCCCAGGCAAACGACCCGCCGCACGCGTTGTTCGCCCGCACGCGCACGAAGTACGTCCCGTTCGGCACCGTCGCCTCGAACGAGGTCGGCGACCCCGGCACCGTCGCCCCTCCAAGATTCGTCAGTCCAGGCGCCGAACCGGCCACGACCCCGTACTGCGCGATCGGCCGGCTGCCAGGGTCCACCGGCGGCTGCCATTCGAGCCTCACGAGATTGCCGTTCACCGTCGCGGTGAGACCGTGCGGCGCGCCCGGGCCGATGCACGCCGTGGCCTCCACCACGAACTCGATCTCGGGCGAGAAGGCGCTGACCCCGTGCGCGTTGCGGGCGCGCACGCGCAGGTAGTACGTGTTGGGCGGCGCCGGGCCGTAGTAGCCGGGGCTCGGGAACTGGAAGATGCCCGCATTGCTCAGCCCGGGCTGGTAGCCCGCATGCAGTTCGTAGCTCGTGGCCGGACAGCCCCCTGCCGGCTGCCAGTTCACCGAGACGTTGTTGCTCATCTCCTGCACCGCCCTCAGGTTCTCCGGCACGCCGGGCGCCGTCGTGCACGCCGTCGGGACGACGACCTGTTGCCACGCCGAGGGCGGAACACCAGCCGTGGACGAGGTGAGCCCCTTGACCACCACGACGTGGTACGTGCCGGGCGGCACGTTCGGCACGAGAAAGGCCGGAGGACGCGGGGTGGTTGGTGGCCACGGCAGCGGCAGCGAGGCGATCACCGACCCGCCGGCGGAGAGCGACCCGAGCAGGGTGAACCCGCCAAGCTCGGTGGCCTCGACGAGGTGCTGCGGGTCGTCCTCGGTACCCTCCCATAGAACGAACACGCCTGCATACCCGGCGCTGGCCGTCTGCCCGGTGACCGGTGCTCCCAGCTGAGCCTCGGCTGGAAGGGCCTGGCACACCATCCCGACCCATGCCGCCACAATCCACGCTCGCATGCGGAACCTCCCGGTACAGCGAGCGGAAAACCCGACCCGAACTTTCAACCCTGGTCGGGCAGTGTCCTCAACGCACGACCTTCGCGTCGAGGATGGTGTCCAGGCAGATCTAGGATGGTGTCATGGCGCGTCACACCTGGGCCATCGCCGTCCTTCTGGCCATCCCCACTCTCCTGGCGGGGCAGGCCACGTCGGTCCTGCGCGTGTCGGTCAGCCTGGCGGATGCGGCTGCGACACGGGTGCCGGTGGCGCGCCACGCGCTGCTCATCAGCGACAATCCGGCGACGCGCGAGCCCCGGCGGGTCCTCACGGGCGCGGACGGCGCCATCGAGATCAGGCTGCCGCCCGGCTCCTACACCGTGGAATCCGATGCGCCGGCTCATTTCCTCGGCCGGGCCTACCAGTGGACACAGATGGTGGAGGTCGTGGCAGGTCGCGACACCTCGCTCACGCTGACGGCGGACAACGCCGAGATCGCCACGTCGACAGCGCCGCCGGCGGGTGCCGGTGCGGGCGCCGCCGAGCCCGGCACCGATCCCTCCTTCCTCCTGGGCGCGTGGCAGCAGAGCGTCGTCGCCGTCTGGTCGCCCACGGATCGCGCCACGGGGTTCGTGATCGACGCACGAGGCCTGATTGCCACCTACGGGCGCGCGGTCCGGCGGCCGTCGCCGGTGGCCGTGCAGGTGTCATCCGACGTGAAGGTGCCCGCGCGGGTGCTCGTCTCGGATGCGGCCCGCGACGTGGCCATCATCTGGGTCGATCCAGGGGTCGTGGCGGGCCCGCCACTTCCACTCCCCTGCCCGCCTGCCACGCCGCCGCCGCTGGACGAAGGCCAGGAAGTCGTCGCGCTCACCGCGCCGCTGCGATCGGGGCTCGACCTGGCGTGGGGAGCCGTCACGGGGTTCCAGCCGCGTGCGATTGAAACCGACATGCGGCTGCACTTCGGCGGCGCGGGGGGGCCAGCCTTCAGCGGGGCGGGAACCGTGGTCGGGCTCACGTCCGTTCCCGCGGTGAGCGACGTGACCCGGAGCGACGCCGCGGTGGTGCGCACAGGGATCCTCTGCGAGGCGCTGCGGGCGGCGCAGGCGGAAATGACCGGTGCGGCCCCTCCCGACGCCGTGCGACTGCCGGTGGAGCCGTCACGGCCCTACCCGGCGGAAGCGCTCGAAGCCGACGCGAAGGGAGCGCCCGGCACCGGCGCGCCGCCACTCGTTTCGTCGTCGGATTTCGACATCGCCTTCCTCACGCCGCCAATGGTGCACCGCGCGCGGCAGCGGTCGGGCTGGACCGGGGGCCGCGGCGGGCGCGCGCCCGAGGCGGAGGCGCGCCTCGGCCTGCTCACCGACTTCGGAGACTGGTCCGAGTACTTCGCCGGTCTTCCCTCCGTGCTGATCGTGCGCGTCACGCCGAAGCTGGTCGAGGGATTCTGGAAGCGGCTCGCGCGTGAGGCAGCGCGCACGCAGGGCGCAGTGCTTCCGGCCTTCAAGGACTTCAAGACCGACTTCGTCCGGATGCGCGCGGCCTGCGGCAGTTCCGAGGTCACGCCCATCCAGCCGTTCCTGCTCGAACATCGCGCCTCGGCGAAGTCGGAGGAGGACACGGTTCGCGAGGGCGTGTACGTCTTCGACCCCGGCGCCTTCGGTGCGCACTGCGGCAGCGTCACCCTGTCGCTGTATTCGGGGCGGGGGCCGGAGAAGCCGGACACGCTCGTCGTGGACCCGAAGGTCATCGACCGGATCTGGCAGGACTTTGCGCCCTACCGTGCGGGCGCCAGGTAGCCGTCGTGGCAGCGTGAGGCCGCGATCAACGCGAGGGCCCCAGGTCCCGCAACTGGCCGCGTGCCCGTTCCAGCGTGGCCACGTCCGTCCCTTCGATGGCACCGGCCTGGTGGAGCGCGGCCAGGATCTCCACCGCCTCGGTGTAGTCCCGCCTGGCCCTCTCGCGATCGCCCGGGCCCGAGGGTCGCGCCTTCTCGAGCGCGGAGAGGGCGTCGGCGCGACCGATGAGCGCGAGGGCCACCGACACGCGGAGCTCGACGTTGTCGGGATTCCCACCGCTGAGCGTCCGGGTGATGGTCACCGCGCGGTCGAGGTCCGCGAGGGCGGAGGCCCGCTGTCCGAGCTTCGCCAGCAACTGCCCGCGCATCGCGTAGTTGGTCGCCGTCTCGGCGCGCGCCCGGGCATTGCCAGGGTCCGCGGCGGCCAGCTGATCCTGCAGCGCGGCCGCTCGCTCGATGGCAGCCAGCGCCTCGCGCGTGCGCCCTTCGGCGTCGAGCATCTCTGCCTGCTTGTAGTAGGCAATCGCCAGGTCGTTCTTCGCCGCGGCGTTCGACGGGTCCTCCCGCGCCTGCGCCTCGTAAGTCTCGAGCGCGCGCCGCTCCTCGGCCATCGCCTCCTGTCGGCGCCCGAGCGCGACGAGGATGTCGGCGGCATTGCTCCTCGCGACCGCCAGGTTCCGCTTGAAGAGGGCGCTGTCCGGATGCCGCGCGGTGGCCCGCTCGAACACGGCGACCGACTGCCGCATCTCGGCGAGCGCGCCCTCGTGGTCCCCGAGGTTGGGATAGTTGGGGTTGCCGAGGGCGTTGCCGAGCTTGTGGTGGGCCACGCCGAGCTGGCGAAGGTTGGCCGGCTCGTCCGGCGCGCGGGCGGACACGGTCTGCATCACGGCAAGCGCGAGCCGGTGCTGTTCGACTGCCTGGGCCGTCTCGCCCGTTGCCGCGAGCATGTCGCCGAGCCGGCTGTAGGCCACGGCGAGGTCGCGCAGGGCCGCATCCGGAGCTGACGGGTCGGCGGCCACGTCGCGCTGCAGGTCCGTGGCGCGCCGCACGGCCTGCATCGCGGCCCGCGTGTCGCCCGACGCGGCCAGCGCCTCGCTCAGGCGCAGCAGCGCGGTGGCCGTGTCGCGCCGCAGGTCCAGCGGGCTGGCCTCGGTCACCCCCAACGAGTCGTACAACTCGACGGACTTGCGATAGCTGGCGAGCGCGCCGGCCGTGTCGCCCAGGTTGGGGTTCAGCGGCCGCCCCTGGACGTCACCCACGCGGAGGTACCCGGCGGCCAGCTCACGCCGAAGGTCCGCGCGATCCCCGGCGTCGCGCGCCAGCTTGTCCAGGTACTCGATGCCCTTCTCGACGATGAGCTGCCGCGCCGGCGTCGAGCCGGCCAGATCCCTGACCGCGTCGTGCACGTCGAAGAGGAACGCGCTGGCCAGCTGGCGCACGTCGTCGAAGCGCTGCTCGGCACGGGCGTGCTCGAAACGCGCGACGCGCGCCTGCCAGGCGATCCCAACGAGGCCGCCGATGAGCGACAGGACAACGGCCGCGGCGGCAATCACGGCGCCGCGATGGCGGCGCACGAACTTCGCGGCCCGGTACCCCAGTGTGTCCTGGCGCGCGAGCACGGGATGCCCCGCCAGGTGGCGGCGCACGTCGTCGGCGAGGTGGTCCACCGATGCATAGCGCCGGGCCGGCTCCTTGCTGAGCGCCTTCAGCACGATGTTGTCGAGGTCGCCCTCGAGCCGACGCCGCAGCTTCTGCGGGTCTGGCACCCATGTCGAGCGCGGCGAGCCTCCCGCCGGCGTCGAACCCGTCGCGCGTGTCTCGGCGGGCGCGCGCGGATCGACCGGGCGCGTCACGGCCACGCTGGGCCGGGGCGGCTCGGTCTCGCATACGACACGGACGATCTCGGAGAGGTTCCGCCCCTCCAGCTCGTACGGCCGGCGCCCGGTGAGCAGCTCGTAGAGAATCACACCGAGCGAGTAGACGTCGCTCGCGGTGGTCACCGTGTCACCGCGCACCTGCTCGGGGCTGGCGTACTCCGGCGTCATGAACTGCAGCCCCGGCATCGTGGGCGCCAGCGTGTGCCCCGCGAGCTCGGGGTTGAGCAGCTTCGCGATGCCGAAGTCCAGCAGCTTCGGGGCACCCTCGGGCGACACGAGCACGTTGCCCGGCTTGAGGTCGCGGTGAATGACCAGGTTCTGGTGCGCGTGCTGGACGGCCGCGCACACCTGCAGGAAGAGGCCGAGCCGCGACGGAACGTCGAGGTGGCGGCCATCGGCGTACTCGAGGAGGGGCGCGCCCTCGACGTATTCCATCACCAGGTACGGCCGCCCGTCGTCGGTCGTCCCGCCGTCGAAGAGGCGCGCGATGTTCGGGTGGTCCAGGCCGGCGAGGATCTGGCGCTCCGTGCGGAAGCGGCGCACGATCGCCTCGGTGTCCATGCCGCGCTTGAGGATCTTCAGCGCCACGCGCTTGTGGAACGCGTCATCGTCGCGCACGGCGAGGTACACCGCCCCCATGCCGCCCTGCCCCAGCTCGCGCACGATGCGATACACGCCGACTCTCGCGTCCCTGCCCGGCGCTTCGGGCCGGGGACTCAGCCGGGTGAGGTCGTCGGGGGTTGGCACCACCGATCAGTATAGAGGCGAGGCCGGTAGAATGGCGGCATGGGCACTGCCACCGAGACCCTGTCCTTCCAGGCGGAAACCCGCCAGCTCCTCGACATCGTCATCCACTCGCTCTACTCGAACAAGGAGATCTTCCTGCGCGAGCTCGTCTCGAACGCCTCGGACGCGCTCGACAAGCTGCGGCTCGCGGCGCTCGAGCAGCACGCGCTGCTGGACGAAGACCCGCTGCTCGAGATCGAGCTCACGCCGGACAGCAGGGCGCGGACGCTCACCGTGAGCGACAGCGGCATCGGGATGACGCGCGACGAGCTCATCGAGCTGATCGGCACCATCGCGAAGTCGGGCACGCGCGAGCTCGTCGAGCAGCTGAAGGCCGGGGCCTCGGGCGAGGCGGCCGCCACCCTGATCGGGCAATTCGGCGTCGGCTTCTACTCCGCGTTCATGGTGGCGGACCGCGTCGAGGTCGTCACCCGCAAGGCGGGCGCCGACACGGCCACCCGATGGGAATCCACCGGCGACGGCACCTACACGGTGAGCGAGGCCAGCCGCTTCCGCCGCGGGACCGACATCGTGCTGCATCTGAAGCCCGTCGACCCTGAGAACGGCCTCGCCGACTACACCAGCGCGCAGGTCCTCAAGGCGCTCGTGAAGAAGCACTCGGACTTCGTCGGGTACCCCATCAAGCTCAAAGAAGTGAAAGACGGCGTCCCCGAGTGGACGACCCTCAACTCCATGAAGCCGATCTGGACGCAGGCGGCTTCCGAGGTGAGCGACGAGGCGTACGCGGAGTTCTACCACCACCTGTCGCACGACTGGCATGATCCGCTGGACCGCCTGTCGCTCAGGGCCGAAGGGCGGCTCGAGTACCAGGCGCTGCTCTTCCTGCCGTCGAAGGCGCCCTTCGATCTCTATTACCGCGACCAGGAGTACGGCCTCCAGCTCCACGTGCGGCGTGTCCTGATCATGGACCGCTGCCGTGCCCTCCTCCCGCCCTTTCTCCGCTTCGTCAAGGGCGTGGTGGACTCGGCGGACCTGCCGCTGAACCTGTCGAGAGAGATGATCCAGCAGGATCGGCAGATCGGGCAGATGCGGACCTGGCTGGCCCGCAAGGTGCTGGATCATCTGGCCGCGATGCTGGCCGACCGGCGCGAGACCTACCTGAAGTTCTGGAGCGAGTTCGGACCGGTGCTCAAGGAAGGCCTGGCCCAGGAGACCGAGCACCGCGACCGGCTCCTGAAGCTGCTGCTGTTCCATTCGACCCGCGAGGCACCGGAGCCGACCTCGCTGGCGGAGTACGTCGCGCGGATGCCGGAGGGACAGTCCAGCCTCTATTACGTCACCGGCGAGTCTCGCGCCGTGGCCGAGCGCTCTCCGCACCTGGAGGCGTTCAGGGCCAAGGGCTACGAAGTGCTGTTCTTCGTCGATCCCATCGACGAGTTCGTGGCCGAGTCGGTTCACGAGTTCGAGGGAAAGGCGCTGGTGTCCGTCGCGCGCGCGGGCGTGGAGCCCGGATCCGAATCCGAGCGCAAGGCGGCCGAGGACGCGCGGAAGACGCGCGAGACCGAGCTGCGCCCGTTCCTGGCCTTCCTCGAGCGGACGCTCGGGGACACGATCCGCGAGGCCCGCGTCTCGTCGCGCCTCACGACCTCGCCGGCGTGCCTCGTGGCCGGGGAGCACGACCTCAGCCCGGGCCTCGAGCGGCTGCTGCGCCAGGCCTCGGGCAGGGACGAGGAGGTCGTGACGAAGCGGATCCTGGAGGTGAACGACAGCCACGAGCTGGTCGCGAAGCTCCGTGCGCTTCACGCGTCCTCGCCGGACGATCCGTCGCTCGCGGACGCGGCGCACCTGCTGCTGGGCGCGGCGCTGCTGGCGGAGGGCTCGGCCCCACCGGATCCAGCGGCCTTCGCCGCGAAGCTCGCGGCGTTGATGGCGCGCGCGCTGTAGCCATGGTGATTCGCCGTGCCACACGCGAGGACCGGGCGGCCCTGGGCCGGCTGGGTGCGCTCCTCATGACGATGCACTACGAGTTCGATCGGCGGCGCTTCCTGGCGCCTGGCGAGCACGCCGAGGAGGGCTACGCCGACTTCCTCGCCTCGCAGCTCGAGGATCCGGACTCGCTCGTCCTGGTCGCCGAGCACGACGGCACCGTCGTGGGGTACTGCTACGCCGGGATCGAGCCGTTGTCGTGGAAGGAACTGCGCGACAAGGCCGGTTTCATCCACGACCTGTTCGTTGATCCCGCCGCGCGTGGGCAGGGCGCAGGTGAGGCGCTGGCGCGCGCCGCGATCGCATGGTTGCGCGAGCGCGGCCTGCCGCGTGTCATGTTGTGGACGGCGCCCGGCAACACGACGGCGCAAACGCTGTTCAGGAAGGCGGGGTTCCGCGAGACGATGATCGAGATGACGCTGGAGCTGGCGCGGTGACGCGGCCGCGCGTGTCGGTCCCCGCGCCGGTGGCGGCAGCCGGCGTCCCGTGCGCCGCCGCCACTTCCACGAACGCGTCGTAGAGCCCGCTCCCGCCGCCCCAATCCGTGGGCGCCTCCGGCGTCAGGACGTTGACGGACCGGCGCGCGCCGGAGACATCGGTCAGCCCGCCGAAGGGCATCCACGCCACGCCGGGGCGCACGCGGTCGGAGACGGCGCAGACCGCGTGCAGTTCCCCTCTCGCGTTCCACACGCGGACCGTGTCGCCTGCCGCGAGCCCGCGGCCGCGCGCATCGTCGGGATGAAGCTCGATGAGCAGTTCCCCGGTGCGACGCCGATGCCGCTCGATGTGGCTGTAGCCCGAATTGAGGAAGTGCAGCGTCTTGCCCGTGATGAGCTGCAGCCCGCCCTCGCGCGCGATCTCCCCCGGGGCGGGCAGCGGATCGTGGCCGAGCGCGCGGAGCGGCTCGGAGTAGAGCTCCGCCTTTCCGGAGGCGGTAGCGAAGCCGCCGCTTGCGAAGGGCCGCCAGTCCTCGGGCACGTTCAACCGCACATGACCCTCGGCCCACAACCGCTCGTACGTGATGCCCTCCAGCCACGGATGCCCGCTCGACAGGGCCGCCCGCAGCATCGCCTCGTCGCTCTCGAAGAGCCACGGCTCGGTGCGGCCCAGCGCGTTCGCCAGTCGTCGGAAGAGCTCCGTGTTGCACACCGACTCGCCGCGCGGGGCGATGGCGGGGCGATTGAGCGCGAGGTACAAGTGGCCCCAGGCGGGCGACAGATCCAGGTGCTCGATCTGGCTCGTCGCCGGCAGTACGTAGTCGGCGAAGCGCGCCGTCTCGGTGACGAACAGGTCGTGAACCACGGTGAAGAGATCCTCGCGCAGCAGCCCCTCGCGGATCCGGCCCTGGTTGGGGATGGACACCATCGGGTTCGCGCCGTAGACCATCAGCGCGCGCACGGGCGGGTCGAGGTGCGGGTCGCAGAGATCGCGGCCGAGGTCGCGCATGTTCAGGACGCGCACGCCCGGGCGGTGCACGTCGGGCATCAGCACGCGATCCAAATCGAGCGCGGCGTAGTGCAGGGCATGGGTCGAGCGCGCAAGCCCGCCGCCCCGATGCCGCCAGGCGCCCGTCAGCACCGGCAGGCATGCCAGCGCACGGAACTGCATGGCGCCGTTGCGATGGTGCTCGATGCCGATGAGCGGGCGCAGCAGCGAGGGCTGCGCCGTCGCGTACTCACGTGCGAAGCGCTCGATGTCCCCGGCGGGCAGCCCGACGGCGTCGGCCACGGCTGCAGGTGCGTAGTCGCGCACCCGCTCGGCGAGCGCCTCGGAGCCAACGGCGTGCGCCGCAACGTAGTCGCGATCCAGCAGGCCGTCGCGCACGATCACGTGCATCATGGCGAGCGCCAGGAGCGTGTCGGTGCCGGGCCGTATCTGCAGGTGCCAGTCCGCCGCCTCGGCGGTGCGCGTGCGGATGGGGTCCACGACCACGAGGCGGGCGCCGCGGCGCTGCGCCTCGCGCACGAATGGCCAGTAGTGCAGGTTGGTGACGATGGTGTTGGTGCCCCAGAGCACCACGTAGCGGCTGTGGACAATCTGCTCGGGATCGATGCCCGTGCCCGTGCCGATCGTAGCCGTCAACCCGGCCGATGCCACAGCCCCGCAGATGGTGCGGTCGAGGCCGCTGCAGCCCATGGAGCCGAACAGGCGCCGGTCGAGCGAAAACTCCTGGATGAGCCCCTGCACGCCCGCGGAGCTGTACGGCAGGATGGCTTCGGCCCCGGACTCGGCCACGATCGCCTGCCACCGGGCCGCGATGTCGGCGAGCGCTTCGGCCCAGCTCACGCGCGCGAAGCGCGCCTCGCCTTTCGGGCCGACCCGCTTCAGCGGGTGCAGCACGCGGTCGGGGTGATAGACGCGCTCCAGGTAGTGATTCACCTTGGCGCAGAGCGTCCCGCGGGTGAAGGGGTGCGCGGGGTCTCCCGACATCCGCGTGGCGACGCCATCCCGGACCTCGACCATCCACCCGCACGTGTCGGGGCAATCGTGGCCGCACGCCCCGCGGATGGTCTGCACCCTGCCCGGTTCCATGCTCATCGGCTCGCCGCCTCGGCGCCTGGATTGTACGACGGGGTCGCGCTATGGCACCGTGACCGTGCGCGCCGCCGACACGGCACTCGCGCCACACGGGTTGGCCGCTGCCACGCCCAGGGTGTAGGAGCCCGGCGGGACGGCGGCGGCGATACCGCGGGAAGCCAGCGGCACGCTGCCGACGTACGCTCCCGTTGAATTCACGATGAACCCGGTGGGCGCCGCACCCGTGCCGGCGGGATCCCACGACAGCACGAGCCGTCCCGGCGTGGCGAAGGCAATGAAATTCTGCACAGGCTGCGGCGCGCCGCTGCAACCACCGGGAAACGTCAGCGCGACCGGATTGGATGGGGCACTGGTGCCGAAGGCATTCACCGCGCGCACGCGGAGCGTGTACGTCCCGGGCGGCACGCCGGTGTAGCCGAACGTGTCGCCGGGCGGCAGCGGCGCCGACATCACGAGCGAGCCGGCCACGTCGAGCACCAGGCTCGTGAGTGCGCCGCCCTCGAAGGTGTTGCGCCACGCCAGCGCCAGCGAGGTCCCGCTGACGACGCCGAGCAGGTTTGCCGGCGCCGAGGGCGGCAGCGGCTCGTTCACGTGAACGAGCACTTCGTTCGACGGCCCGCTCACGAGACCGCCGGATATCGTCCGCACGCGCACGTAGAGGGCGCCGCTGGGAAGCGCGACCGTGAACATCGGTGCGGTGTCCAGCGTCAGCGCCGCAAGGACGCCGCCTGGCGACGTGCCGCCCTCGATCTGGTAGCCGGTGGGCGCCGCGCCCAGTTCCGGCGGATTCCAGGCAAACGTCACCGTGTTGCCGCTCATCGCGATCACGCGCAGGCCGGTCGCCGGCATCGGCGGTAACGGCGGGGCATCGTCGTTCAGGATCGTCCCGATGCCCTGCGCGTCGACGATGACCGCCCCGCCGGGGCTGCTGAGTTGGACGAAGAACGTCTCGTCGGGCTCGGCGAGCGTGTCGCTCCCGACCAGCACCTGGAACGGCTTCGACGTCTCGCCGGCATTGAACGTGAGGGTCGCCGGCCCCGCGGCTGCGTAGTCTGTCGGGGCGGTGGCCGTGCCGTCCGCCGTCGCCGCGACCACGGTGACGGGGCCTGGAGCCGCCGGGGTCAGCGACACGGTAAACGTGAAGGACGTGGTCCCGCCGCTGCCCTCGGCCTGGGTGACGTCCGACACGCGCAACTCTGGCACGACCGCCAGGAAGCCGCGGATCTCGCCAGCGGCAAACACGGCGCTGTGGATGTCGACGTACGCGCGGCCGGCCAGCAATCCGGCGACGAGTGCGGCCTCCGCGCCCTCGGGCGTGCCACCGTTCGCATTGACGAACGACGAGTTGAACGCAGACGCCTGGCTCGTGTCGTACTGCTGCGACATCGTCCCGGCGGTGACGCCCGCCGGGAACCCGACGAAGCTGGGCGTCATCGTGGCGACGCCGGCGGAACCCGTACCGGGCGTCTCGGCGCAGCAGTGTATGTGCGCGGTCGTCGAGAGGCCTTGCAGGCCGGCGAAGGTCATGCCGACTCCCAGGACGTGCGCGGCGGTGTCCATCGTGACCACCACCGTCCCGGTGCCAGGAGACCCATTGGGCGGATTCACCGCAGCCCCTGTCATGGTGGTCTCGAACCTGACCCCCTGGGCCGCCGAAGGCGCGGCGGCGAGGAGCATGGCCGGCGCGACGGCAATGAGAGCGCGCGGAAACGTCACCAGGGCTTGGGGCGGGTTCCGCATGCGCCGACTACGTTACCTCAGCGGCGGCGTGCTCGCCGGCGGGCGCCGATGCCGCGTGGCCTGCTCGTACGCATACGCGAGCCTGATGAGCGTGCCCTCCGACCACGCGCGGCCGAAGAACGTCATGCCGGCCGGCAGCGTGCCCCGCGTGTATCCCATCGGCACCTGGATGGCCGGAAACCCGGTCGTCGGCGAGAAGAACTGGCTGTTGTCGCCGTGGGGCGTGTTGAGGTCGCCGATCAGCCTGGGCGGATTGCTCCAGGTCGGGTAGACGAACGCGTCCAGCTTCAGCGCATCCATCGTCTTCAGCACGGCATCGCGGACCTGCTGGCGATAGGCCATCTCGGCCTGGCATGCGGGCGTGTCCGGGCCGTTCTCCGGCCCCTGCTCCGCCTGCTCGAGGCGACGCTGCACCGTGGGGTGGAAGCGGCCGGACTTGATGATCTCCGCGAGGCTCTTCACCGGAACGCGGTCGCCGTGCGAGGCGAGATAGCGGTTGATGTCGTACTTGAATCCCATGCAGGGGCCCACACCCGTC
>JBFWQE010000074.1:0-24825 GCA_050249615.1 Vicinamibacterales bacterium
ACGCGCGAAATCCACCGCCGGGGGAGGCCTTCGGCGTCGCGATCGTAGAACGCCGGCACGATCTCGTCTTCGAGCAGCGCGTAGAGCTCACGTGCGTCGAGCTCGTCGTCGCTCCCGCCGCCATGGTCGTCGCCGATGGCCCAGCCGCACGCTTCGCCGAAGGCCTCGGCCCACCAGCCGTCCAGGGTCGAGAGGTTGATCCCGCCGTTCACCAGCACCTTCATGCCGCTCGTGCCACACGCCTCCCACGGCCGCCGCGGGGTGTTGATCCACACGTCCACGCCCTGCACGAGCTCGGAGGCGAGCCGCATGTCGTAATCGTCCAGGAGCACGACGTGCCGGCGGGCGTCGGGCCGGGCCGCGAAGCGTGCCCACTGCTGAATGAGGGCCTTGCCCGCGGCGTCGTTCGGATGGGCCTTGCCCGCGACGATGAGCTGGACGGGCCGCAGCCGGTCGGTCAGCAGCCGCAGCAGCCGTTCCGGGTCCGCCAGGAGGAGATTGGGGCGCTTGTAGCTCGCGAAGCGCCGCGCGAATCCCAGCGTCAGCCTTTCGGGACGCAGGACGTCTCGTGCCGTGCGGGCGGCGGTGTCCAGGCGGCCGTGTCGCGAGAGCTTGCGCAGGAGCCGCTCGCGCGCGTAGCGCACCAGGTCATCCCGCTCGCGCTCGATCACCGCCCACAGCTCTTCGTCCGACAGCCGGAGCATCGCGTCGGTGAGCGCGGTGACGTCGCCGCGCCACCGGCCCTTGCCTGCCGCGCGCGTCCAGAGATCGTCGGTCCAGGGCGAGTCCCACGAGGGCACGTGCACGCCGTTGGTGATGTGCGACACCGGGACCTCGGCCACGGGCCTGCGCGGGAACACTCCGGCGAACAGCCGGCGGCTCACCTGGCCGTGCAGCCGGCTGACGCCGTTCACCCACGAGCAGCCGCGCAGCGCCAGGCACGCCATGTTGAAGGGCTCGGCAGGGTCGGAGCGGTCCTGGCGGCCGTAGCCCAGCCACTCGTCCCACGAAAGGCCCAGCCCCTCCACGTACTCCTCGAAGTACGGGCGGTAGTGCTCGATTTCGTCCGAAGGGTACAGGTCGAACCCCGCGGCCACCGCCGTGTGTGTCGTGAACACGTTCCCCGCGCGCGTCGCCCACAGGGCTTCCCCGAACGTCGTACGGTGCTGCTCCCGGTACGCGCGCGCCCGCTCGACGACCAACAACGCCGCGTGCCCTTCGTTGAGGTGACAGATCTCGACGTCGAGCCCGAGTGCCTGGACCAGGCGCCAGCCGCCCACGCCGAGGATCACCGCCTGCAGCACGCGCACCTCGGAGACGCCGCCGTAGAGCGCGCTCGTCAATCCCCGATCGGCCGGTGCGTTGAAGGGATCGTTGCTGTCGAGCAGGTACAGCATCGTCCGGCCGACGGTGACCTGCCAGGCACGGAGCACGATGGTGCGCCCGGGGAAGGTGAGCGGGATGCGCAGACGCTCGCCGCCGCCCGTGACGACGGGCTGCACCGGGAGGCTGGCGGGCTCGTTGTAGGGGTAGAGCTCGGATTGCCACCCGCGCGCGTCGATGACCTGCCGGAAGTAGCCCTGCTGCCACAGGATGCCGATGCCGATGACCGGCACGTCCAGGTCGCTGGCGGTCTTGAGACAGTCGCCCGCGAGGATGCCCAGGCCGCCCGCGTAGAGTGGCAAGGCGTCGTGCAGGCCGAACTCCATGCTGAAGTAGGCGACGCGCGGCAGGCTCGCCGCGCCGGCGGGGCGCCAGGGCGGTGTCGCTTGATACCGCTCGCGCGAGTTCTCGAAGGCGCGCAGGTCGCGCAGGAAGCCCGCGTCGCCGGCGAGGTGCTCCAACCGCTCGGATGGCGCTGCCTGCAGCACGAGCCACGCGTTCTGCGTACGGTCCCAGAGCGATTCGTCCAGCTGCCGCCACACCGCGTCGCCGGCATGGTTCCAGGTCCAATGGAGGTCGAGTGCAAGCGGGACCAGCCGTGCCAGCGGTTCGGGAAAGGGGCGTGCGAGCCAGTCGACTGGAGACGGCATGCTGCTCAACCCCTCTGCTGCAGAGCCTCGAGCGCCGCCCGGGCCGCCGCCACGTCGCGCGCCGTCCGCGCCCGCATCATCTCCGCTTCCGAAGCGGCCTTCATCGCGGCCGAGAGCGCGCGACGGCTGGCGCGATCCTCGTCCCTGGCGCGCTCGAGCGCGGCTTCGAGCCCGGCCACCTGCGCGGCCGCCGCATCCACCGCCGCGCGTGCCTTCTCCTCGTCTGCCGAACGCTCCACGGCCTCCCGAGCCGCGGCTTCGAGTGCGGCCTCGACGCTCTCGAGGCGCGTATGTGCCTCCTCGAGCTTCTTCTCGCGGGCCTCGCGGTCGCGAGCGTCACGCCGGGCTTCTTCGGCCGCGCGCGCCCGTGCCTTCGCGCCTTCGGGTCTTGCGTGTTCGGCACTGGTTCCGGCGGCCGGCGCCGGCGCGGCGGTCTTCACCAGCGTGGGACGCGATCGTGGCCCGGCCTCCGCCGCGATCGCGGCGAGTCCCAGCGCGCCAAAGGCCTCGAGTCCGCTCGGCCGCAGCTCGCGTGCCAGTCGTCCGGGCGCAATACCGGCTGGCATGCCGCCGGAGGCCAGGGCTTCCACGGTGCCCGCCAGGCGGTGACGCACGTCGGGCGTGACCGCGCCCGCGCCGCCCATCGCGCCCATGGCGAGCTCGACGACGCCGTCGACGGCCTGCTGCCGTTCGAGGGAAGCGGCTCGCACGTCCGAGGCCCGCCCCTCGGCAAACGCCCGATGCGCCGCGCGTTGCCGCTCGCCCGCGTCGAGCAGCCGCTCGAGGGCCCGGCGATGATTCCACCACACCTGGTTCACGGCCCAGGCCGTGGCGGAGGGCTTCACCAGCGCTTTCACGCGCTCGGCACCGTCGCGATCGCCCGCCCTGCGTCGTTCCGCGGCCAGCGCGTTGCGCGACGCCGTGAACGCGTCCAGTGGCCCCTGGTAGAGCGCATCGATGGCCGCCTCGAGCTCAGCCGCGTCGGGCATGTCCGGCATCGTGGAGAAGTATCGACGTCCTGCGCACCGCACCGCAAGCACGCAGAACCCGAGAACCCCAGAACCCGAGAACCCGAGAACCCGAGAACCCCGGCACTACAATCACCGTCATGGCCCACCGGGCAACATCCCTCCTGGCGGAACTCCGCGGCATGGGCACCACGCGCAACCGCGCGGGCATGGCCCGCTACGGCATCAACGTTGACAACGCCTACGGGGTGTCCGTCTACGAGCTGCGCAAGGTCGCCACACGCCTGGGCACCGACCACCGCCTGGCGCTCGCGTTGTGGGCCACGGGCAACCACGAGGCGCGGCTCCTGGCCTGCTTCGTGGACGATCCGGCCAGGGTCACGGCGGCGCAGATGGACGCCTGGGCACGCGATTTCGACTCGTGGGACATCTGCGACCAGGCCACGACGAGCCTCTTCGACCAGACGAAGCACGCCTGGGGCAAGGCCGCGGAGTGGGCCGCCCACGATGACGAGTGGGTGAAGCGCGCCGGATTCAGCCTGATGGCTGGCCTTGCCGTGCACGACAAGACGGCCGACGACCGGGCCTTCCTCCGGCTGCTGCCGCTCATCGAGCGCGGCGCCGCCGACAACCGGAACTTCGTGAAGAAAGCGGTGAACTGGGCGCTGCGGAACATCGGCAAGCGCAACCGGCCGCTCAACGACGCGGCCATCGCGTGCGGAGAGAGGATCCTGGCCGACGCGAACCGGCGCGCGGGCGGCACGCGCGGAGGCGATGCGGCCGCGCGCAGCGCGCGATGGGTTGCCACCGACGCGCTGCGCGAGCTCAGGTCCGACAAGGTACGCGCGCGGATCGCGCGTGACCGCTAGCGTTTCCGCTTGCGCGCCGCGCCAACCCCGGCGGCCGCCACGACGGCGGCGGCGCCCACCACTGCGGCCGCCACCTTGACCGCGCGCTTGCGCTTCTTCGCGCGCCCCGTGACCGTGTCCGCCACCTTCTTCGCCGCCTTCGCGGCCCGGCCCCGCACACGGGCGGCCGTCGCCTTCGCCTTCTTCGCGGCCTTCTTCCCCGTCGCCTTCGCGCGCGCCACTGCCTTCGCCGCCGTGTCCCTCACTTTTGCCATGAGTCCCTCTCCTCGTGCGGTTATCCGCTGGACCGCAGTGTAACGCCAACGCGCGGTTTCTTTCTTCCGTATTACGATGGCGTCGCCGTGCAGGTGGCCGCGCGTGCATGACGCAGACTGTGTCGTGTTCCTGCAACGGGCCCTGCCGCACCTGGGCCTGCGATGGCCGGGCTACCGGCGGGTGCGCGGGCAGGTCTGCAAGCGAATTGCTCGCCGCATCCGTGCGCTCGGCCTGGACGGCCTCCCCGCGTACGCGGCCTACCTGGGTGAGCACAGCGCCGAATGGCCCGTCCTCGAGGCCATGTGCTCGATCCCCATCTCGCGTTTCTATCGGGACCGTGCCGTCTTCGACGCGCTGGGCGATCTCGTGCTCCCCGGGTTGGCCGGGCGGGCCGTGTCGCGAACGCCCCCGGTGGTCCGCTGCTGGAGTGCCGGCTGCGCGTCCGGCGAAGAGCCCTATACGCTCCGCCTGCTGTGGGACCTGCGCATCGGCCCTCGGTCCCCGGGAGTGGCCGTGTCCATCACCGCGACTGACGTGAACGAACGGCTGCTCGACCGCGCCCGGGCGGCCTGCTACAGGAGGAGCAGCCTGAGAGAGCTTCCTGCGGGCTGGATCGACCAGGCCTTCGACCCGCATGGCCGTCTCTTCTGCCTGCGCGAACGCTCGAGGCAGTGTGTGGAGTTCCGCCGGCAGGACCTTCGCCACGAGCAGCCGTCAGGCGAGTTCGATCTCGTGCTGTGCCGCAACGTCGCGTTCACCTACTTCTGCGAGCCGGCGCAGCGTGACGTGCTCGCCCGCATCGGCGGGTGCCTCGCGAGCGGCGGGTTCCTGGTGATCGGCCTCCACGAATCCCTGCCATCGGGCGCGCCCTTTCGGCCCACATCGAGCGCGCGCGGCATCTACCGCCGATTACCCTGAGGCCACCCTCATGCCCCATGCCCGTCCGGCTGCCCGAACACGCGGGATGCGACGCCCGCCATCCCGGTCGGAACAGCGGTTGCGCGCCACGGCCCTGCACGAGGCCGGCCACGCCGTCGCCGCGTATCACCTCCGCATCCGCTTCGGCCACCTGGCGATCGGGAAGGCGACGGGGCCGGAGCTGGGGTGGCTCGACCTGTGGCTCACGCCCCGCGTCTCCACCCGTGATGTCTCGGACATGAGGACCGAGCACGCGATTGCGCGCTCGGTGATGGTGCTGCTGGCCGGCAGCCAGGCCGAGCGCATGGCCCTTGGACGAGCCAGGCCGCTCGGCGGCAGCCTCGATTTCTACGAGGCCATGCGCTACGCGGGCTACCTGTGCCGCACGCAGCAGGAGATGAGCGCCTACCTGCGATGGATGCAGCTGAGGGTGCGTGCGCTCGTCGCGAGCCCGTCCTGGCGCGGCCCGATCGAAGCGCTCGCGGCCGCGTTGGCGAAACACGGGGCGCTCGGCGCCCGGGAGGCGCGCGCCATCATCCGCCGCGCGATTCCCGCGTCAGCGACCGGGCCGGGCCCTCGAACCTGACCGCCGCGAGCTCCCGCGCATCTCTCCCTCACGCCGCGGGATGCCGTCGCGCCCGCATCTTGGCCATCGCCTTCGCCTCGATCTGCCGGACGCGCTCGCGCGTGAGCGACAGGCGCCGGCCGATCTCCTCGAGCGTGTACTCGCGATCCAGGCCCAGCCCGTGGCGCAGGCGGAGCACCTCCCGCTCGCGCTCGCTGAGGGGGCCCATCGCCCGCTCCACCTCTTCGGCCAGGCGGCTGCGGATGGCCTCTTCCTCCGGGGAGCGCCCGCTCACGTCGCGCACGAGGTGCCCCAGCGGCGTCTCTTCGTCCTCGCCGACCGGCGCCTCGAGCGAGGCCGGATGCCGGGCCGCATCCAGCAGCAGCTCCACCTTGCGAAGAGGAATGCCCACGCGGGCGGCCAGCTCCTGGGGCCGGGGCTCGCGCCCCAGCTCCTTGGCAAGCGCCCCGCGGGCGGCCGCGATCTTGTTCAGCGACTCCATGACGTGTACCGGGAGCCGGATCGTGCGCCCGTAGTCCGCCACGGCGCGCCCCACCTGCTGCCGGATCCACCATGTGGCATACGTCGAGAACCGGAACCCTCGGCGGTACTGGAAGCGATCCACCGCCTTCATCAGGCCGATGTTGCCTTCCTGGATGAGATCCAGCAGGGACAGCCCCCGATTGAGGTAGCGCTTGGCGATGGACACGACGAGGCGCAGGTTGGGCTCCACGAGCCGGTGCTTGGCGTCGAGCAGTGCCTGCTCCCGGTCGCGAATCGTCGCGCACCGCTTGTGGAACTCGGCGCGGGTCAGCCCGACGCGGGCTTCGATCTCGCGGAGCTGGGCGGTGCGCTCCGGCCCGGGGGCCTTCTTCTCGGTGCGTTCATATTGGCGGTCCAGATCGCGCAGCTCGGCCACCACGTCGTCCACCACCGAGGGGCGGATGGGGAGGCCGCGCAGGACGGCGCCAATCGCCGCCTCCTCTCCGGTGATCTGCGCGCGCAGCCGGGCGCGGCTGGCTGTCGTCGAGCGCCGATCGGCCATCCGCTCGCGCAGGGCGTCGATCTGCCGTTCGTGGCGGCGCACGCGCGTGAGTGCCTTGAGGACCGGCTCCACCTTCCCGGGCTTGAGCTCGCCTCCGTCGGGCAGCAGGATCAGCTCCGCGGCGGGCGCGGTCCCCTTGCGGACCTCGTCAGCCAGCGCGAGCAGCGTCCTCCGCGCCGCGGGAATCGTGGCCAGATCGGCCAGCAGCGCGCCGCGCGCCTCTTCGATGGCCCGGCCGATCTCCTGCTCCTGTGCCGCCGTGAGGAGCTTCCGCCGCCCGATGTGCCTCAGGTAGACGCGAACGAGGTCCACGTCGTCCTGCGGCAACCGGGCCTCGGGCTCTTCCTCCACCTCCTCGCGCTCCAGCGCCTC
Source organism: Vicinamibacterales bacterium (assembly GCA_050249615.1). Lineage (GTDB taxonomy): Bacteria > Acidobacteriota > Vicinamibacteria > Vicinamibacterales > UBA2999 > VFZN01. The sequence goes on from JBFWQE010000074.1 coordinate 7,026, forward strand.
CCGATCCATCTCGTAGACGGGCTGCTCGTCGAACGCCTCGGGCTCCTCCTCCTCGAGGAGCCGATCCGGCGGCTCGACGACTTCGGGCGCGCCGGCCCCGCGTCCCTCGACCGGCACCAGCCCGAACTCGTGCGCGCGCCGGCGCCAGTCGAGCACGCGCGCGTTCTGTTCCGGCTCGCGCCAGTCCACGAGGGACGTCCCCGGGCCGCGGCCGCGTGCGGCCGTCTTCGCACCACCAGTTCGCTTGGCTTTCACGCTCGACTCCCCCCGTCCTTCACGCGCCGGAGACACATCCCAAACCTCGTCCCGCGCCAATCCGTCCCGCCGAAGATATCCCGATCAGGCCTACTGCTGCGCGCCCTGGAGCGTCACGGCCACCTCGGTCCGCTGGCCATCGCGGAGCACCGTGAGGCGGACCGTGTCCCCGACGCGATGGTCATCCAGCCGGCCCAGCAGCCGCGCCACGCTCTCGACCTCCGCGCCGTCCACCGCGACGATGATGTCGCCGGGCGTGACGGTGCGCCCGTCCTGCTCGATGCGCACGCCGCGCAGGCCCGCCGCCGCTGCCGCGGAGCCCGGCGTCACCCGGAGGACCGCGACCCCTTTCACCCGGGCACGCTCGGTCAGCAGCCGGTTGAGCCCCTCGTCCACCTCCACGCCGAGCGTGGGCCGCACGTACTTGCCCGCGGCGATGAGCTGCGGCACGACGCGATTCACCGTATCCACGGGCACGGAGAAGCCAACACCTGCCGACGCGCCCGACGGGCTGTAGATGAGCGTGTTCACGCCGATCAGGCGCCCGGCGCTGTCGAGCAGCGGACCGCCCGAGTTGCCGGGGTTGATGGCCGCGTCGGTCTGGATGAGATGCTCGATGAGCTGGCGGCCATCCTCGGAGGCCAGCGACCGATCGAGCGCCGATACGATCCCGGTCGTCAGCGTGAAGTCGAGCCCGAACGGGTTGCCGATGGCAAACGTCGTCTGGCCGACGCGCAGGTCTGCGCTGCTGCCGATGGGCAACGCCGGCGGCAGGTCCTCGACCTCGATCCTGAGAACCGCGAGATCGTGGGCGGGGCTCACCCCCACGAGCGATGCGGCCACGTCGCGGCCATCGCTCAACCGCACCTGCGCGCCGGACGCGCCGGCGACGACGTGATGGTTGGTCACGACGTGGCCGCGGTCGTCCCAGAGGAACCCGGAACCGGTGCCGCGCGGCACGTTGAAGGTGTTGCGCGTCCAGAGGTCCACGACGCGGGACTGGGTCGTGATGTAGACCACTGACCGCCGCGCGGCCTCGAACAGGTCGATGGTGGCCTGTTCGCCGGGCGGCAGCGGTCCCCGGGGCGACACCTCGCGCGGCACGGCTTGCGCGGCCACCTCCCCCGTCCACGGCCCCGGCGCGAAGCGGACCACGAGCCCCAGCGCCAGCGCGATGCCGGCGAGCCACGCAAACAGGCGAGCGGTCGAAGCGCGGATCATCGTGTCCTCCAGCGGCGAGGTCCTGGCTGATGTTCAGGTTACCCCTGTACGGCCCGGGCACGTGAAGTTTCGCCGCCAACATGGGGTAGCATGGCTGCCACTTCGGCTTCATCGAGGCTGTGCCCCGCTACCGTTTCGGCGAGTTCATCCTGTCACCTCGGCGCCGCGTGCTCGTTCGCAACGGGCTCGAGCAGCCGATCATCCCCCGCTATTTCGACCTGCTCGTCTACCTGATCGAGCGGCGCGGCGAGGCCGTCCATCGCCGGGACATCTTCGACCGGATCTGGACCGACGTCGTCGTCTCCGACAGCGCGCTCAGCCAGGCCATCCGGACGATTCGCCGCGTCCTCGGCGACGACCCGCGCGAGCCGCGCTTCGTCCGCACGGTGTCGCGCCATGGCTACCAGTTCGTCTTCGAGGGCCTCGTCGAAGAAGACGACGATATCGAGTGGCCGGTCGCGGGGACGGCGCCGGCGCGTCACGACACGCCACCGTCCGCCGCCCCGGAGCCCTTCGACTCGCTGCTCGAGCGTGTGGCACGCGTGCCCGGCAGCGCCGCCGAGGAAGAAGAGCAGCGCGAGGCCGCCGAACGCCTGCACGCGCTCGGCACATCCGAGGCGCTTCGCCGCCTGGGCACCCGCCCCGGACACACCCTCGCGCGCGCCCTGTTGCGGGATACGCGGTGGGACGCCGCGGAAGCCGGCCCGGTTCCGATACTCGGGCAGCCCTCCCCCGCCGCCACCGCCTGGACCCTGGTGCGCCTCCGCCTGCGTCGGGCGGCACGCATTGCCGCCGCGCGGTGGACGGGCGCGTCACTGGGCAGCGGCTTGTCGGGCCTGGTTGGCGGAGCGGTGGGCGGTTTGATCCTCGCGGCGTCGCCCGGCAGCGCGGCGTCGATGGCGGTGGTCCCGGTGCTGGCCATGATTGGGGCAGGCTGCGGCGCCGTGGGAGGCGCCGGGGTCGGCGCCGGGCTCGCGCTCGCGGAGTCAGTTGCGCGGTCGCGGCGCCTGCCCGCCCTCGCCGCCGGCGCCGCCCTGGGCGGAGGTGCTGCGGGCACCGCGGCGCAGTGGCTTTCGCGTTGGACGCTGGCCGCGCTCGTGGGCGTACACGTCGAGACAGGGGGCGGCCTCGAAGGGCTGGCCATCGGCGGCGCCGCCGGACTGGCCTTCGCGGCGACCACGGCCCGGTCGGGTGACGGCATCGCAGCCCCGCGCGGCCGGCGGCGGCTCATCGCAGCCGGCTGCACGGCCACGGCGTGCGGGCTGGCGGCCCTGGCCCTGGCGATGGCCGGACGCCCCCTCGCAGGCGGCACGGTGCACCTCATCGCCCAGGCCTCTGCCGGGTCGCAGGCCACCCTGACCGCCCTCGGCCAGTTGATGGGCGAGCCTGGCTTCGGCCCGGTGACCGGCGCCCTGATCGCGACCGGAGAAGGCGCCCTGTTCGGCCTCGGCCTGGCGCTGGGCCTCACCTCACGCACATCTCAGCGAATGCTCATGAAACGCTGAGGACTTCCATCGCGGCTCCGCCGATGCTTCCGCCAGGAGGACATCGATGGACACGCTCAACGGGTGCGGGCAGGTGCGGACGGGTGCGGGCGGGTGCGAAGAGGTGCGGGCAGGTGCGGACGGGTGCGGGCAGGTGCGGCCGTTTCACGCCACCATCCGCCTTTCGAGCCGGTTGCCCACCGAGTTCGTGGACCTCACCGACCGTGTCGCGGCGCTGGTCGCTCGCGCCGGCCTCGACGCCGGCTTCGTCAACATCCAGACCCGCCACACGACCACGGCCATCGTCGTCAACGAGCACGAGCCGCTGCTGCTGGCCGATTTCCGGGCCCTGCTCGAACGCACGGCCCCCGACGACGGGCGGTATCGGCACGACGACCTGGCCGTGCGCACGGTCAACGTGTTCGATGGCGAGCGGCCCAACGGGCATGCGCACTGCCGCGCACTGTTGCTGCCGTGCTCCGCCGGCCTCAACGTGATGGACGGCCGGCTGCGCCTCGGGCGCTGGCAGCGCATCTTCTTCCTGGAGCTGGACGGCCCGCGCGAGCGGGAGATCTCGGTGATGCTCCTCGGGGAGGTCAGCCGGTGAGGGTCAAGATGATCCTGCCGGCGCTCACCGAGGCGACGAGCCCGTTCTGGCGCCCGATCAAGTACTCCCTGTTTCCCCCGCTCGGCCTGGCCACGCTCGCGGGATACCTGGATGCCGGCGATACGGTGGAGATCCAGGACGAGCACGTGGAGGCGCTCGATCTGGACGACACGCCGGATCTCGTGGTCATCCAAGTCTACATCACCTCAGCGAGGCGCGCATACCGGATCGCGGATCACTACCGCCTCCGCGGAGCGCACGTCGCGCTCGGCGGCCTGCACGTGACATCGTTGCCCGAGGAAGCGCTCGCCCACGCGGACACGGTCTTCATCGGGCCCGGCGAGGATACGTGGCCGCGGTTCCTGGCCGACCTCCGGCGCGGCCGGCAGGAGCGCGTCTATCGATCGACCCTGAGGACGCTGGCGGGCCTTCCGCCAATCCGCCGCGACCTGATCAAGCGGCGCCTCTATCTCGTCCCGAACTCCATCGTCGTCTCGCGCGGCTGCCCGCACGTGTGCGACTTCTGCTACAAGGAGGCGTTCTTCGAGGGCGGGCGCTCCTTCTACACGCAGGCGGTTGACGCGGCGCTGGCCGAGATCGATCGCCTGCCCGGCCGTCACCTGTACTTCCTGGACGATCACCTGTTCGGCGATCCGCGCTTCGCGGCGGCGCTCTTCGAAGGCATGCGCGGCATGGGTCGGCTCTGGCAGGCGGCGGGCACCGTGAATGCGGTGCTCGCGCCCGGGCTGCTCGAGCGCGCCGTTGAGGCGGGGCTCCGCAGCCTGTTCGTGGGCTTCGAGACGCTGAACCCGGCCAACCTCGCCGAGCAGCGGAAGTACCAGAACATGCGCCGCGACTACACGGCGGCGATCCGCCGCCTGCACGGGCTCGGCGTGATGATCAACGGGAGCTTCGTCTTCGGCATGGACGGTGACGACGCGTCGGTGTTCGGCCGCACCGTCGAGTGGGCCATCGAGCACGGGATCGAAACGGCCACGTTCCACATCCTCACGCCCTACCCGGGCACGGCGCTGTACCGGCGGATGGCTGCACAAGGCCGCCTCACCGTGCACGACTGGGACCGATACGACACCCGCCAGGCCGTGTTCGAGCCGGCGCGGATGTCGGCCGCGGAGCTGGAGCGCGGGTACCGCGACGCCTATCGCGGGTTCTACCGGTGGCGCTCGATCGTGCGAGGGGCGGCGGCGCACGGCGACCTGCTGGCCGGCGCGCGCCATGCGGCCTACGCGGCGGGCTGGAAGAAGTTCGAGCCGCTGTGGGACGTCGTCATCCGCGCGAAGCGCGCGGGCGAGATGCTGCCGCTGCTCGAGGCCATCCTCGGCGGGTTCGGCCGCCACCCGGCAGGCAGACCGGGAGGCCCGGCGAATCAGCCGCTGCCGTCAGCCCTTCGCGGGCAGGTTCGAGCGTCGTGACGGCGGAGCGTCCGGCCTACGCTGCCTTCGCCACTGCGGCCGGCTCCAGCGCAAGCGCCAGCACCTGGTCCACGGTTTCGACGATGTGGAAGCGCATGTGGTCACGCACCTCGGACGGCACATCGTCCAGGTCCGGCTCGTTGCGCTCCGGCAGGATCACCTCGGTGAGGCCCGCGGCGTGCGCCGCCAGCACCTTCTGCTTGACGCCCCCGATGGGCAGCACCCGCCCCTGCAGCGTGACCTCGCCCGTCATGCCGATGGTGGGCTTCACGGGCCGGCCTGCCAGGAGCGAGGCGATGGCCGTCACCATGGTGATGCCGGCGCTCGGCCCGTCCTTCGGGGTGGCGCCTGCCGGCACGTGCACGTGCAGCTCGCGACCGTCGAGGGCGGTGTCGTCGATACCCAGCGCCAGCGCGTGGCTCTTCACGTAGGTGAGAGCGATGCGCGCCGACTCTTTCATCACGTCCCCGAGCTGGCCGGTCAGCACCAGCCCGCCCTGGCCCGGCATCGCCGCGGCCTCCACGAAGAGCACCTCGCCGCCGACGCCGGTGACTGCGAGGCCCGTGGCCACACCAGGGACGGCCGTACGGACCGCCCCCTCGTGGACGAACTTCGGCCGTCCAAGCGCCTCGCGCACGGCGGCAGGGTCCACCACCACCGGCAGCGTCCGGGTGCCCGACGCCACCTGCGTGGCGGCCTTCCTGAGCAGCGTGCCCAGCTCCCGTTCCAGCTGCCGCACGCCGGCTTCGCGCGTGTAGTCCGCGATCACCTGGCGCAGGACTGCGTCCTCGACCGCCACTTCCTCGGCGCGGAGGCCGTTGCGCTCCACCTGGCGGGGCCAGAGGTGCGTGCGGGCAATGGCCACCTTCTCCTCGGTCGTGTAGCCGTCGAAGCGGATCACCTCCATGCGGTCGAACAACGGGCCCGGGATGGACTCCGCGACGTTCGCCGTCGCGACGAAGAGCACCTGCGAGAGGTCGAGCTCCACGTCGAGGTAGTGATCCCGGAACGCGTGGTTCTGCGCCGGGTCCAGCACTTCGAGGAGCGCGGCCGATGGATCCCCGCGCCAGTCGGCGCCGAGCTTGTCCACCTCGTCCAGCATGATCACGGGGTTCATCGTGCCGGCATCGCGCAGGGCACGCACGAGACGGCCCGGCAGCGCGCCGATGTAGGTGCGCCGATGACCGCGGATCTCGGCCTCGTCGCGCACGCCGCCGAGCGACATGCGGACGAACTGCCGCCCCGTCGCGCGCGCGATGGACTCGCCGATGGACGTCTTGCCCGTGCCCGGCGGCCCGATGAGCGTGAGGATGACGCCGGAGCGCTTCGTGTCCACCATGCCGCGCTCCGCGCGGAGCTTGCGCACGGCCAGGTACTCGGTGATGCGCTTCTTCACCTCGTCCAGGCCCTCGTGATCCGCGTCCAGCACCTCGCGCGCGTGCGCGGGGTCCAGGCGCTCGTCGGACCGCTGGTTCCAGGGCACGGCCAGCAGCCAGTCCAGGTAGGTGCGGATCGTCGCCGCCTCGGCGTTGGACTCGCCCATGCGATCCAGCCGATCCAGCTCGCGCTCGGCCTGCTGGCGGACGGCATCGGGCATGCCCGCGTCCGCGATCTTCTGCCGGTAGTCGGAGGCCACCGAGCCGCCGTCCTCGCCCAGCTCCTTGCGGATGGCGTCCATCTGCTTGCGGAGGAAGTACTCCCGCTGCTGCTTCTGGGCGCCGTCCTCCACGTCGTCGCGGATGCGCTTGCGCACCTGCAGCTCCGCCAGGCGCTCCTTCTGGAACTGGAGCGCGAGCGTGAGCCGCTCGATGACGTCGAAGGTCTCGAGGAGCGCGCGCTTCTGGTCGTAAGAGATGTCCGGGTTGAAACCGGCCGTGTCGGCCAGCGCCCCCGGGTCCGTGATCGAGCGCAGGAAGGTGCGGATGCGGCCGTCGTCGCCACGCAGCTCCAGGATCTCCTCCACGACGGCGCGGTACTCGCGTTCCAGCTCGCGGGTGAGGGTGGGCGCCGGCTTCACGTCCGGCCGCGGCACCACGTCCACGCGCAACACCCCGTCTTCATCGGCCGAGGCGGCGCCGGGAATGGCCCGGTGCAGCGGCATGAGCGAGACGGCGATCCCGCGGCCCGCCAGGCGGACCCGTTCGGTCACCTCGGCCACCACGCCGACGCCGGCATAGGCATGGTCGTGCCGGGGCACGAGGAGCACCCGAGTGTCGGCGCCGACGTCCACCGGCAGCGTGACCGGCATGCCGGGGAACGGCACCGCGTCGTCGACGGCGAGGAACCTGAGCCTGTTCATGGTCGGTCCATCATGGAATCAATATTTGACCTTGTCAACTATTTAATTCATCCAGTATGATGTCCGGCGATGGCGCGGACCAACGACGAGGCCCGGCGGGCCTGGCAGCTGCTGATGCGGTTCTTCTTCAGGCAGCGCGGCGCGCTGCCCGCGTGCGGCGACCAGTTCGGCCTCTCGCCGGTGCAGTGCCACGTCCTGCACCTCCTCGAGCCGGACGATCCGATGCCGATGAGCCGGCTGGCGAAGACACTCTCGTGCGACGCGTCGAACGTGACGGGGCTGGTGGACCGGCTGGAGACGCGGGGCCTCGTCGAGCGACGTCCGGCCGCCGGGGACCGGCGCGTGAGGGTGCTGGGCCTCACCCCCACCGGCTCGCGGGTCCGGGGCGAGCTCCTGCGCCACGTGTCGGGACGGCCCAACCCGCTCACCCGGCTCACGCCCGGCGAGCGCCGGGCGCTGGTGCGCATTCTCGAGCGGCTGCTCGATGAGCAGGACAGCTGAGGCTACGCGATCGACCGTCGCCTTTCCGACACGACCCGCCGCGAGCACCAGTATCCGGGCAGCATCGGGATCCAGAACGAGAGGCCGCGAAACAGCAGGGTGGCTGACAGCGCCGCCGCCAAATCGACGCCGGCCCAGCGCAGCGTGACGACGGACGCCGCCTCGAACGTGCCGAGGCCGCCGGGCATGATGCCCATCGTCCGGAAGAGGCTGGCGACCATGAAGCTGGCGAACACCCCCGCCGCCGAGGCGCGCTCCCCCAGCGCCAGGATCAGCGTCCACACCGTGGCCGCGTCCAGCAGGATGATGACGCCCTGGAGCGCGACCGTGCCGGCGAGCACGCGCGGGCTCCGCACGAGCCCGCGGTCGGCGGCCACGAGGTAGTCGACCGCCGAGCGAACGGGCCGGACACGCCCGAACCGGTCGGCGACCCTGAGCCGACCGCCCGCCATCACGAGAATCGCTCCACTCACCCCCAGCGAGAAGAGCAAAAACAGCGCCGAAGCCACGATGATGATTGCGTTGCCCTGGCCCCGCCGTGTCACGATGACCAGCGCCACGACGAGGGCAACCGTGTAGGCCAGGTAGTACGACGCGAGGTTGATCAGGACCGAGGCCTTCACCACCGGGGACGGCAGATCGCGGCCTGCCAGGGCCCGGTCGACCAGGATGCTGCTGCTCAGCCCACCCGACGGCAGCGCCTGATCGGCGAACAGTTTCGCCAGGCCCAGTTCGAAGGCCTCGCGGCGCGCGAGCGCGTAGCCGGACTGCAGAGCGACCCTCCGCCAGACGCCTCCCTGGGCGAGGTAGGTGCCGGCCTGAAGGATGAGCGCGGCGGCCAGCCACCAGGGCTCGGCGCGCTCGACGATGCGCACGAACGCCCGTTCCTCCGCGAAATGGAGCCCGGCGGCGACGACCGCGGCGAGCAGCGCGGCACCGAGCAGCCACGACAGCCAGCGCATGCCACGACGGGACGGTCCTGCCGCCGGCGGGTCAGGCGACGACACGCGGATACACCCGGGCCGCCACCAGGTCGCCGAACCGCCGCGTCTTGTCCCGCGTCTCGACGACGTCCATCCGAGCGGGCCCCTCGTGGCCGGGCTCCATCGCGGGCATACTCGGGCCACTATACGACGCCGCACCGGCGCACTCGAACCCGAGCACCCGAGAACCCGAGCACCCGAGAACCTCAGGCGGGTATCACCACGGTCTGCCCGATGTCCCGCAGCGCCAGCCGGTCCCGCTCGGCCATCAGCATCTGCTCGGCGCGCTCGATGGGCTCTGTCACGGGCTCGCGGCTCAGCCGGAAGGACCGGTGGTGCACAGGCACGAACAGCCGCGCGCCGGCGGCATCCGCCATCGTCACGGCCTGCTCGGGGGTGCAGTGGTTGCGGATCCACGGGTCGTACGCACCAATGGGCATGACCGCAGCCTCGAAAGGCCCATAGCGACGGTGCGCCCGAAAGGCCTCGGTGTCGGCGGTATCACCCCCGATGAGCAGGCGCCGTCCCTCGCGCTCCACGACCCAGCCGGTGTACCCGCGATAGGTGTCGCGCTGGATTCGCGCGCCCCAGTGCCTCACCTGGATGGCACGCACGAGCGCCTCGCCGCGCGCGGTGGCCACGCGGACTGAATCGTCCCACCGCACCTCGTGCACCGAAGAGTAGAAACGGCGCGGCAGCAGGTCGGAGGTGTCGGCGGCCATCACGGCGGCCGGCATCCCGCGAATGGCGGCAAGCGACGGCGTGTCCAGGTGATCGAAGTGCGCGTGCGAGACCAGCACGAGGTCGATCTCCGGCAACTCATCCGGGCGAAGTGCACACCGCACCAGGCGCAGCGGCCCCAGGCTGCCGATGCCCAGGTCCACGCCGATGCGATCGAAGAGCACCGGGTCGGTGAGGATGCGCAGGCCGTAGAAGTTGACGAGGACGGTGGCGTGACCGAGCCACGCCAGCGTGATGGCGGTGTCGTCCCACGATGCCGGCGTCGGCGTGTGGGGCGCCGCGGGCACATCCTGCCCCCACTCGGCCATGCGCTCGCGCAGGAAACGCGCGCTCCAGGACGAGGACAGGGTCGTCCACAGGGCGCCCGCGCCGGCCAGCGCACCCGTGGCGAGCAGGGTGCGTCGTTTGATGAGGTTCCCCATTACCCGCAAAGACTCCCCACGGTACCCGATTGTTCCACGAACGCGGCCGTCAGATCTCCAGGAGGTCCTTCCCGAGGATGACGGTCCCCTTGAAATGCGTGCGCGCGGCCTCCACCCACATCGGCTCGGTGACCAGCGGATCGTCCGGGGGCACCAGGTGCGACAGGACCAGCGTCTTCACCCCGGCCGCCGCCGCCACGCGCCCGCAGTCCTCGGGAGTGGTGTGGCTGTCCAGCAGGTGCTGCTTCAGCGTCGAGGCGTTGGGGACGCGCGCGACGATGCGATCGACGGCAGGGGCATAGAGCGCCTCGTGGACCAGGACATCGGCGCCCTTCGCGAGCGCGATGAGGCTGTCGGACCGCGCGGTGTCGCCCGAGATCACGATGGATCGATCCCGTGCGTCGAAGCGGTACGCCAGCGCCGGAGCGACCGGGGGATGCGGCACCAGCGCCGCCGTCACCTTCACGTTCTCGTCCTCCATGACCACGCCGCCGGCCGTCACCTCGTGCGGGTGCACGAGCGGCGCCAGCGGCACGCGGCCTTCGTCCGCGATGCGCGTCTCGATGTCGGCGCGGTTCATCTCGAAGAACAGCCGCGTCATCTCCACCAGCGGCGGCGGCCCCCACGTATCCACGCGTGTGCGCAGCCCCGCGGCCCAGGAGAGCCAGACGAGGTTGCCGTAGTCCGCCGTGTGGTCCGAGTGCTGGTGGGTGACGAACACGTGCCGCAGCGCCGTCAGCGGCACGCCGGCGGACACGAGCTGGCGGGCGACGCCGTCGCCGCAGTCGATCACGTATGGCGTGCCGTTCACGATGACGACCTGGGACGACGCGGCGGTGGCCGTGCGCGGGCGGGGGCCGCCCCCGGTCCCGAGCAGGATGAGCCGCGTGCGCGAGGACGCCGCAGCACTCTGGCGCCGCCTGCCGGCGCGACCCGACGCCGGCCACAACGCCATGGCCAGGGCTGAAAGACCCCCTCGGAGGAGAGCCCGTCGATCCACCCGCCCTCCTTCAGTGCTCCCGCGCGCCCTCGGCGCCGCCCATGGTCACGCGCGCCGCGCGCTCGGACAGGTCTTTCAGGGCCGCGAGCGCCTTCGGCCATATGTCCTCGAACATCGGCTTCTGCTCCTCGGCCGTGTCCATGTCGATGGTCAGCACGACCTGGCCGCCGTGCTCGCGCACCGTGTAGTTCTCGCGCGCGCCCGCCCACTTCAGGACCTCGGTGCTCGTCGTGTCCTCGACGCCGTTCTTCACGACGCCGATGTGTTCCAGCGAGAGGTAGTCATTGGGCCGGTGCTCGGCGATGCGGCTCACCATGCCGCTGCCGTCCGGCGCGAGGAAGAGGGCCTTGCTGCCCGGCTTCCAGTCGGTCACCGCGTACGAGCCCTCCTGGAAGGCGCTCGTCCACTGGCGGTAGGTCTCGTCCTCGAGCATCGTGCGCCAGACAACGTCCCTCGGGGCGTTGATGGCGGTCGCAAACGTGAGCCTGGTCATATCCCCTCTCCTGAACGGCACGCCCACCCAAGGGTGCGCCAGACCGTGCGGGGATGGCAAGCCCGTCCGCGCGTCCCGGTGACGTGAATCCGTCCCTGCCGCCAGCATTCCGGTGGCCCGGGCCTGCGGCCCTCGAGGGCTGCGGGATCCTGCGGGACTTTGCCGGCCGCGTGCCCCGGCACATGTCTTGCGGAGCAGGTCACCGTGGTTCCCATCCATGGATCGGTGCGCGCCGGCTTCGAAGCCGTGCGCGAGGCTTTCTCGGAGAACTTCGCCCGCCGCCACGAGCTGGGCGCGGCGTGCTGCATCTACCGGCACGGCGAGAAGGTGGTGGACCTCTGGGGCGGGATCCGCAACAAGGGCACCGGCGAGCCGTGGGAAGAGGACACGATGGTCCTCGTCCACTCGGCCACCAAGGGCTTCGCGGCGATGACGCTCGCGCTGGCCCACTCGCGCGGCTGGCTGGACTACGACGAGCGCGTGTGCACGTACTGGCCGGAGTTCGCGCAGCAGGGGAAGGAGAAGATCACCGTCCGGCAGCTCCTCGCCCACCAGGCGGGCCTCTTCGCGTTCGACGAGCCGGTGGACAAGGCCGTCGTGGCGGACCTAAACCGGCTGGCCGTCGTCCTTGCCCGCCAGAAGCCGGCCTGGGAGCCTGGCAGCCGACAGTCCTACCACGCCATCTCCCTGGGCTTCTACGAGAGCGAGCTGCTGCGGCGCGTGGACCCGAAGCACCGCAGCCTCGGGCGGTTCTTCCAGGACGAAATCGCGTTGCCCCTGGGGCTCGACTTCTACATCGGGCTGCCCGAGTCGATCCCGAACGACCGGCTGGCGGTGCTCGATACCAGCCTCTTCACCATGCTGCGGCGCATGCCGCTGCCCGTGATGCTCGCGGCGATGAACCCGCACTCGAACCTCTACCGGGCGCTCATCGTCAACCCGGGGGACCGCATCAGCGTCGATCCGGCGCGCATCTACGCGCGGAATCTGGAAGTCCCCTCGGGCGGCGGCGTGGGAACGGCGCGCGCGATGGCGCACGCGTACAGCGTCTTTGCCACCGACGGGCGGGAGCTCGGACTTCGTGCCGAGACGCTCCAGGCGCTCGTCGCGCCGGCCATCCCCTCCGCGCACGGCTTCCACGACGAGGGGCTCCAGGGCGAGATCGAGTTCTCGCTCGGCTTCATGAAGACGTGCAGGGATTGGCGCTTCGGCCACGAAGGCGCGTTCGGATCGCCCGGCGCCGGCGGATCGCTGGCCTACGCGGATCCCGCCAAAGGCCTCGCCTACGCCTACGTGACCAACCGCATCCGGAGCGTGGTGGACGATCCGCGCGATCTGGCGTTGAGGCGGGCCATCCCGGAGTGAGATGGCGATGACCGCCCGCGAGGCCTTCGTTCGCAGGCATCCGGTCGCCGCGTACTTCGCGCTGACGTTCGCGATCTCGTGGGGCGGCGTGCTGGCGCTGCTCGGCCCGGGCGGCGTTCCGGATGGGCAGGAAGCGTTCGCGCGGGTATCCCCTACGCGATTGCGGTGATGCTGGTCGGCCCGAGCCTCGCGGGGCTCTTCCTCACCGCTCTCCTCGACGGATCGGCAGGGCTCCGCGCGATGCTCGCTCGGTTGCTCCAGTGGCGCGTGGGCGGGCTCACCATTGGTGTGGTGTGGGGTGCGTGGCACATCATCGGCAACGCCTTCATCGCCAGCGGCCCTCACGCCGGCAATCTCTCGCTGCCGGTCTTCCTCGCCGCGCGGACCCTGGGGCTGCTGGTGGGCGGCCTGCCCGCCTACCGCGTGCTCATGGTGTGGGTCTACGACACGGGCGCGGATCTCCTGCTCTACGATCTCGTCTCCGCCCTGGTGTGGTGGGGCATCATTTCGGTGCTTGCCGTGGCCACTCGGGGCGCCGTGACGCAGCCCGCACGCGAGGCCGCGCCTCCTGACTGACCTTCCGCCTTCTGCCTTCCGCCTTCAGGCTGGGCTATCTTCAGCAGCCGGCTATCACACCCTGTCCACGCGGTACGCGGTGCCATACCGGCCGTAATCGTGACTCGTCACGCCGTTCCGCACCGAGCCCTGATACGCCGCGAGCGGCGGCATCACCGTCACGCGGACGACGGCGGTCTCGGCGGCCTTGACGGCGCCGGCGTGCACCGCCGCGACGGGAAGCGCCGAGTCGCCCGTATAGACATCCGTCCCCCACACGGATCCGTCGGTCGCGCCGGTAACGCGGAAGTAGTACGTGGTGCCGGGCGTGTCGCACAGATCCTGAATCCGCGACGGCGCCTCGGAGGCGAGGAAGCCCTGGTCGAGCAGGGCCCGGATCTCGTCCGCCGACAGCTTCTTCTGGCGCTCGAAGTGCGCCACCAGTTCCTGGATGACCTTCATCGCGCTCCCTGCTCCGTATCCATGACGACAACCCGTCCATAGGGTGGATTGAAGGCGCCCGCTCGTCCGGGCGGCAGGACCCACAGGACCGAGTACGGCATCGGCTCCTTCGGGTACTCGATCTCGCCGTCCGTGATGATCGCGGCCGCCCGCACTTGCGGGTCCGCGGCCAGCCGTTCCATGGCCGGCGTCAGGTCGCTGCCGCCGTAGCCGCTCACCTGGAACTCCGAGAGCTCCGACGGCGCCAGCAGCTCGTCGCTCGTCACCGCCACGTCGCACTGGAGCAGCCGGACCTGGTCCACCGCCACCGCGTCGCTGAAGTCGGCAATCGCACCAAGCGCGCGCGGGATCTCGTCAGCCATCGATCCGCTGGTGTCCACGATGACGTTCAGCATCCAGCCCTGGCGCCGGCGTCCGGGCAGGACCACATCGTCACGGTCCGCGCCGCGCCGCGACGGGCGCACGAACGTGCGCTCGCCCGGCGCGACCGATTCCATCCAGCGCTGCAGCGCGACCTCCCAGGGCGTGCGGTAGATGCCGCGCAGCGCCGTGACCACCTGGTTGACCGCGCCGGGCGCGTCGCCCCGGAGGCCCCGGAGCGCGCCGACGGCCCCCGCCATGGCCAGCGACGATGACGCGGCCTCCTTGATCCTCGCCACCGCTTCCGCCTGCGCCGCCACATCGTCCGGGAACATGTCCTTCTCGCGCTGGGTATCGAGGACATCGCCGGCATCGCCGGGCTCCCCGCCCTCGGCGCCGGCCCCGCCTCGGCCGCGAGGGCCGAAGACTCGGCCGACCGTCGTCTCCTGCCCTCCGAAGACCGCGGTCTTCGACGGCATGTCGGCGGCGTTCCGGCGCATGTCGAGCACGATCTCCTCCGCGGACTTCCTGCTCGCGCCCGGCATGTCGAGCCCGCCGGCGGGAATCTCGGCTGCGCCCAGCTCCACGCGAAGGATGTCGTTGATGATGTAGTCGTGCGCGTAGTTGAACTCGAGGTGCGCGCTGCCCCGCGCGCGATCGTGGGTGCGAAGCGCCAGGTGCAGCAGCTCGTGCGCGAGCACGAAGATGAGCTCGTTCTCCTTCAACCGCTCGGCGAAGGCCGGGTTGACGACGAGCCGCCCCGACGCGAACACGCCCATCGTCGGCACGCGGTCGTCGAGCGCGACGCGGACCCGGGCGGCCAGCCCGGAGAGATACGGGAGCGGGACGGTCAGCAGGCGCAGGCCGCGCTGGACGCGCCGCAGCTGGTGCTGATCAGCGCCGGGCGCGCGCGCCTCCTCGCTCGGAACAGGTGTCACAGGTGGGTCACCTGCTTCAGGAGCGCGAGCATCGCGGGGTCGGCGCCCAGCTCGCTCCACTGCTCGACGAGATCCGCCACGAGCGTCAGCTGGTGCTCGGGCGGGAGGCTCGAGAGGAAGCGGTTGACGGTCTCCGGCGCGAGCCCCTGCAGCCGGCCGTCGCGCACGTGCTGGCGGATGCAGTTCAGGATGAACCAGCGCGCGGCGTCGCCGGTGGGCAGGCTCGAGGGATCCTCGATGTAGTGCGCGAGCGGCATCATCCGCTGGATGGACTCCTCGGCCAGCGCGCAGTAGACCGCGGCGTCCTCGGCCGACACGCGGCCGAACGCGAGCGCGCGCCTGATCTCGGGCGTGAGGATGCCGGAGGCCTCCGCGAGGTCCAGCCCCCGCGACAGCAGTGTCCACGCACGCGGCGTCGAGAAGGGCTGCGGATCCGCCGGCACCGGGCGCATCAGCGCGTCCGGCATGTAGGTGATGAAGTTCATCACGTCGGCGCGCACGCCGTTGGCCATGGCCCAGTCGAGCCACTCCTGGACGTCCACGCGGATGTTCAGGATGCTCACGCGGTTGACGAGCGCGGAGCTGAGCGCGCGCACCAGCGCGCGATCCTGCACGCGGTTCCCTGCCGCCACCACCCACGTGCCTGGCGGCAGCGAGTGCTCGCCGAGCCGCCGCTCCAGCAGCAGCGAGTAGAACGCCTTCTGCACGTCCGGCGCGCACGCGGGCAGTTCGTCCAGGAACAGGCAGAACGGCTCGGGCGTCTCGGGCAGCAGCACGCGCGGCGGGCAGAAGACGGACCGCTCCCCCACGATGCGCGGGATGCCGCTGACGTCTTCGGGCGCGATCTGCGTGCCGAGCAGCGACCGGCACGGCAGGCCCGCAGCGGCGGCCGCCTGGTAGACCACCTCGGACTTGCCGACACCGGGCGGCGACAGCAGCAGGAAGCTCTGCTGGTGCGCCATGCAGGCGATGAGGCTCTTCGCCTGGCTGAGCGTGATGGTCTCCTCCATCGGGCCGGCAGCGGCGCCGGTGATGGTGAGGCCCGTGGGGGTTGCCGTCTGCGTGGTCATGGATACCATCCTGACGCCGACGCGTGTGTCCCGCCAGTGCAAAGTTGGACGTGCTACCGTGGGCGGATGCGAATCGGCATCATTGGCGCAGGCATGATTGGCTCGACACTCGCGAGGAGGCTGACCGCGCTCGGCCACACGGTCGCCATCGCGAACTCGAGAGGTCCGGAGACGCTGCGCGATCTCGCGGCGGAGACCGGCGCGCAGCCTGTGACGGTGGCGGAGGCGGCACGGAACGTCGAGATGGTCGTCATCGCGGTGCCCGAGCGTGCCGTCCCGGATCTGCCGTCCGATCTCTTCTCCGGCGTCGCCGACTCCGTCATCGTCATCGATGCTGGTAACTACTACCCGAGCCGCGATGGGAGCCTTGCGGCGATCGAGGCAGGCGAGACCGAGAGCGGCTGGGTCGCAGCCGTCCTCGGCCGTCCCGTGATCAAGGCATTCAACACCATCTACTTCAAGAACCTGCTCGAGAAGGGCGCTCCGCCGGGGACACCTGGGCGCCTGGCGGTGCCGGTGGCCGGTGATCGGCCTGAGGCTCGTGACAGGGTGCTGCGGCTGATCGACGAGTTGGGCTTCGACGCGGTGGACGCGGGCGGGCTCCAGGCCTCGTGGCGGCAACAGCCTGGCACGCCGTGCTACGGCAAGGAGCTCGACACGGCGCGCTTGCGGCAAGCCCTCGCCGCGGCCGAGCAGAGCCGCATCGCGGAGTACCGCAAGGCCGCGGACGATGCGGCGCGGGCGCACTTCACGTCTCGGCCGCCGCGCTGACGCGAGAGCCGACGCCCACGGGTACCCGCCGGGGCAGCGCCGCCGCACGTTGACATGCGTTCGGTATGCGCGCATGCTGATCACATGCCCAGGATGGTCCAGATCAGGAATGTGCCGGACGCGCTGCACCGCAAGCTGAAGGTCCGGGCGGCCGAGTCGGGACAGACGCTCTCCGACTACCTCCTGGCCGAACTCGAACGCCTGGCCGCACGGCCGACGCGCGAGGAGATGCTGGCCAGGATCCATGGTCGAAAGCGCGTCACGTTGAAGACCCCGGCGGCGGTGATCATCCGCGAGGAGCGCGAGTCCGCATGATCGTCGTCGACGCGTCGGCCCTGCTGGAATTCCTCCTGCAGACCCGGCTCGGCGCCAGGGTCGAGGCCCGTTTGTTTCGAAGTCGAGACGAGTTCCACGCGCCGCACCTGGCGGATGTGGAGGTGACTCAGGGGCTCCGACGCCTCGTCCGCGCCGGCGAGCTGTCACGAGGCCGCGCGGCCGAGGCGATTGCGGATCTGGCCGACCTGGATCTCCACCGCCACCCCCATCTCGACCTGCTGACGCGTGCGTGGAGCCTGCGCGACAACATCACGGCGTACGACGCCATGTACGTGGCCCTGGCAGAAGCCCTCGATGCGCCAGTGGTCACCTGCGACGTGCCGCTCGCCCGGGCGCGTGGGCACCGGGCGCGCATCGAAGTGATCGAGTGAAGGCATGCAGGGGACGAGACGTGGCGGTCATCAGCGGCGCCGGCGCGATTGGCTCGACGCTCGAGGGAAAGCCGCCCGCACACGGGCGCGTGGCGCCTTCCGGGCCGGCACATTCAGCGCCACGGCCGCGCGG
>JBFWQE010000075.1:0-24786 GCA_050249615.1 Vicinamibacterales bacterium
CTGTCGCCGATGAAGAAGACCTGCTTGAAGCCGTGCGCCACGAGCGACTCCGCCGTGTCGGTGAGCAGCGCGCGGAACGTGTCCTCACGCAGGCTGATGGTGCCGGGCGAGGTCATGTGGCCGCTGGGCGGATCGATGTTGCCCTCGGGCACGTGCTTGATGACCGGCGCGCAGAGGGCGTTGCCCATCTTGCGGGCGATGGCGTCGCAGTTGGCCGTGAGCACGTAGTTGTGCTTGCCGAGCGCGAGCCATGGCCCGTTGGGTTCGTGGCCGCCCGTGGGGATGATCACCGTCGTCTTGCCCGCGGCCATCGCGTCGCGGACGTCCATCCAGGTCATCTCCTCCAGCCACACCGTATCGGCCTTCGGCAGCGGGTTCGGCGCGTCCTTGCAGTTGAGCGGGTTGTCGCGGCAGTCGCCGCCGCCCATCGACCGCGGATCCGGCGGGCGCCGCTGCCCGCCCCCCTGCGCCGCCGCCGGCGCAACGGCCAGCAGCCCGGTCACCACCGCCACGGCCCCGACACCCAGAATTCTCGTCATAGCGTCACTCCCCCGAATCGCTCAATCGAACAATCCAACAATCATTCAATCCGATAATCCGAATGCGCAATCGACAATCGCCGATCGTCAATGAATCGCCAATCGTCAATCGGCAATCATCAATGGGTACCGGCCCCTGGCTTACCCGGCGAAGCCAGCTTCACGCGAAACGACCCGTCGTCGTAGCGCTCGCGATACGCGGTATGACAGGTCTGGCACATCTTGCCCATGCTGCCGGCCGTCGCCTTCACCTCGTCCCACTTGCCGGCGGCCGCCGCCAGCTCGATGGCCTCGGCCGACTTGCGGGCGTCCTGCGCCCAGCCCATCGCATCCGCCTTGCCATGCGGCTTGAAGAAGGCCTCGGTGGCGGTGAACGCCGCCTTCAGGGCCGCCGCCTGCTCCTTCGCGCCGTTGGCGTCCGACTTCTCGATGATGCCGCGGAACGCGCCGTTGGCCGCGCCCACCTTCTGCATCACCTTCTGGAAGGCTTCTTCCTCGGCGGTCATCTTCGGCGGCAATCGGCGCGCGACGTCGTTCATGGCGTTGTTGATGACCGAGGTGGCGACGATGGCCGGCTTGCCGGTGTACTTCGTGAGCACGTCGGGGGCCAGGCCGGCGAGCCGGTCCTTCACCTTCGCGTCAGCCGGGTCGAACTTCACCACCTCGCCGATCACGGTGACGTAGGTGTTCAGCTCGATGGGCTCGTTCAGCCGAGGCGCCAGCACCAGCACGTCCTGGCCGGTGCTCTTCGTCCGGTCCTGATCCACCGAGAAGGCGATGGAGGAGAGCGTCTGGTCCACGGTGGCCATGACCGTGACGTTCTCGCCGAAGTACGCATCGGGCTTGGCCGCCAGCGTGCTGGCGACGACGGGGACCAGCGGCTTCTGCGGGGTGGCCGGGGCGGCGGCGGGGGCCGGAGCGGGCTTGGCGCCTGCGGGCGGCGTCGCGGGCTTGGCGCCCGCTGGCGGCTGCTGCGCGTGCGGCACGGCGACGGCGACGACGAGACCCAGGGCGGCAGCGGTGAGCGCCAGTGTTCCGGCGCGGCGGCCGTCGAAGTTCGGGCGTGACATGACGAAGGCTCCTCCTTGATCGGCCCGCAGGGGACGCCGTGCGGCATCGCGGGGCCTGTCGAACTGACGCATTGTATGGCGAAAGAGCCCCGCAGCCGAGATCTCCGAATGTCTCCGTTTGTCATGCGCGGCACGCCGGTGTCATTTGTGCGTGACGACACCGGTTTGCGCTTGAGCCAGCCTCCGGCGGGGCGTAGTGTGCGGCCAACATCCCCACGGCCCGCCGCGCGACCGGCCATCGAGGCGCGCAGCGCTCGAATCGATGGTGCAAGGAGGCCCTGTATGCGCAAGCGGCGTGCCCTCTTCCTCGTGGCCGTGTGTGTGCTCGCCACGATCCCCTCCGTCTCCGGTGGCCAGACCTTCCTCGGTGGTATCCGCGGCGCCGTCAAGGACGCCCAGGGCATCATCCCCGGCGTGACCGTCTCGCTCGTCAACGACGAGACCGGCGTCGCCCGCGAGACCGTGTCGAACGAGTCGGGGGAGTACTCGTTCCCGGCCGTGCCTGCAGGCCTCTACACGGTGCGGGCCGGCGTGCAGGGATTCAAGACCTTCGAGCGCCAGGGCATCCGCATCGCGACGCAGACCTTCGTCACGCTCGACATCGTCCTCGAGGTCGGCACGCTGCAGGAGACCATCACGGTCACCGCGGACGCGCCGCTCATCGAAACCTCCAACGCTTCGCACGCCGACGTCCTCGACGCCAAGACGCTGGAGTCGCTGCCGAGCGTGGGGCGGAACGTCTTCCTGATGGCCGTGACCGTGCCGACCGTCCAGAGCAGCGGCGACACGCACTGGAACCGGATGCAGGACCAGTCGGGGGCGTCGACGCTGTCGATGGGCGGCGG
This sequence comes from Vicinamibacterales bacterium, assembly GCA_050249615.1. Lineage (GTDB taxonomy): Bacteria > Acidobacteriota > Vicinamibacteria > Vicinamibacterales > UBA2999 > VFZN01. The sequence continues at coordinate 2,455 of JBFWQE010000075.1, forward strand.
CGGGGTGCGGGCGAACAACTACCTGCTCGACGGGTTCCCCATCACCGACCTGGCGAACCGATCGTCCACCAACCCGAGCGGCGAGATGGTGGAGGACGTGCGCGTCCAGGTGCACACCTACGACGCGGAGATGGGGCGGACCGGCGGCGGCGTCTTCAACACCACCGCACGGTCCGGGACCAACGCGTTCCGGGGGTCCGGGTTCTTCCTGACGCGTCCAGCGGCGCTCGTGGGCCCCAACTTCTTCAACGAGATCCGCGGCATCCCGACCAACGACCAGTACTGGCGCAACGGGGGCGGCGGGGTCGGCGGTCCCATCGCGCGCGGCCGGACGTTCTTCTGGGTCGCCGGTGAGATGTACCGCGACGGCCAGTCGCAGAACGACACCATGCACGTCCCGACGGCGGCGATGCGGAGCGGCGACTTCTCGAGGCTCGTGGACGCACAGGGCCGCCTGATTCCCATCTACGATCCGTTGACCACGGATGCCGCCGGCAACCGCCAGCCGTTTCCGGGGAACGTCATTCCCGCGAGCCGGATCAACCCGGTGGGGCGGGCGTTCGTCGGCGCGCTGCCGGTACCGACCGTCGACCCGGACGGGGACAACGGGAACGTCAACTTCCCGGCTCAGGACATCATCGAGTCCAAGGCCCAGCAGATGTCGATCAAGCTGGACCACCACTTCAACAACTCCATCGCGCTCACGGGCCTCTACCTGTATCAGACCTCGTCGGAGCCCGATGCCAACTACTACCCGGACGCGCCATACGCGGCGTCCAGCTACCAGCTGGATCGCCAGGTGCACGTGATGGTGCTCAACAACACGTACATCCTCAATCCATCCACGGTGGCGACCTTCCGTTTCGGGTTGAATACGTTCGACGACAACTACAGCCTGCCGTTCCCGTTCGACATGCGCGAGGTGCCGGGCATCAGCGGAGCGTTCGCCAACGCGTTGCCGGTGCAGAAGTTCCCGTCGCTGACGCTGACGGGATACGAGGGCACGGGCTTCTCGGGGCAGTCCGACACCCAGTACTACTCGTGGGGCGTGAACGGCGCCGTCACCCGGCTGGCGGGATCGCACAGCTTCAAGGTCGGCGCCGATTACCGCATCATCGGCGTCGACTCCCTCAGCTACGGGCAGTCGGCCGGCTCCTACACCTTCAACGGACGCTTCACGGGTGCCAACGCGAACAACCCGGGCAACACCGGGAACGCCATCGCCGACCTGCTGCTCGGGTATCCGTTCTCGGGGAGCCTGACGCTGACGAGCCCGTTCGACAACTACCTCCACTACTACGGCGGGTTCGTGCAGGACGACTGGCGGGTGTCCGACAAGCTCACGATCAACTACGGCGTGCGCTTCGAGCACGAGACGGGACTCGCGGAGCGGAACAACCAGCTGGCCGTGGGATTCGACCGGACGACGCCGAGCCCGCTGAACGTGGTGATCCCGGCCGATCCCGTCGCCGGCACGCCGGCGCGCCAGGTGGTGGGCGGGCTGGTCTATGCCGGGCAGGACGGCGCCAACGAGTACGTGGGCAACCCGCCGGCGGTGAAGATCTCGCCGCGCGTGGGCCTGGCCTACAGCGTCAACGAGAAGACCGTGCTGCGTGGCGGCTACGGCATCTTCTGGGCCCCGTGGCAGTCGGGCGTGCAGAGCACGCCGGGTTTTGCGCAGACGAGCACCCTGCAGCAGGACGTGCTGGTGCCGATCACGTCCATCGACAACCCGTTCCCGGGCGGTCTGGCGCCGATCTCGGGCAACGCGCTCGGCATGCTGACCAGTGTCAGCAGCGCCGTCACCTACATCGATCCGGACCGGGATGCACCGCGCGTGCACCAGTATTCCGTCGACATGCAGCGTGAGCTGCGGGGCGACATGAGCATCGGCCTGACCTACATGGGGGCGACCGGCCAGCATCTCACGTGGGGCGGCACGGCCACCGGCGCGGTCAACATCAACCAGGTGGACCCGAGGTACCTGCCGCTCAACAACGTGAACGGGCGCAACCGGCTGACCGAGCTCGTCCCGAACCCGTTCTACGGCAACCCGGCGGCCGGCGCGTTCGCGAGCCGCCCCACCTTGCCGCGCAATCAGCTGTTGCGGCCGTACCCGCAGTTCGGCGACGTGAACATGATCTACAGCACGCTCGGGCGGTCGCAGTACAACGCCGGCGTCGTGTCGGTCACGAAGCGCGCGACCGGCTGGTGGGGCGGCCGCATCAGCTACACCTACAGCCGCCTGAACGACAACCAGTTCGCACAGAGCAACTACTACTCGAACGCCCCGGGCATCCTGAACAACTACACGGCCCTCCCGTGGTCCGAGTACTACGATCCCGACGCCGAGTACGGCCGCAGCCGCCTGGACTCACCGCACAAGATCGTGGCCAGCCCCATCATCCAGCTCCCGTTCGGCGAGGGGCAACGCTGGCTGACCGGCGGCGTGGGCAACCTGCTCGCCGGCGGGTGGACCGTCTCGCTCGTGATCCAGATGCAGAGCGGCTTCCCGCTCGGCGTCAGCCAGAACGTGAACAACACCAACCTGCTCGGCGCCAACCAGCGGCCCAATGTCGTGCCCGGCGTGGAGCAGGGCATCACGGGCAGCCTCACGGATCGCCTGCGGTCCGATCCGACTGACAACCTCTACCTGAATCCGGATGCGTTCAGCCAGGCGCCGGCGGGGACCTTCGGCGATGCGCCGCGCCTCATCGACGTGTATTCACCGTGGCGCAACTCGACGGATCTGGCCCTCAACAAGGATTTCGGGCTCGGCGGATCGCGACGCGCGACCCTGCGGCTGGAGGTGATCAACGTCTTCGACAATCCCTGGTACGCCGCGCTGGCCAGCACGGCCCAGGGCAACCAGAACTTCGGCCGCGTCACCGCCCAGGCCAACTACTCGCGCACGATGCAGATCACGGCACGGTTCACGTTCTGACCGCATCCGGGCATCCGGTATCCGGCATGGCTCCGCCGGATACCGGATCGCCTGGTCATCAGTCCTCCAGGATGAACGTCACCTTCATGTTGACGCGGTATTCGGTGATCTTGCCCTTGTCCACCGCGACCGTCATCTCCTGAACCCAGGCGCCCGTCACGTTCTTCAGCGTCTTGCCGGCGCGGGCGATCCCCTTCTCCACGGCGTCGTCGAAGCTCTTCTTGGACCCCGCCGTGATCTCGGTGACTCGTGCAATGGCCATCGGTGCCTCCTGCGGTCACTCTGGCCCGACCGGGCCTCCGGTGTAAAGGGCAGTACAATGCCCGGCCACGAAGGAGGCAACGATGCGGGGGCTCGCGGTGATCGTGGCGGCGGTGGCCGCAGGCGGTACGCACGTGGCGACGGGCGGCGCGGCAGCGGTGGCCTGCGACGTGGCGACCCTCCAGGCGCGCGCGCCCGCGGGCACCACGATCACGTCGGCGCGGGTCGTGGAGGCGCCCGGACGGCCGCGCCACTGCCAGGTGGAGGGGCACGTCGCCTCGGAGGGCAACACGGTCACCTTCCGGCTGGGCCTTCCGGATACGTGGAATGACAAGTTCGTGTTCCTCGGTGTCGGCGGGCTTGGCGGGAATCTGCCCGCCGTCGAGCCCGGCATCGCCCGCGGGTACGCGACCGCGTCGACGGACACGGGGCACGTGTCGAGCGACCCGACGTGGGCGTCGAACCGCGCGAAGGAAATCGACTACGGCTACCGGGGCACCCACGTGACTACTGTCGCGAGCAAGGCGCTGACCGCGTCGTTCTACGGGAAGCCGCCGCAGTACGCCTACTTCAACGGTTGCTCGAACGGCGGACGGCAGGCGTTGATGGAGGTGCAGCGGTACCCGGACGACTTCGACGGCGTGATCGGCGGGCACCCCGCCACGGGCACGCCGATGCAGGTGGGCCGCGCCGTCGTCTACCAGCAGATGCTGGCCTCGAAGGACAACTACCTGTCGGCCGACGCCATCGAGCTGCTGTCGCGCGCCACGCTGGCGGCGTGCGACAAGGCCGACGGTCTCGAGGACGGCCTCGTCTCCGATCCGAGGGCGTGCCGCTTCGACCCCGCGTCGCTCACCTGTGCGAGCCCCGGCGCGACCGGGTGTCTGACGCCCGGCCAGGTGGCGACGGTCAAGCAGATTCATGCCGGGGTGAAGGCACCTGACGGCAAGACCTTCGCCCACGGGTTCCCACCGGGGCACGAGGGCGGGCCCACAGGATGGATCCAGTGGATATCAGGCCAGGCGCCACCCGTCCCGCAGGCCGACGGGTCGCTGGCCTATGCAGGCCGGGCGCTGCCCTCCGGCTACGGCCTGATGGACTTCAACTTCAAGTTCCTCTCGCTCGAGACGGACGACCCGGCTTATGACTGGCGCGCCTTCAACCTGGCGCGCGACCTGCCGCGGATGAAGACGATGATCGACATCCTCAGCCCGCTCGACACGGACCTTGCGCCCTTCCGCGCGAGCGGCGGCAAGCTGCTGCTGTATCACGGATGGTCCGATCCCGGCATCAGCGCGCTGGGCACGCTGGACTACTACGAGCAGGTCGTGCGGGCGGCCGGCGGGCAGGGCGAAGCCGACAGGTTCGTGCGCGCGTACTTCATCCCCGGCATGCACCACTGCGGCGGGGGCCCGGGACCGAATCAGTTCGACATGCTGCCCGTGCTCGAGGATTGGGTCGAGCGGGGCGTCGCGCCGGGCGCAATCGTGGCATCGCAGGTCGTCGATGGCAGGGTGACGCGCACCCGCCCGATCTGTCCCCATCCGAAGGTCGCCCGATACAACGGGAAGGGGAGCCCCGACGATGCGGCGAGCTTCAGCTGCCAGTGAAGTCGCTGAGTCCAGCGGTCGAAGGCCATGTCCCAACCTGAATGGCGCAGTTCTCGCTGACGACGGTCGAGCCGACGGGGGTCGGGAGCGGTTGGCCGAGCGGCCTGCTGTTGGTTCCTGCTGAACTGGTGAGCGCGCAGGCGACGTTCATCCATGCCAGCGTGCGGTTCGAGTTCGGCGCGCTCCGCTGGCTGGTGGCGACCCCGCAGTTCCATCACTGGCACCATGCGGCGGAGCACGACGCGGTGGACAAGAACTTTGCCGTGCACCTGCCCCTCTTCGACATTCTGTTAGGCACGGCGCACCTGCCGGATCGGCGGCCGTCGGCCTACGGGCTCGTCGGTGGAGCGACCGCCCCGCCGGGGTGCCTGCGCCTGTTCCTGTGGCCGTTCCGGGCGCGTCGACGGTCCGAGTGAAGGCGAGCCGTGTTCGCAGCCACCCCGTGGTCGCGGCGTACAATGCCTCCATGCCCGCGTTGCCGGCAGATGCCCGCATCGGGGAGGTCAGCCTGACCGTCTCCAATCTCGATCGGTCCCTCGGGTTCTACACCGAGGTGTTGGGCTTCGAGGTGGTCGCGCGCGCTGACACCGACGCCAGCCTGGGTGCCGGCGGTCCCTCGCCGCTCGTGAAGCTGAGGGCGCGTGAGGGGGCGGTTCCCAGGCCGAGGCGCGCGAGCGGGCTCTATCACTTCGCGATCCTCGTGCCGGATCGCGCAGCGCTCGGACGCTCGCTCCGGCGACTGGCCGCGCGGCGCTGGCCCCTGACGGGGGCCTCCGACCACCTCGTGAGCGAGGCACTGTACCTGGACGATCCCGATGGCCTGGGGATCGAGATCTACCGGGACCGGCCGCGGGAGACGTGGACGCACGAGGGCGGCGAGGTGCTGATGGCCACCGATCCGCTCGACGTGAACGACGTGGCGGCCGAGCCGGGTGCGGACCTGCCGTGGACCGGGCTCGACGTTGGCACCGTGATCGGGCACGTGCACCTGCACGTGCCGGACCTCGCGCGCGCCGGGCAGTTCTACTGCGACGGCCTGGGGTTCACTCCCACGCTGCGCCGCTACCCCGGTGCGCTCTTCGTCGCCGCGGGCGGCTACCACCACCACCTCGGGCTGAACGTGTGGGCGGGCCTCGGCGCACCGCCACCACCGGCGAACGCCGTGGGCCTGCGGAGGTTCACGATTGAAGCGTCGGGCTTGTCACCACGTGACGAGTTGGACGAAGCGACGGGCGTGACGGTGACATGCCGGGCGAGCTCCGCTGCCGCCGATGAGTGACGTCGCGATCCACCTTCGGGATCGGCGGCTGCACGGGTGTTGGCTGGGGCGCGACGTGGAGCGCGATCCCTACGCACCGACGCTCGTGTTCCTGCACGAGGGGCTCGGGTGCGTGGAGCTCTGGCGGGGGTTTCCCGAGGCCCTGTGCGCACGGACCGGGCTCCGGGGCTTCGCGTACGACCGGACCGGCTACGGGCGCTCGGGGCCCTGGCCCGAGCCGCCGGGCCCGCGCTACCTGGAAATCGAGAGCGACACGATCCTGCCGCAGGTGCTCGACTCGGTGGGCGTGGGCACCTGCCTGCTCGTCGGGCACAGCGATGGCGGCACCGCCGCGCTGAACTATGCGGCGTGCCAGCCTCCCATGCTCCGCGGCGTCGTGACCATCGGCGCGCACGTGGTCACCGAGGAGCGCACGCTGTCGAGCGTCCGGCAGGCGCGCGAGGCCTTCCTCACCGGGGACCTGCGGGAGCGCCTGCGCAAGTATCACGGCGACAACGTGGACGGCGCTTTCGGCCTGTGGTGCGAGTCGTGGCTCTCGCCGGGATGGGGGCCCATGGCCGATGCGCGGCTGCCGCGCGTCCGTGTCCCGGTGCTGGCGCTGCAGGGGGAGCATGACGAGTACGCGACGATGGTGCAGTTGCGGGCCATTGCGCGCGGAGTGTCGGGCCGCTGTGAGACTCGCGTCATCCCGGAGTGCGGCCATGGGCCGCACCTGCAGGACGAGACCACGATGGTCGAGGCCATTGCGCGCTTCATCACCACGCTCTGGCGGGGGCCATCGCCCGACAGCCGGCGCTCCACCGTGACCGCTGGATTGCTGCTGGCGTGTCTCCTCCTTGGTGCCGGTCCGGCACGGGCACAGGGCGAGGGGTGTCCGGCCCCCGCGGCCCGCGCTGCCCTGGGTGACGCCGCGGACGGCCTCCAGCGGATGGACGAGGCAGCCGCGGCGGAAACGCTGCGCGCCGCGTGGAGCGACGTGCAGATGTGCCCGGAGCTGGCCACGGCCCTGGTCGCCGTGGACGGGTGGATCGAGGCCCGCCGCCTCGCGCCACTCGGTGGCGCGCCTGATCGGCTCGGGCCCATCAACGGGCTGCTGCGGCGGCTGGACGAAGATCGCGCCGCGCTGGCGGCCACATCTGTGCTGGGCCGGCTCAACCTGTACGCCGAAGCCGCGCTGCGTGCGGCGGTGGCCGCTGCCCAGGACGAGCGGGACGAAATGCAGGCCTACCTGGTGCACGCGCGCGACCTGGCGACGGCGCTCGCCGCGGCAGGGCAGCCCATGTGGCCGCTCCCCATCGACGAGCTGGAGGGCGAGCTCTGGCTCGAAGCCGATCGGTTCGCCGATGCGCGGGCCGCGTTCGCGCGCGCAGCCAGTGCCGGAAGAGGTGCCCGCGGCGCTCTTGGCCTCGCGCGGTCCCTCGACCGGATGGGAGAGCGGGCAGCCGCCTGCGCGGCCTACGAGCGTGCCGACGCCCTGCCGTCGAGCGATGCGGCGCGGTTCGAGACTCGGGGCGCCCGCGCGCGCCTGGGCTGCGGGGGGCCCTAGCCAGTGCCACGGTACCGCCCCGAGGTGCTCGACGAACTGGCCCGCCACGGCCTGTCCCCGCGCGCGGACACGCCTCCCGCGCGCCTGCGCGAGCAGATCAACGACCTCTACCGCATCGAGATCCGCGGCCTGCGCGACCGGTGCCGGGCGGGCGAGTTCTCCACGCAGGAACTGCCCGCCCATGTGGTCGAGCTCAGAAAGCGCTACTTGCTCCTCTCCATTCCGATGGATCGCTGGACGGAGCCCGAGCCGTAGTAGATTGCACTCATGCAGCGGATCACGGTTCCGTATGTCAGGGACGAGCCCGGGGCGCCGCTCCGCCCCGCCACCTGGGACGAGGCGCTCGCGAGGGCGGCGGCCGGGCTGCGCGCGGTGCGCGAGGCCCACGGCGGTCAGGCGTTCGGGCTCTTCAGCTGTTCGAAGAGCACGAACGAGATGAACTTCGCGGCGCAGAAGTTCGCGCGCGTCGTGATGGGGTCGAACAACATCGACAGCTGCAACCGCACCTGACACGCCCCGAGCGTCGCCGGTCTGGCGATGGTGTTCGGGATGGGCGGGGGCACCAGCTCCTATCAGGAGATTGAAGAGACCGATTGCATCCTTCTCTGGGGATCGAACGCCAGGGAGACGCATCCCATCTTCTTCCATCACCTGCTCCAGGGGCTGAAGCGCGGCGCGCGGATGTTTGCCATCGACCCGCGGCGGACCAGCTCCGCCGAGTGGGCCGACGTGTGGGTGGGGCTGGACGTGGGCACCGACATCCCGCTGGCCAACGCCGTGGGCCGCGAGATCATCGCCGCGGGCCTGGTGAACCACGACTTCGTCACCCACGCCACCGAAGGGTTCGAGGCCTATCGCGCGTCCGTGGAGCCGTGGACGCTCGAACGGGCGGCTTCCATAACAGGCGTGCCCGCGGCGGTCATCCGGCAGATGGCCCACGAGTACGCGACGGCGAAACGCGCGATGCTCTGCTGGACGCTCGGCATCACCGAGCACCATCACGCCGTGGACAACGTGCTGGCCCTCATCAACCTGGCGCTGCTCACCGGGCACGTGGGACGGTGGGGCAGCGGCATCAACCCGCTGCGCGGCCAGAACAACGTGCAGGGCGGCGGCGACATGGGCGCGCTGCCGGATCGCCTGCCGGGCTTCCAGCACGTCGAGAACGACGAGGTCCGACACTCGTTCGAACGCGCCTGGGGGGTCACCATCCCGCCGAAGCGCGGGTGGCATCTCTCCGGGATGTTCGACGCCATGGAGCGCGGCGAGCTGCGGGCCGTGTACGTCATCGGCGAGAACCCGATCCAGTCCGAGGCGGACCAGCACCGCGCCGCGCGCCTGATGGGCGCTCTCGACTTTCTCATCGTGCAGGACCTGTTCATCACCGATACCGCGGAACTGGCCGACGTGGTCTTCCCGGCCGCGGCCGGGGCCTTCGAGTCGGACGGCACCGTGACGTCGAGCGAGCGGCGCGTGCAGCGGTGCCGGCGGACCCTGGATCCTCCGGGCGAGGCGCGCGAGGACCTCGCGATCATCTTCGACCTCGCCCGCGCGCTCGGCCACGACTGGGGCGCGCCGGAGGCCGAGGCCGTCTGGAACGAACTGCGATCGCTGTCCCCCGTCCACGCCGGCATGAGCTACGCCCGGCTGGACGAGCACCGCGGCCTGCGGTGGCCCTGCTACCACGAGTCGCACCCGGGCGAGGCGTTCCTGCACGCCCGCTTGTGGGAGCGGCCCATCAAAGGGCCGCGCGCGCCGTTCCATCCCGTGGAGCACACGGAACCGGCCGACGCGCTGAGCGACGAGTATCCCATCCGGCTGACCACCGGCCGCCGCCTGGCCGAGTACAACACCGGCGTGCAGACCGGCGCCTATGCCTCGCCGGCGAGGCGCGGCGAGACGCTCGACCTGTCGCCGGAGGATGCGAAGCACTACGGCATCGCCGCGGGCGACCTGGTGCGCGTCGTCTCGCGCCGGGGCGAGGTGATGGTCCCGGCGTTCATCGATCCGGCCCTGCGTCCGGGGCTGGCCTTCATGACGTTCCACTTCCCCGAGCAGGCGCAGACCAACAAGCTGACCATCGACGCCACGGATCCCCGGTCCGGCACCGCCGAGTTCAAGGCGACGGCCATCCGGATCGAGAAGGCCCCAGTGGCCACGGCGACGACGTAACGCAACCGAGGACGCACGTGGACCTGCACATCACCGGAGGTGAGCCCACCGACGACGAACGCGCGGCGATCGACGCCCTGCTGGGCCCGCCCGAGTCCGGCTGGGAAGGCGGCGCCCGCAACATCGCACAGGACGGACGCACCGCGGCCGGCGGGCACTCGGTCGCCGGCGAGCGGCACCTGCTGCTGCCCGCGTTTCACGCGGTGCAGGACCGCGTGGGCTGGGTGTCGCGCGGGGCGATGAACTACATCTGCCGGCGCCTGTCGGTGCCCCCCGCCGAGGCCTGGGGCGTGCTGACGTTCTACCACCTGCTCGCCACCGCGCCACGACCGGCTGCCGTGGCACACGTGTGCGACGACATCGCGTGCCGTCTCCGCGGCGCGGAACAGCTCTGCCAGGAGCTCGAGGCGCGCCTCGGGCCACCGCTGACCGGCGGAAGCCCAGCGGCCGCCCACGACGCGCACGGTGGAGGTGCGCGCACAGGGCTGACCGGCCACGCACCGGCGAGCGTACGGAGTGCCGGGGCGGCCGGCGCCGCCGACACGACAGCCGCCGTCCGGAGCGCCGGGGCGTTAGCCCCGGCGTCAATGGGCTGGCAGCGCTCGCCATGCCTGGGTCAGTGCGACGCAGGGTCAGCTGCGCTCATCACGCGCGCTGGCGCGATGCCGGAGCGGTTCGTGCTGGCGCCCGCGGCGAGCGCATCTGCCATCGTCGAAGCCCTCGCCGGCGCGACGGCCCCGCCAGTGAGCCGCACGGTGGGAGCCAATGGAACGCCCCGTCTCCTGGCGCGCGCGGGGAGGGTGAACCCCGCCAGCCTCGACAGCTACCGCGAGCACGGCGGGTACCGGGCGCTGGCCCGGGCCATCCAGGTCGGGGCCGAGGGCGTGATCGCCGAGGTCACCACGTCGAAGCTGCTCGGCCGGGGCGGCGCGGCCTTTCCGACCGGCCGCAAGTGGGATGCCGTCCGGCGCCAGCCTGCCACGCCACACTACGTCGTCTGCAATGCGGACGAGAGCGAGCCGGGCACCTTCAAGGATCGGGTGCTGATGGAGCAGGACCCGTTCGCGGTGGTGGAGGCCATGACCATCTGCGGCCTCGCGACGGGCGCGGCCCAGGGCTACATCTACATCCGCGGCGAGTACCCGCTGGCCGAGGCACGCATCGGATCGGCCATCGCGGAGGCGCGGGAAGCCGGCTTTCTCGGCGCGGACATCATGGGATCGGGCCAGGCCTTCGACATCGAGATCCGGCGCGGCGGCGGCGCCTACATCTGCGGCGAGGAAACCGCGCTCTTCAACTCCATCGAGGGCAAACGCGGCGAGCCGCGCTCGAAGCCGCCATTTCCAGCCGAGGTCGGCGTCTTCGGCAAGCCCACGGTGGCCAACAACGTCGAGACGCTGGTCAACGTCCTCGACATCGTGCTCGAGGGCGGTGAGACCTGGGCGCGCATCGGAACGACGACCTCGACCGGTACGCGCTTGTTCTGCCTCTCAGGCCATGTCGAGCGCCCGGGCCTGTACGAGGTGCCCTTCGGCGCGACACTCCGCGAGCTGATTGACCTTGCGGGTGGCGTCTCGGGCGGTCGGAACGTCAAGGCCGTCCTGCTCGGTGGCGCCGCGGGCGGCTTCGTCGGCCCCGGGCAGCTCGACCTGCGACTGACGTTCGAGGGCGTCCGCGCGGCCGGCGCGACGCTCGGGTCGGGCGTCATCATGGTCTACGACGAGACCGCCGATATCGCCGATTCGCTGCACCGCATCGCGGAGTTCTTCCGGCACGAGTCGTGCGGCCAGTGCGTGCCGTGCCGCGTGGGGACGCAGAGACAGCTGGAGCTCTTACCCACCCTATCTGCGCCATCTGCGGCTTCTGCGCCATCTGCGCCATCTGCGTCATCTGCGGCATCTGCGCCATCTGCGGCTTCCGTGTTCGGGGAACTCTCCGTCGCGATGAAGGACGCCTCCATCTGCGGCCTTGGACAGACCGCGTCGGGGGCGATTGAGTCCGCGCTGAATCTCGGCCTGTTCGAGCGGCCTGTGAAGAGTGGGGAGTAGACCCGTGAACGATGCCATCTGGTTCCGATTGCCGCCCGCACCCAGCAGCGTGCCGCATCGCCCTCCCACGCCGGGGGCGCCATCGGTCTCGGCCACGATCGACGGCCGCCCGGTCGAGGTGCGTGCCGGCGCGACCATCCTGGACGCCTGTCGCGGCGCCGGGATCGACGTGCCGACGCTCTGCTATCTCGAGACGCTGACGCCGGTCAATGCCTGCAGGGTGTGTGTCGTTGAAGTGGAAGGTGCACGCGTCCTGGCGCCGGCCTGCTCGCGGAAGATCGAGCCCGGGATGGTGATTCGCACCCGCTCGCCGCGCGTGGACCTGTCGCGCAAGCTCGTCCTGGAGCTGCTGGCCTCGTCCGTGGACCTGTCCACGGCACCCACACTCGAGCCGATGATGCGCGAGTACGGCGCCGACCCCGCGCGGTTCGGGCCCGCGGCGGCCACGGTGAAGCAGCCGCCGAAGGTGGACAACGACCTCTACATGCGGGACTACTCGAAGTGCGTGCTCTGCTACAAGTGCGTGGAGGCGTGCGGCACCGACGCGCAGCACACCTTCGCCATCGCCGCCGCCGGGCGCGGCTTCGACGCCCATATCTCCACCGAGTTCGACGTGGTCCTGCCGGAGTCGGCGTGCGTCTACTGCGGGAATTGCATCGCCGTGTGCCCGACCGGTGCGCTGATGGCGAAGCACGAGTTCGATCTGCGGCAGGCCGGGGAGTGGAGGCCGGAGGCGCAGACGGTCACGGACACCACCTGCCCCTACTGCGGAGTGGGCTGCACGCTCAGCGTGCACGTGCAGGATCAGAGAATCGTCAAGGTCACCTCACCGCTCGAGAGCGAGGTCACGCACGGGAACCTGTGCGTGAAGGGGCGATTCGGGTTCGAGTACGTGAACAAGACGGGTTGAGGTCGTGAGGTCCTGGGGGCCCCCAGGTCCAGCGGTCGTCTGACCCCCACGGAAATCACGTTTACCATCCCGGGCCGGCCGCAGTAGAGTGCGGTCGTGAGCGACCTGAACCTCCTGGGCGGGTGGGTCAGCATGCTCGGAGGCGTGCTCTCCGGCTCGGTCATCGGCCTCTTCTTCCACCACGACGCATGGATGGGGGGCTACGACTCCCTTCGCCGCCGGATGGTGCGCCTGGGCCACATCTCGTTCTTCGGGATCGGCTTCCTCAACATCCTCTTCGGGCTCACCGTGGCGAGCGTGCCACTGCCGGCATCCCACCTGTTCATCGCGTCATGGGGCCTCATTGTCGCCAACCTGGCGATGCCCGCGACATGTTTTCTCACGGCCTGGCGCCCGTTGATGCGCCACCTGTTTCCGATTCCGGTTGCGGCCGCTTTCGTTGCGATCGTCAGCCTGCTCCTCGGGTGGCGCCAGTCATGAAACTCGGGCTGATCGCGATGAGCGGCACCCGCGCTCACAGTCGGGAGCTGACGGAGCTGGGTCTGACACTGCCCGGCTTCGTCGAGCGAAGCCAGGTGATCGCCACGCTGCCGAGCCTGGGGTTGTTGACGCTGGCAGGGTTGACGCCGGACGACATCGACGTGGAGTACCACGACGTACCGGACCTCGCCCAGGTGGAGGGACTGCCGGGGGAATTCGACGTCGTGGCCATCTCGACCTTCACGGCGCAGGTCGAGGACGCATACCGTCTGGCAGACCGATACCGCGCGTGCGGCACGAAGGTCGTGCTGGGTGGCCTGCACGTGTCGGCGCTGCCAGCGGAGGCGGCGCCGCATGCGGATGCCGTCGTGATCGGCGAGGGCGAGCCGGTGTGGCCTGCGCTCATCGACGACCTGCGGCGGGGGCGTCTCGCGCCGACGTACGACGCACGGCCGCTCCCCTTCGATCTGGCCGACGCGCCGATGCCACGCTTCGATCTGCTCGACATCGATCGCTACAACCGCCTGACGGTGCAGACCCAGCGCGGGTGTCCGTTCCGGTGCGACTTCTGCGCCGCGTCGATCCGCATCTCGCCCACCTACAAGGTGAAGCCGGTCGAGAGGGTCGTGGCCGAGATCCGGCACATCAAGCGCGTGTGGTCGCGACCATTCATCGAGCTGGCCGACGACAACACGTTCGTGAACAAGAAGCACTCGAAAGCGCTCGTGCGCGGGATCGCCGGCGAGCGCGTACGGTGGTTCACCGAGACCGACGTCTCGGTGGCCGACGATGACGAGCTCCTCGGGCTGATGCGCGACAGTGGATGCGAGCAGGTGCTCATCGGGTTCGAGAGCCCGTCGGCCGCCATCCTCGATGGCGTGGAGCAGGGTGCCAACTGGAAGGCGAGGCGCGTGGAGCGGTACCTCGGTGCCATCGAGCGCATCCAGTCGCACGGCATCACGGTGAATGGGTGCTTCGTCCTCGGCCTGGACCGCGCCGGGCCGGAGAGCTTTGACGCCATCGAGCGATTCGTGCGCGAGAGCGGGCTCTTCGAAGTGCAGATCACCGTCCAGACGCCGTTTCCGGGCACCCCGCTGTACGACCGGCTGCGGCGCGAGGGCCGGCTGCTGTACGAGGGCGGCTGGGAGCGTTGCACGCTCTTCGACGTCACGTTCCAGCCGTCCGACATGACCGTCGCGGAGCTCGAGGCCGGGCTGAGGGAATTGGGGGGCAGGCTGTACAACGCGGAGAGCACCCGCGAGCGTCGTCGCCGCTTCTTTGCCGATCTGCGGAAGTCGGGGCATCGTGCGGGCCGCATCCGAAAGGAGAAGGTAGAGCCATGAGCATCGCGCAAATCAAGGGGCTGTTCCTGCTGGCCGCTGCGTACGACGGCATCCTGGCCGTCATCGCAGTGCTCTTCGCGCGGCCGCTCTTCCAGTGGTTCGGGGTCGAAGCGCCGAATCACTATGGGTACGTGCAGTTTCCCGCACTGCTCCTCTTGGTCTTCGCGGCCATGTTCCTGAGAATCTCGCAGGATCCAGTGCGCTTCGCGGAGCTCATCCCATTTGGGGTGGGGCTGAAGGCAGCCTACTGCGCTGTCGTGTTCTGGAACCAGATGACGGGCAGCGTGCCATCGATGTGGGTGCCCTGGGCGTGGGTCGACCTGGCCTTCCTGGCCCTGTTCCTCGTCGCGCGGCGGAGCCTGAAGACCGCCCGTTGAACGGAGAGCCTCCTCATGGGCGTCAATCGTCGTCGCGCGCTCGCGCTGCTGCTGTGCTTGGCGGCGGGAACGTCGTGGGCTGCAGGGGCTGAACAAGGCCGGGAGTCTACAGCGCAGCGCTACGGGTCTCTGGTGGAGCTGTATCGATCCGGCTGGAAGGACAAGGCCGTGGACCAGCTGATGGCCGGCGACCAGGGCGTCGTGACAGCGCTCGTGGAAGGCTACGTCAAGCGAGGCGCCATCGGCATCGGCCGCGACCCGGCGCTGGACGCGGTTTTCTACCGCGCCGCAGCGATGCTGCACGCGGAGGCGGCACTCCGCTGCTGGGCGGAGGGGCTGGACAAGCGCGCCTCGGCTCACTTCGGGCTCGCGCGCGGCCTGGCGGATGCATCGGAGAGTGTCAGTGCCGCGCCGGCGTCCTTCCGCCGCCGTTGGTACCTGTCGACCGCGCTGTTGCTGACCCGCCGGCTGTCCCCCGAGCAGGCGCTCGTGCACGTCGCCGAGGCCGTCAAGCGCGTGCCCGACGACGTGGCGATCCTCACGGCCGCCGGGTGGTTCAGCGAACGCCTGGCCGACCTGCCCGCGGCACGAGGCTGGGACCTGCGCAGGGTGCAGACCATCCGGCGTCGGCGCCAGGACGAGGCCCTGCGCTACCTGACGGCGGCGCTGGCCGTGGACCCGCGTGCCGCAGAGGCCGCGCTGAGGCTCTCGCGCGTCGAGTCCGAGATGGGGCGCGTCGAGGGAGCCGCCGCGCGACTGGCTGGCTTGCTGGAGCGCGACGACCTCGCCCGGGCCACGGCCTATGTGGGCCGCCTCGTGCTGGGCCGACTGCTCGAGCGACAGGGCAACGCGCGCGAGGCCGAGCGCTTGTACCGGGAGGCGATGCGCCTGGATCCCGTGGCGCAGTCGGCGCGCCTGGCCCTGGGGCAGTTGCTACACGCGGCGGGCGACTCGGTGCAGGCTGCGGACGTTGTCGAGCCGATGCTGACGGCGGGTACGAATCGCGAGCGGAACGATCCGTGGGCCGACTACCGGTTGGCGTACCCGCTGGTGGGCGAGTTGCTGTTCGACGAGCTCCGCGACGAGGTGAGGCGATGACCGCCCCGGCCGGCCTGGGGGCCGTCTTGCTCGCGGTGGTTGCACTGGTGGGACGCGATCTCGTGGCGGGCCAGACGTTCCGCGCCGGCGTGGACGCCGTGCGGGTCGACGTGCTGGTAACCGCCGATGGACGGCCGGTCACCGGGCTGGCGGCCAGCGATGTCGAGCTGCGCGACAACGGCGTCGTCCAGGAGATCCGCACGCTGGACGTGGAGGACGTGCCCGTCACGCTGACCATGGTGCTGGACGTCAGCGAGAGCGTCGAGGGCGAGCCGCTGGCGCATCTGCGTGGGGCCATCATTGCGGCAGACGAGGCGCTGTCAGCGGACGATCGGCTCTCGCTCGTCACGTTCTCGGATCGCCTCGACCTGCAGGGCCCCGCCAGCGAGGATCGCGCCCGCGTTCGAGAGCGGGCGCAGGCCGTGAAGGCGGGCGGCGCGACGGCCCTCTACGACGCCACGCTCGCGGCGTTGTTGATGCGGCCGCGCATCGAGGGCCGCATGGTCATGCTCGTCTTCAGCGACGGCGGCGACACCAGCAGCTGGCTCGATCCGCGCACGGTCATCACCGCAGCGCAGCGAAGCGACGTCGTGATCTACGGAGTGACGCTCAGGCAGCAGGTGGAACAGCGGAACCTGCGCGAGGCACGGCAGAACCAGCTCGAGCGCGACTGGTTCAACGAGGTCCCCGCGAGCTTCGGCCGGCACTTCCTGCCGCTCCTGGCCGAAGACACCGGCGGGTCGGTGCTCGTGGCCGAGCGGAGCGATCGGCTGCGCCAAACCTTCGTCCGGGTCATCAGCGAGTTCAAGAGCCGCTACGTGCTCTCCTACACGCCCAGCGGGGTGGAGCAGGGCGGGTGGCATCCCATCGAGGTCCGGCTGAGGGGGCGGCGCGGCGACGTGACCGCCCGCCGCGGCTACCTCCGCGCACCGCGTTGACAGGGTGCGGAGAAGCCCACCGGCAGAAGGCGTTCGTGCATCGCGGTATGCTGACGCCCGATGAGCGGATGGCTGCAGATCTCGGACACGGTCGCGGCGGCGCTCGGGGAGCAGCGCCCGGTGGTGGCCCTCGAGACCACGCTCGTCACCCACGGGTTCCCGCGGCCTGACGGCGTCTGCATCGCGCACGAGCTCGAGGCGGCCATTCTCGAGCATGGTGCCATTCCCGCCACCATCGGCGTGCTCGGCGGCCGGGTCCGCGTGGGTCTCGCCCCTGCGGAGCTGGAGCAGCTGGCGTCCGCCGAGCCGCCGGCGGCCAAGATCAATCTCAGCAACCTGGCGTTCCACCTGGCCCGTCGCTCGCCCGGATCGACAACCGTGGCGGCGACGATGCTCGTGGCCCATCGGGCCGGCATCCGCGTGTTCGCGACGGGCGGCATCGGAGGCGTGCACCGCGGCGCGTCCGACAGCGGAGACGTCTCGGCCGACCTGACCGCCCTCTCGCGCGTTCCGGTCGCCGTCGTGTGTGCCGGGGCGAAGGCGATTCTCGACCTGCCGAAGACCGTCGAGATGCTGGAGACGCTGGGCGTGCCGGTGCTTGGCGATGGAACCGACGACTTCCCGGCGTTCTACCGGCGAACGAGCGGCTTGCGCGTGGATGGGCGGTGTGACGATGCCGCGTCACTGGCGCAGGCAGCCCGCGCCCATTTCGCCCTCGGCACGGGTTCGGGCCTGCTGGTTGTCAACCCGATTGCGGCTGAACACGAACTCGCGGCCGACAGCTACGATCGGGCGCTCGGCCAGGCGGTGGGAGAGGCCGCGCGGGCCGGGGCGCGGGGGCGCGACGTGACGCCGTTCCTGCTGGACCGGATGCGCGCGCTCACGGGCGGCGAGAGCGTGGTCGCCAACCGCGCACTGCTCTTGAGTAACGCGAGGGTGGCCGCCGATCTGGCCGTGGCGCTGACGAGGAGCTGACCCGGCCCGCCTCTGTACGCGGAACGAGGGCGCCAGCCCGCCGGCCAGCGCCCTCGATGCAGCCGCTTGACTCCTTGACCTCGACCTTGGCGGCCCCTATTTCCCGGCCGCCCCGCCATCCGGCGCACGGCGGTCCACGCCGCCCTCGAGCATGTTGTCCTTCTGGTTGAACACGATGACCTCGGCCACGCCCTGGTTGCCGCCCTCGGAAATCGTGTGCCCCACGCCCTGCAGGGTCTTGATGGCGTCGGCCGAGAAGCCGAAACGCTCCATCGAGATACGATCCGGCAGCCACTGATGGTGGATGCGGCCGGCGTCCACGGCCTCCTGCGCGTTCATGCCGAAGTCGATGACGTTCAGGATGGTCATCAGCACCGTGTTGATGATGGTGCGGCCGCCGGGCGACCCGGTCACCATGAAGAGCTGCCCGTCCTTCGCGACGATGGTCGGCGACATGCTCGAGAGCATCCGCTTGCCGATCTGGGCCAGGTTCGGAGGCGTGCCGATGAGCCCCTGCTCGGTGGTGAGGCCGGGGCCGGCGTTGAAGTCGCCCATCTCGTTGTTCAGCAGGAAGCCGGCGCCCGGCACCACGATGCGCGAGCCGTAGCCGTACTCGAGGGTGTAGGTGAGGGAGACGGCGTTGCGGTTCGCGTCCACCACCGAGAAGTGCGTCGTCTCCTGCGACTCGGTGGGCCACGTGAACGTCGTCGGCGACGACTTCGAGGCCTTGTTCGGGTTGATGGACTTCCGCAGCGTGTCGGCGTACTCCTTCGAGATGAGGCGCGCGACGGGCATGTTCATGACGAAGTCCGGGTCGCCCAGATACTGCGCGCGGTCGGCGAACGCGCGACGCATGGATTCGGCCATGAGGTGCAGGTTCTGCGCGGAGCCGTAGCCGTTGGCCTTGAGGTCGTAGCCTTCCAGCACGTTCAGCATCTGCGTCACGGCGATGCCGCCGGACGAGGGCGGAGGCATGCCGATGATCTCGTAGCCGCGGTAGGTGCCCTTGATGACCTCGCGCTTCTTCGCCTGGTACTTCTTCAGGTCGTCGCGCGTGATGAGGCCGCCGTTGGCCTTCATGTCCTTCTCGATGAGCGCGGCGGTCTCCCCCTCGTAGAACCCGGCGGGGCCCTGGTCGGCGATGCGCTGGAGCGTCCGCGCCAGGTCCGGCTGTTTCAGGATGTCGCCGGCTTCATAGGGCTGGCCGTTCTTCGAGAACTGGGCGAGGGACGAGGGGTACTTCTTGAACTCGTCCAGCTGGCCGGCGAGCGATCGTGCCAGGCCGTGGCTCACCTCGAACCCGTCGCGCGCGAGCGCGATGGCCGGGGTCACCAGGTCCTTCCACGGCTTCGAGCCCAGCTCCTTCCACGCCGTGTGCAGGCCCGCCACGGTCCCCGGCACGCCAACCGAGCGGTGGCTGTTGTGGTGGAGGTCGTAGTCGTACTTGCCGTCCTTGAGCCACATCTCGGGGTTCGACCCCGCGGGCGCGGCCTCTCGGAAGTCGAACGACGTGGCCTGGCCGCTGGCGGCCCGGTAGACGATGAAGCCGCCGCCGCCGATGTTGCCGGCGGTGGGGTGCGTGACGGCGAGCGCGAAAGCCGTCGCCACGGCGGCGTCGATGGCGTTCCCGCCGCTCTTGATCACCTGCCACCCGACCTCGGAGGCGATGTCGCTCTGCGACACCACCATGCCCGTGCGGGCCCGCACCGGCGCCGAGCCGGCCTGCAGGGTGAGCGAGGAGACGACAAGGGCAGCGACGAGCAACACGAACGAACGCTTCATAGGGCCTCCGCGGGCATTATAGTCGCATGCTCATTGACGATTGCCGATTGCCGATCGGGTGACTCATCGGGCGATTGGTGCCCCAATGCCCCAATCCGAATGCCCCAATCCGAATGCCCCAATCCGCAATCGCCCGATCGGCAATGAATCACCAATCCCCAATCCTCAATCGCCAATGGACGCGTAACCGGGAGGACACCCCATCACGGTCGCGTCTTGATGGGCGTGTCCTCCCGGTTACCCCATTCCTCCCAGGCGCCGTAGTAGTTGCGGAGCTTGCCGAGGTCGTGGCCGATGAGGGCGAGCGTGAAGAGGTCGTGCGAGGCGCGCATGCCCACCTGGCAGTAGGCGATGACCTCATCCGATGGCTGGATCCCCTTGTCACGGTAGAGCTTCACGATCTCCGCGGCAGACTTGAAGGCGTGCGTCGTCGGGTCGAAGGTGTCCTCCCAGTAGACGGGCACGGACGACTCGATGAAGCCGGCTCGCTTGATGCCACGGAAATCCTTGCCGTCGATCTCGGCCTGGCTCCGCGCGTCCACGAGTTTCACGCCGGGCCTCTTGATGGCTGCCAGCACGTCCTTCGCCGTGGCGTGCCCCGTCAGGCCGGCCTTCACGCGGAAGGGCGCGGGGGCGCTCGGGGCGGGCACCTCGGCGGAGGTGGCGCGCGCCTCGAGTGTCCACTTCGTCCAGCCGCCGTTCAGCAGCGCCACGTTGGCGTGGCCGTAGTAGTGCAGGATCCACCACAACCGGGCGGCATAGATGCCGCCGCGCTCGTCGTAGGCGACGACCCGCGTGTCGGGCCCGATGCCGAGCTTTGCCATCAGCGCCTCGAACTCGGCGGGCGTCGGCAGGAAGTCCGGTGGCGCCTTGGGATTGCGAATCCAGTTGTTGTCGAGCCAGACGGCGTTCGGGATGTGCCCCTGGTCGTAGCCGCGGGGCCGGAGGTCCACGATCCGGAGGTTCGCGTCGGCGGTGTGGGTGGCCAGCCACGCGGTATCCACCAGGAGCTCGGGCCGCGCGTAGCCGCCGGGATTCGCGGTGGCCTGGAGACCGAGGAGCAGGAGGGCGAGAAGGAGGGGCATCCGGCGATTCTACGCCGTCGCCGAGGCGGAAGCCCCGGCGATCCATTCGCGGCCCGGCGCCTCCGGTCGCGGACCTCGCGAGGGCCAGCGGTGTCAGAATAGGGCGCGATGACCTCCTCCGTGGCCGTCTCGTCCAAGCTGCCCGACATCGGCACCAGCATCTTCGCCGTGATGACCCGCCTCGCCAACGAGCACGGCGCCATCAACCTGTCGCAGGGGTTTCCCGACTTCGACTGCGATCCCGCGCTGGTGGAAGCCGTGGCCGCCGCGATGCGAGCCGGGCACAACCAGTACGCGCCCATGCCCGGCGTGCTGGCGCTGCGCGAGGCCATTGCCCGGAAGGTGGCGTACTGCTATGGGGCGTCGTACGACCCGATGACCGAGATCGTGGTCACCTCGGGCGCGACCGCGGGGCTCTACGCCACGTTGACCGCGCTGGTGCACCCGGGTGACGAGGTCGTGCTCTTCGAGCCCTGCTACGACTCCTACGTGCCCGTCATCCGCCTGAGCGGCGGCACGCCGGTGTTCGTGAGCCTCCGCTATCCGGACTACGCCGTGGATTGGGACGAAGTCCGGCGGGCGATCACGGCACGCACGCGGCTGATCCTCGTGAACACGCCGCACAACCCGACCGGCGTCACCTGGTCAGCCGACGACATGCGACGGCTGGCCGCACTGGTGGATGGCACGAACATCCTGCTGGTGTCGGACGAGGTGTACGAGCACATCATCTTCGACGGCCGGCGGCACGAGAGCATCCTGCGATACCCGGAGCTCCGCGACCGCGCGGTGGTCATCAGCTCGTTCGGGAAGACCTTCCACACCACGGGCTGGAAGGTGGGTTACTGCGTCGCGCCGCAGCCGCTGATGACCGAGGTGACACGCGTGCACCAGTTCGTCACCTTTACCGTGCACACGCCGTCGCAGGTGGCCTTCGCGGAGTTCGTGTCCCGCGACCCCTCCGCGACCTCACTGCCCGGCTTCTACCAGCAGAAGCGAGACCGGTTCCTGGCCCTCACCGAAGGCTCTCGCTTCAGGCCGCTGCGGTGCGAGGGCACCTACTTCCAGCTGATGGACTACTCGGCCGTCTCGAGCGACGGCGACAAGGCCGTTGCCGAGTGGTTGCTGAAGACCCACGGTGTGGCTGCCATTCCGGTGTCGGCGTTTCTCTACAAAGACCCGGGCGGCCCCGTCCTGCGCTTCTGTTTCGCGAAAAGGGACGAGACGCTGGCCGCCGCGGGCGAGCGTCTGAAGCGTGTGTGAAAGAAACCACGAAGTTACGAAGATCACGAAGACAGCACGAAGCTAGCCTCGAGACCCAAGACTTCAAGACCCAAGACTTCACACCCAGGCCCCAGGCCCCAAGCCCCAAGCCCCAAGCCCCTAGAGAATCCTCCGCAGGTAGTGTCCTACCCCGCGAGCCTGGCTCCATTGCCGCGGGTACCCCAGCGACACCTCTTCGAAGCGGACGCCGTCCAGGGTCC
>JBFWQE010000076.1:0-24718 GCA_050249615.1 Vicinamibacterales bacterium
AACAACTGACCGTCGACCAGGCCGCCGAGGCCCTCGGAGGTCGCGACCGGTTGCTCGGCATCCGGACGCTCGTGCTGTCGGGCGAGGGTACGCAGTGGAACCTCGGGCAGGACATGACCATCGACGCGACGGGCCAGACCTTCGCGGTGACCGGGTACCGCCGCGCGATGGACCTGGCGGGTGGCCGGATGCGCATCGAGCAGACCCGGACGCCGAACTTCCTGTATTTCCAGGGCCAGGCCCCGCAGACGCAGGCGTTCGGCCTGGATGGCGACGTGGCCTACGCGGTCTCGGCGAGCGGGGGCATCTCGCGATCGTCGGCCCAGGCGGCAAGGGATCGCTTCGCGGAATTGCACCATCACCCCGTTGTCCTGGTCCGGGCGGCGCTCGGTCAGGGCGTCACGCTGGCGAACGCCCGGACGGAGGGCACCGAGCAGCTGGTGGATGTCACCCTGCCCGGCGGCGGGCCGTTCACGCTGGCCCTGGACGCCACGACGCACCTCCCCACCCGCATCCGCTCGATGGCGTCGCATCCGAACCTCGGTGATGTCGTCATCGAGACGGCGTTCCAGGACTACGCCGAGGTCTCGGGCATCAGGATGCCCACGCGCGTCATCACGAAGACCGACCGTTTCAAGACCGCGGAGCTGCGCCTGACGCGCGCCACGATGAACGGTGACGCGGGCGACATCGCGGCGCCCGACGCGGCGCGGGCGGCGGAAGCACCGTCGGGGCCGCCGCCCGTGAACGTCGTGGCCGAGAGCCTGGCGCCCGGCGTCTGGCTGCTCGCGGGCCAGTCGCACCACAGCGTGCTCGTCGAATTCAACGATCACCTGATGTTGATCGAAGCGCCGCAGAGCGAGGCGCGCACGCTGGCCGTCATCGCGAAGGCGCGCGAGCTCGTGCCCGGAAAGGCGCTCACGACGCTCGTGAGCTCGCACCATCACTTCGATCACTCCGCCGGGCTCCGCGCCGCGGTGTCCGAGGGGCTCACCGTCATCACCCACCAGGGCAACGTCGCCTACTACGAGGAAGCAGCGAAGCGTCCCTTCACCTTGCAGCCCGACGCGCTCGCGCGGAACCCGAAGCCGCTGACCATCGAGGGCGTGGACGACATGCGCGTGGTGGAGGACGGGACCCGGCGGGTGGAGCTGTATCACATCAGCGGCAACCCGCACGCCGACACGCTGCTGATGGCCTACCTGCCGAAGGAACGCCTGCTCGTGGAGGCGGATGCGTTCAGCCCGGGTTCGTCGGTGCACCCCTACGCGGCCAACCTGCTGCAGAACATCCGCGACCGCAAGCTGCGCGTGGACCGCATCGTCCCGCTGCACGGCACCGTGGTGCCGTTGGCCGAGCTCGTGAAGGCCGTGCCGGCGTCTTGACCCCCCAGCGCCGGCGCCGGCGCCGCCGCCTTCAGGCAGGCATCACCGCCAGCACCGGCACGTCGCGCGCGGGCGTGCCCGCCCGCACGACGCCCCGCTCGTCGAAGCGAAGACCCGAACCCGGGACCAGGTCCACCACGGTGCGCGACACGTACACCTCCCCCCCGCCGGCACGCTCGGCCAGCGTGGCCGCGATCTCGAAGATCGGCCCCCGGCGGCCCCCGCGAACACACTCACCGATGTGAACGCCGGCGGCGACGTCGATAGCGAGGTCACGCGCGCGCGCCGCCAGCGCGGCGCCGCACTGCGCCGCACGCCCCGGCCCGTCGAAGAGCGCCGCCAACCGCGGGCCCTCTCCATCCACGACCTGTCCCCGCCACCGGCCGACTTCATGGGCAAACGCGTCGGCCAGCCCCTGGCCGCCCCCGTCGGCGCCGGCGGCCCGGACGACGAGCACCGAGGCGAGCACCCGCTCCAACTCGTGGGGCTCGCGCGTTCGCTCGAGGAAGCGCTCGATCGGCCCGAGCATGGCCTCCTGGTCGCCGACGAACGGCAGGTGATCCTCTCCGGGCTGTTCCACGAACGTCGCGCCCGGGATGCGCGACGCGAGGTACCGCCCCTCCTCCACCTTCAGGCAGCGATCCCCCGTGCGGTGCAGAACCAGCGTCGGCACGCGGATGGAGGGCAGCACGCTGCGAACGTCGATGTCGGCGTTCATCCGCGTGAGGGCCAGGGCCGCGCCGGGGCTCGCACCCATCCTGAGATACGAGGCCCACCAGTCCCGGAACGCGGGGTCCGCGGCGCGCGAGGGCGCCCGCTCGTCGATGCCGACCGGGCCGCCCCACTCGTCCAGGATCGCCTGGCAGAAGCGATCCCGCTCCTCGCGCGTGACGCCCCACGGATAGTCCCGGTCCTGGAGGCGACGCGCGTAGCTGCCAATCATGATGAGCGCTTCGGTCTTCGCGGGGTGCGTCGCCGCGAAGAGCGAGCAGAGCGGCCCGCCCTCCGACACGCCCAGCAGCACGGCCCGGTCCGAGCCCGCCGCCTCCATCACCGCCCGCACGTCGTCCATGCGCTGTTCCAGCGTCGGCAGCTCGGGCTCCGAGACGCGGTCCGACAGGCCCGTGCCGCGCTTGTCGAAGAGGATGAGGCGGGCCATGCCCGACAGCCGCTCGAGGAAGCGCGCGAACGACGGCTCGTTCCAGAAGTACTCGAGGTGCGAGACCCACCCCATCACGAACACCAGGTCGGGCGGGCCCGAGCCCACGACCTGGTACGCAATGTTCACGTGCCCGCTGCGCGCGTAGCTCACGCGCGGGGCGGCCACCAGCGGCGCCCCCGGTTCGACGGCCACGACCGGCGCCACGAAACGATATCCGCGACGGTGCGCGGTCTCGATGAAGCGCGGCTGATGGGGGTCGTCGGCCAGCGCCTTGCGGAGCTCGCGGATGCTGCTCTTGAGCACCGCGTCGCCCACGAACACTCCGGGCCACACCGCGGACAGCAGCTCGGGCTTGGGCACCAGCCGGCCTGCGTGCACGGACAGGTAGAGCAGCAGCGCGAACGCCTTGGGGGTGAGCGAGACCGGCTGACCGTCGCGATAGAGGTGGCCGCTGACAGGGTCGAGACGGTACTCCCCGAACGTGAGGACGCGATCGGATGTCATCGGCAGAGCTGGCCCGGACGGGCCAAGCCTTCCGATTGTAGCGTTCCTGCCGCTCTTACCAAACTCTCACCAGACCTTCACCAGCGCCTGACGTCTTCGGAGCCCCGCCTTCCGTATCGGACTGCAGGAGGTTCGGGAATGTCATCGAAGTCGGTTGTCGCCCTCGTTCTCACTGCCAGCGTGCCCGCGGCGCTCGCCTCATCCGCGGCGGCCCAGGGCCAGAGCCCGGCGCCCACGGCCCAGCACAAGCACTACGAAACGCCGCCGGATTACCAGGCGCCCGCACCGGGCATGCCGCTCGCGCCGCGCCTGCAGAACCTCGGCGTGCACACGTTTCCGGTCAGCACGCGCCACGAGCGCGCGCAGCTCTTCATGAACCAGGGCCTCAACCTCGTCTACGGGTTCAACCACGCCGAAGCGGCTCGGGCCTTCGCCGAGGCTGCGCGCCTCGATCCCTCGCTCGCGATGGCCTACTGGGGCCAGGCGCTGGCGCTCGGCCCCAACATCAACGCGCCAATGGATCCGGCCGACGAGCCGAAGGCCCTCGAGCTGGCGACGAAGGCCGTCTCCATCAAGGCCAGCGCCTCGCCGCGCGAACGGGCCTACATCGACGCGCTCGCAGCCCGCTACACCGGCCGCGCCGAGGATCGCCAGAAGGCCGACCGCGCGTACGCCGATGCCATGCGCCGCGTGGTAGAGGCGTTCCCGGACGACCTCGACGCACGGACCCTCTACGCCGAAGCGCTGATGGACCTGCGGCCGTGGAACTACTGGACGCGTGACGGCGTGGCGTACCCCGAGACCACGGAGGTGCAGTCCTCCCTCGAAAAGGTGCTCGCCGCCCACCAGAACCACCCCGGTGCGCTGCACCTGTGGATTCACCTCTGGGAGCCGACCGGCACGCCGGAGCGCGCGGAGGCCGAGGCCGATCGGCTCCTCCCGCTCATGCCCGGCGCCGGCCATATCGTCCACATGCCCGCGCACATCTACCAGCGCGTCGGCCGGTACGACGATGTGGTGAAGGCGAATCTCCTGGCGGCGAAGGCCGACGAGGACTACATCGCGCAGTGCCGCGCGCAGGGGCTCTACCCGCTGGGCTACTACCCGCACAACCTGCACTTCATCTGGATGGGCGCGACCGCCGGCGGCCGGCGCCAGCTCGCGCTCGAGTCAGCTGAGAAGCTCGCCAACGCGGTGCCGCACGAGGCACTGAGCACGGTGCCCATCCTCCAGGGCTTCCTCGTGGTGCCCTACTGGGCCATGGTCCGCTTCGGCGAATGGGATCGCATCCTGGCCGACAAGGGCCCGCGGCACGAGACGGCGTTCACGAAGGGCGCCTGGCACTACGCGCGCGCCATGGCCTTCATCGCGAAGAACGAGCTCGACAAGGCCGAGGCGGAGCGCGTCAAGCTGGCCGCACTGGTCGCGGATCCCTCGCTCAAGGGCCAGACGACGTTCTCGACCAACACCGGTGAGGCCATCCTGCGGATCGCGCCCGAGGTCGTGGCCGGCGAGATTGCCGCGAAGCGCAAGGAGTGGGACAAGGCCACCCTGCACCTGGACCGCGCGGTGCGGTACGAGGACGCGCTCATCTACCAGGAGCCGCCGGATTGGCACGCGCCGGTGCGCCAGAACCTCGCCGCCGTGCTCATGGCCGCTGGGCGGCCGGACGAGGCCGAGGCCGTCTACTGGGAAGACCTGAAGAAGAACCCCGAGACCGGCTGGTCGCTCTTCGGCCTGATGCAGGCGCTCAAGGCGCAAGGCAAGACCGAGGAGGCGGCGGGCGTCGAAGCGCGGTTCAAGAAGGCGTGGCAGCACGCCGACATCACGCTGGCGCCAGCCACGACGGCAACGGCTGAGGCCCGGCGATAGCCGAAGCCGGCCAGGACCGACAAGCAGGGCGAACGGCCACCCGGCACCGCTGGCCGGATGGCCGTTCGCACAGGAGGACATCGTGTTGGGGCACTATCTGAATCTGATGGCACAGCTGATGGGCGCGGTCTTCTCCCTGCTCGCCCTCGCGCTGTCCCCCGGTGAAACGCTGCCCACCACCTGCGCGGCCGGGCCCGCGGTGATGTGCGACGAGAAGGAGGACGAGATGTCCAGTGAAAGCCTGGCGGCGCGCTTCGTATCGCTGCCGACCGGAGTCCGGCTCGAGTATGTGGAGCAGGGACGATTGGACGGCGTGCCGGTCATCTTCCTGCACGGCGTGACGGACTCGTGGCGCTCGTTCGAGCCGCTCCTGCGGCGCCTGCCCGGCTCCATCCGGGCGTTCGCGATCTCGCAGCGCGGCCACGGCGAGTCGAGCAAACCGGAGACCGGGTACCGGTACGCGGACTTCTCCGAAGACCTGCGGGCCTTCATGGACGCGATGGCCGTGCCGCGCGCGGTGATCGTCGGCCATTCGATGGGGGCATCCGTCGCGCAGCGGTTCGTCGCCGATCACCCCGAGCGGGTGCACCGGCTGGTCCTGATGGGCTCGTTTGCGACCCTCCACGGCAACGCGGCCATCGCCGAGTTCGTGGAAACCGCCATCCGGCCACTGACCGATCCCATTGCGCCGGACTTCGCCCGCGAGTGGCAGGTGAGCACGACGGCACGGCCCATCGACCCGCAGCTGCTCGACACGGTGGTCCGGGAGACGCTCAAGGTGCCGGCACGCGTGTGGCACCAGGCGTTCGACGGGTTCCTGCAGACCCCTGATTTCACCGCCGATCTGGGACGCGTGTCAGTGCCGGTGCTCCTCATCTGGGGGGACCGCGACACCTACGCCGCACGCGAAGATCAAGGCCGGTTGCTGAAGGCGATGCCGACGGCGCGGCTCGTCGTCTACGAAGGCATCGGCCATGCCATCCACTGGGAGGTGCCTGACCGGGTCGTCGCCTCGCTGCTGGACTTTCTCGACGTCGCCGGGGCTGCCTTCGACCCTGCTCAGGCCGGGAAAGCCCCGGCGCTCCGTGCGCCGGTCAGATAGATCCGGCTGGATCGTCAACGGATCCGGCCGGACCGTCACACCACCAGGTGCGCGTACCTAGTCCCCTGGAAGCGTGATGACTACCTCAATTCCCGGGCGGGGCATCCCGCCTCGCGGCGTTGTTCCTCCCTCAGATATGGGCAATATCCTCGGTCGTCACGCCTTGCGATCCGGGCGCCGCGCTCCGGGACTTGTGTCAGTCATCACCCTTCCAGGGGACTAGCAGGACGCGCACTGGTGGTTGTTCCTGGAGCCGAGCTTCTCGAGCAGGGCCACGGTCTCCGGATAGGGCGAGACGCGCTGCACAGGGCCGTTGGCCATGTCCGCCGTGGTCTGGCCGCTGCGCGCCACGGCGCGGACATCGGCGCCCTTGGACACCAGGTACAGGATCATCTCGTTGTCGCCGCGCGCGGCGGCGTGGTGGAGCGGCGTGTAGCCGTCGTTGTCGCGGGCGTTGACGTCAGCGCCCAGCTCCTCCACGAGGTACTTGATGGCCGGCATCCAGCCATCCGGGGCGTGGCGATGGGCATTGCCCGCGAAGCCCTCGCCGTACTCCACGCCGGCTGCGGCGTGAATCGGGAAGGCGCCGGGGCCGCCCGGCGGAATCGGTGGGGCGTCGTAGCGCTCCTGGCCATCCCGGGCCGTTGGCGCGACGGGGCCGCCCGCGCCAGGGGGCGGCGCGTTCGGGCCGCCGCGTCGAATGGGCGCCCGAGGAGCCATCGTCGCGATGTTGGGATCCGCGCCGTAGCTGGCCAGCAGCTTCATCGCCGCGAGATCCACCGAGTAGGCGGCACGCCAGAACGCGGTGGAGCCGGACGTGTCGGCCAGGCCGCAGTTCCGGTTGCCGCATCCGGTGTAGACCATGTACCAGGGGTGCGACTTGATGCGCCCGTTCGGGTCGGCGCCGTGGTCGAGCAGCGCCTTCATCACATCCAGGTAGGTGGCCTTCTGCCTTTCCATCTCCTGGGGCTGCGGGAAGCGCGTGCGCGGCTGCCACTGCGTGTTGACGGCGGCCCAGAGCGGGGTGACGCCGTTGCCCTTCGCCGCGATGTTCGTGTCGGCGCCGCGGTCGATGAGCAGCATGGCCATGTCGAACTGGCCGTTGATGACGGCCATCAGCAGCGGGCTCGTACCGTCGCCGGCGCCGGTGACGTTGATGTCGGCGCCGCCATCGAGCAGGGCTCGAGCGGCGTCGAGGTAGCCCTGGCGCGAGGCATGCAGGAGCGCGCTCAGGCCGCCCTTGGTCGCCACGGGCGGGTTGATCTCCTCGGGGTTGAAGTTCCGGCCCCGGCCCTGGTTCTCCTCGTCCTCCTTGGTCGGCGGCGGGACCTTGCCCGACAGGAACAGCTCGCGCGAGGCGTGCACGGCGGCCTGGACCTGGCTGGCCGTCGGCTGGCGCTCGGGGCCGACGCCGAAGGACTCGAGCACCTTCTGCTGGCGCTGGCTGGCGGCGCGATCCAGGGCGTTCCGCTGCGGGATGTCGATGAACGTCGTGGTGATGTTCGGGTCGGCGCCGCGCGCCAGGAGCGCCTTGATCGCCTCCACCCGGTTGAATGCGGCGGCGAAGATGAGCGGCGTCTGCCCCCATTCCGCCTCCTTCGCGTTCTTGTCGGCGCCCGCATCCAGCAGGCGGTTGACGATGGCGGCGCTGCCTGCGCTGGCCGCCAGGTGCAGCGGCGTGGCGCCGCTGGGCATCGCCTTCGCGTCCACGGCGGCGCCGGCCTTCAACAGCACGTCCACCACGGCCGCGCTGCCCGCGCGGGCGGCCACGTGCAGCGGGGTGTACTGCCCGATGCGCGTGACGGCCTCGACGTTGGCGCCGGCGTAGAGCAGCATCCCGGCGGCCTCGGCGTTGTTCCGCTCCGCCGCCCAGTGCAGGGCCGACATGCCGTCTCCGCGGGCGGCGTTCACGTCGGCGCCCTCCTTGAGCAGCGTCCGGATGGCGCCGTTGTCGCCCTTCATGGCGGCATCCGCCACGGGCGATCCCGACTGCGCCGCGCCCAGCAGGGCGGACATGCACAGGGCGGCAAAAAGGTTCAGGCCGAAACGACGAACCATAGGCATCCTCGGGTTCTCAGGTTCTCGGGTTCTCAGGTTCTCGGGTTCTCGGGTTCTCAGGTTCTCAGGTTCTCAGGTTCTCGGGTTCTCCGAGTTGCAGGTCCCCAGGTTCGGAGGCCTCACAGGACCGAGTTCGGCTGTTCACCGAAGCTGGAACCTGAGAACCCGAGAACCCGAGAACCTGAGAACCTCCGAACCTGTGTTCCGTCCTACGCTCCCGCCGCCGTCGTCACCGACGGCTGGGTGAGCGAGAACTCGCCCGTGCTGTCGCCAAAGCTGTTGATGTCCTCGAGCCCGAGGTTGTGCAGCAGCGTCAGCATGACGTTGGCCATCGGCGTGCCGTCGGCGGCCTTCAGGTGCAGGTTGCCCTTCAGCATGCCGTTGCCGCGGCCGGCCAGGAACAGCGGGCAGCGGCGGTGGTTGTGGACGTTCGCGTCGGCCATCGGCGAGCCCCAGAGCACGACGGTCTTGTCGAGCAGGCTCTGCTCCCCGTCCATGGTGGTCTTGAGCTTGTCGAGCAGGTAGGCCGCCTGGCTCACGCGGTACTTGCAGATCTTGTTGAACTCCATGATCCGGTCCTCGCGGTTGCCGTGGTGCGAGGCCGGGTGGAACGGCTGATCCGAACCGCTCTCGGGGAACACGCGGTTCTGCGAGTCGCGGCCGGTCTTGAACGAGATGACGCGGGTCATGTTCGTCTGGAAGGCCAGCACCTGCAGGTCGAACATCAGGCGCATGTGCTCCGAGAACGAGTCGGGCACGCCCTTGGGGGCGTCGGGGAGCGCGCGCTCCTCGCCGCTGGCGTTCTGCGCCTCGATGGCCTGGATGCGGCGCTCGATTTCCCGCACGTTGTCGAGGTAGCGGTCGAGCCGGACGCGGTCGCTGGCGCCGAGGTCCTGCCGGACGTTGGCCACTTCCCCCTGGATCCAGTCGAGGATGCTGCGCCGGTTCTCGCGGCGGCTCGCCCGGTCCTTGGCCGACGAGCCGGCGCCGAACAGCATGTCGAACGCCACGCGCGGGTCGCGGATCATCGGCAGCGGCTCGTTGGGCGACGCCCAGCTGATCGAGTCGGTGTAGGCGCACGAGTAGTTGTAGGTGCAGCCGCCAGCCTGGTCCAGGTTCTCGATGCAGAACTGCATGGACGGCAGCGGCGTGTCCTGCCCGAAGCGCTGCGCGTAGAGCTGGTCCATCGAGGTGCCGGCCCAGATGTCGGAGCCCTGCGTCTGCTTCGGATGGGCCTGGGTGAGGAACACCGCGCTCGACCGGAAGTGGTCGCCGCCAATCTCCGGCGCCGTGAACGCCTCGGCCATCCGGACGTCGGTGTTGCTGATGATCGTCAGGTAGTCCCGGTACGCCTCGAGGGTGCTCAGCGGATTGTCGGGTACGAGCGTGAAGTCGCGGCCCACCTGCTCGGGCGCGTACAGGAACTTGCCGGCCGCCTGGTTGTTGCAGCCGGCCAGGCCGTGCACCTCTTCGATGCACAGCAGCCGCGTGCGCTCGGCCGCCGGGGCCTTTGCGAAGACGCGGCCCGCGGGCACCATCGCGTCGAGGAACGGCAGCGCCACGGTGGCCCCCATGCCGCGCAGGAAGGTGCGGCGGGCCATGTGCTTTCCTGTGATGAACGACATCGTCTCGATCTCCTCGTCCGGGGGTTAGCGGTGGGCAACGGCGGGGGCCGTGTCCGTGGGCAGCACGGGCTCGGCCCGCTTCAGGCGAAACGCGTCGCTCGTGACGACGCCCATGATGAAGGACGACATCCGGTAGCCGTCCGCCTCGGCGCTCTTCGCGATGGCGCGGATCGTCGGCTGGTCGAAGTACTCCGCGCGGCGGCCCAGCGCGTAGGCCAGCAGGTTCTCGGTGAACGTGCGCACGAGCGGCACCGGCCGCTTCAGCAGCGCCTGCACCAGCTCGCCGGGCGTGTTCACCGGCGTGCCGTCGAAGTAGTCGCCGCGCGTGTCGAGCGGCATGCCGAACTCGCGCACGCGCCACTGCGCGGTCACGTCGTAGTTGTCGAGCGCCAGGCCGATGGGATCCATCATCTGGTGGCACGCGTTGCACACCGCGTTGGCCCGGTGCAGCTCCATACGCTCGCGCGTGGTCAGGATCTTGCCGTCCCGCGCGCCGGCCGTGTCGTCCAGCGTGGGCACGTTGGGCGGCGGCGCCGGCGGCGGCGCGCCGATGAGCACCTCCATCACCCACTTGCCGCGCAGCACCGGCGAGGTCCGGTTGGCCAGCGAGGTCTGCACGAGGATGGCGCCCTGTCCCAGCAGGCCGCGGCGCGACTCGTCCGGATACTGCACCTTGCGGAACTCGTTGCCGGCCACGCCGGGGATGCCGTAGTGCTGCGCCAGCCGCTCGTTCACGAAGGTGTAGTCCGCGCGGTAGAGATCCAGCAG
The DNA here is from genome assembly GCA_050249615.1 of Vicinamibacterales bacterium. Taxonomy (GTDB): domain Bacteria; phylum Acidobacteriota; class Vicinamibacteria; order Vicinamibacterales; family UBA2999; genus VFZN01. The sequence goes on from JBFWQE010000076.1 coordinate 10,477, forward strand.
CGGGCGGTCCTCCTGGACGAGGTGATTGAAGAACATCACCGTCTCCCGCCGCATCGCCTCGGCGAGGTTCTCGTCGAAGTTCGGATAGTAGTTCGGGTCCGGGTGGACCTTCTCGACGTCCTGCAGGCGCAGCCACTGCGCGGCGAACCGCTCGCCGAGCGCCTCGCTCCGCGGGTCGGCGAGCAGCCGGCGCGTCTGGGCCTCGAGCACGCGCAGGTCCGACAGCTTCCCGGCCGTGGCCACCGACAGCAGCTCCTTGTCCGGCGGGGTGCCCCACAGGAAGAACGACAGCCGCGACGCCAGATCCACGTCGGCCACCCGAATCGTGGTGTTCGGCCTCGCCTCGCGGTCCCGCTCGATGCGGAAGATGAAGTACGGGCTCGCCAGGATGGCTTCGAGCGACGCGGTGACGCCCGCCTCGAATCCGTTCTTCGCCGCCGCCTTCTCGTAGAACGGCATCAGGCGGTCCACTTCGTCCGCGGCCAGCGGGCGTCGATACGCCTCGGCGCCGAGCCGCACGAGAATCTGACGCGCGCAGGGCCGCTCGTCGGCCGGGCTCGTCGGCCGGCACGAGAAAATCCTCTGCCGCGACGGCGTCTCGGAGACCCCTGTCGCGCGGTACGGCCCGACGACGATCAGGTCGCGGAGGTGCGGGAGGGTGGTGATCCCGCTGCCGCCCGAGCCGCCGCCGGCATAGGACCAGCCGTGCGGCTTGATGAGATCCTCGTACGGCCCCTCGGTCCGGCGCACGAACGCGGCGGACACCTCGTGCTGCCCCGCCTTGACGAAGATGCGCTCGGTGCGCATCGGCGCCTGGCCGCGGCCGTCGGCGGCCGCCACCTGCGCCAGCTCGTAGTTGAGCAGCGCCACACGCTCCCCGTCGATGGAGATGTCCACGTCCTCGAGCCGCGCGTTCTCGCCCGCGTTGAACGTCAGCGCGAACTCGTACTCCGCGTCGGCCGGGAAGATGTGCTTCACCACCATCCCGCCGCGCGTGCCGTAGGGCGCGCCCTCGACGTGGTCCCACGGATGCTGGGACATGTAGCTCGGGTTGGTGTAGGTGACGTCGATCGTGGGCGCCGTCCGGTCGCCCACCGCCATGCGGCTGATGGCCGTGGCCGCGTTCAGGTACGCCTCGAGCAGCGTCGGCGAGAGCGCCTGCGCGTCGGCGATGTTGTCGAAGTTCGCGCTCTTGGTGTCGAGCGGCAGCCAGTCGCCCGCGTTCACCTCGAGGCCGAGCATCTCGCGGATGGCCCGCTCGTACTCGGGCCGGTTCAGCCGCTGGAACGTCCGGCGCCCGGGATTGGGCGACTTCGCGGCCGCCGTGTCGAGCGTGGTCTCCAGCGCCGCGATGAGCGAGGCGTGCGTGGCGGCGTCGGGACGCTGGGCGCCGCGCGGCGGCATCATCCCGGCCTGCAGCTTGACGATCATCTTCTCGGCCACCTCGGCGTGCTCCGCCGCCTTCGCGACGTCGAACGACGCGAGCGACAGGCCCGCCGCCGGTCGGCGATCGTTGTGGCACCCGGCGCAGTACTTCTTGACGACGCCGTTGTGATCCTGGGCGGGCGTCCCGGCCGACGAGCGCATGGGCGCCGGCATCCCCGCGCTCGGGGGTGTCTGTGCGGAAGCGCGCGCAGCGGGAGCCGCGGCGGCCGGTCGGGCCGTGCCGGATTGTGCAGTCTGCGCGGAAACAGGGAACCGCTCGGCCAGCGCAGCGCTGACCACCAACCCAAGGCACGCGACACCCGTACCGAGAACTGTCTTCGTACCACGCCTCATGTCGGCCCGCCCCCTGGATAAAGCTCTACCGCCCTCCGCACTCTGCGCCCGGCGATTATACGCTCGTCCCTGTGAAATTGGAGCGCATCGCGGCCCTTGATGGACGTCAGAAGTCGTCAAAGATCGTCTCTGAACGTCTTCGGGGACTTGGGGCTTGGGGCTTGGGACTTGGGACTTGGGTCTTGGGGTCTTGAGGTCTTGAGGTCTTGCGGGTGGGTCCCGGTTCGGCCGCGCCGAAGCTCACGGGGGCGACGAAGGGGCCTACTCGCGAAGGCGGCGCAAGGTCAGCCGGAAGGCACGGTACCCGGCCTCGGGGTCGTAGACGATGACGGGCATGAGGCGGCCGCGGATCTTGTGGGGATTGGTCCGGGCGTAGGCCATCAGGGTGGTCGCCAGGGTCACGCGCGAGCGATCGGCCGGCTCATCCATGGGAGCGCCCGTCAGCAGTTCGTTCAGCGAAACCGCCCACGGCGCGCTCCACAGCAGGGTGTCCACCACCTGGCCCTTCACCACGTTGTGCGAGAAGTTGAAGAAGAACGAGAGCGGCGAGTAGGCCTCGGCCGTGGGCCGGAACGCCTCGAATTCGGCCAGGAGCTCGGGTTGGTACTGGAGGAAGTGGTCGCGGAAGCGGCGCCGTTCCACCTCGTGCGCCGCCAGTGACTGCGGGCCCGCCCCGACGAACGCCCGTGCGTCGCCCGAGAGGCCGTTCAGCATCGACTCGACCACGTCGCGCCGCGCCAGGACCGTGTCGCCTCCTTCGCGGAGGCAGTGGTACTCGTCCATCAGCGTCGCCACGGCGAAGCACAGCCAGGGGTAGTCCGCCACGTTGTCGTTCCGCATCAGCGAGGTGTCTCGGCCATAAGTGGCCTCGAATCCGAAGCGGAGGTGGCAGCCCATGCTCGCCCCGTGCCCGAGCGCGATGTTGGCGCGGTGACGGCGGTTGAGCCCGCGCGTCCGATCGAGCAGCAGGTCGTAGCCGTGCTCCTCGCGCTCGTAGTGGGCCGTCGCGATGAGCAGCAGCGTCTCGGCGTCTGCGCAGAACCGCTGGCCGCTCCCCCTCGGGCCCTGGAGCAGACGGAGCAGCGCGTCCACGCGATCGAGGTTCTCGTCCGCGTCGCCCTCGTCCCACGCGCGCAGCGTCATGAGCGAGAGGACGTGCATGAAGTAATAGTCGATGAGGACCGCCGGCACGACCGGATCGAACCGGTCGCCGCCCCGCTGATCGATCAGGTAGTTGAGGACGTCGACCGGGATGGTGTCGGGGTTGACGTGATCGGCCACGCCGTCCCAGTCGTGCAGGGCGTGGAAGCCCTCGTCACGGGTCCGCCGGTCGAAGTCGCGGACGGGCCGCGCCAGGTCGAGCGCGGCGTCGCCGAACCTCCAGACATCGGCGCGGAGCGCTACGCGCAGCCGAACCAGCGCCGCCTCGACCGTGGGCGACGTGGACAGCTCGCGGACGACGTCCTGGCGGAAGGGGCCAGCCAGCGCCTGCTCGATAGCGGCGCAGACCTCGGTAAACGGCGTGACCACGGAAGGACGCGACATCGGGGGATTCCGGCTGGGGTGCAGGGGCGGCGCCTGAGGTTCTCGGGTTCTCGGGTTCTCAGGTTCTCGGGTTCTCGGGTTCTCGGGGTCTATTCCCTCGAAGCGTAGTGAGGCGTGCACCTCCCTACTCGACCCGGTGACGGCCCTCCGCCCGGCTCCCGGTAGCTCTGTCCTCAGTCAATCCTTGTGCCCTCGCGCTGCCGTGGCCTGCACGGCGCGGCACGCGTGGCACCTCCGCCCCCCCGCACGCGTGCACCCCGCACCCGTGCACCCTGCACCCTGCACCCTCTGCACCCCTGCACCTACTTCGCCTGCATCCCCGCCAGGTACTCCACGAGTGCATCGATGCGGTCCTTGACGGCCTGCGGCCCGGCGTCGACGGAGCGCTCGAACGCATCGCCCCACACCGGCATGTCGCCGCCGCCGTGGCCCTTGACGCCCTCGCGGCCGTCGATGATCTTCGCCACCATCTCACGCGGGTAGGTGCCGCCGTTGTTCTTCGCCAGCAGCGTGAGATCCGCCGGGCGGCGCTTCAACGAATCGGCCAGCGGACCAGTGCCCTTGCCGTCGGCACCGTGACAGACGACACAGTAGGTGGAAAACAGGCCCGAGCCCGCCGGGATGGACTTGGTGGTGCCGGCTGGCTGCTGCGAGGCCGTGACGGGGACGACCCATGGAAGGGTGATGGCCGCTACCGCAAACGCGGCAAGGGTCCAGAAAAGCCGGCGTGGCATGACGTGACCTCCAGACGAGTCGGCATGTCACGCGGGGCAGCGGCCCCGGCGGCGACGACTCGGTGCTCAGTGTAAAGGCAAATCAGGTGCCACGCACGAATCCGCCGAAAACCGCCAGCCGCCGGGCCCCAGACGCCGACGGCGCCGAATTCCCGGCAACAGGGATGGCCTACTGAATCAGGCTCGACGAGACGCGATACTTCGACGGGTTGCCGGACTGGTTGGTGACCTTGATGTGGACCATCTGCCCGGCCGTGACGTTGATGGTCACCGACTCGTTGGACGAGTTGCCCTGCATGTCCTGATCCGAGCGATCCACGGCCTCCGCGAAGTTGCGATCTGCGAACACCTCGAGCACCAGGTCGGCTTCGGTGCCCCCCTGCGGCCGGATGATGATGGCGAGTGCCCCGGCGGCGTTGGCCTTGAAGGAGAACCAGTCCCAGTTGTCGCCCGACTCGGGGTCCAGCGTGTCGTCGTGCGGCTTGCCCACCTGCAGCGCGCGCGCCTGGGCCGGCCGCCGGTCCGGGTCTGCAGGCCGCGCAAACGGGGGGAACGAGAGAAACGCGCCCGCGATCTGGAACGTGCTCGAGTCGCCGCCCTGCACGCGGACGCGCAACCTGTAGGTGCCGGGCTCCCCGATCGTCGTCGAGAGCATCTCGGTACCCGACGAGCCGTTCAAATCGCGGTCGGTCGTGCCATCCGGCACGGCCTGGCCATCCTCGTCCACGAGCTGGAGCACGAGATCGCCCGTGCCCTGCACCGCTGCCGACAGCACGCCGGCCGATTTCGCCACGAAGGTGTACTCCGCCGGGGCATCGTCGGTGGCCTTGCCCTGCGCGGGCGCGCCCATCGGCAGCGCCGTCTGGGCAAAGGCGGGCCCGGCCATCAGGACCAGGGCTGCGGCGGGAAGCAGCAGGCGCGGAGCAACGGGAATCATGAGCACTCTCCTGAATCGGGGGTATCGGCTCAAGACTATAGCCGGTGCAGGCGCCGCCTTCGGGCTGAATCGGGTGGGCGTGGTGAAGCACCGCGCAGCGGCGTGCGGGATTCGGCAGCCATCGCCTCGCGCTCGAAGACGTTGTCGTAATAGAAGTGGCCGCCGCGCATCGCCGCCCAGGCGCTGGCCGCGACGTAGGCGGGCACGAACAGGGGCCCCCATCGCTCGTACTGGCGGACGTGCACGCGCTCGTGGGCGCGGGTGCGGGCGAGCGCCTGCGCATCGCGGCCGAGCACGACGTGCCCGAGCGTGATCGCCATCGCGCCGCCGCGGAGCGGCACGAGGTGCGTGAGCGCCCACCGCACCAGCGGGCTGCTTGCCTCGATCACCCCGCCGACCACCCTCACGCGCCCGCGGCGCAGCGCCGTCGCGACGAGCGCCAGTCCGACGAGGGTCGGTGGCGACGCCCAGAGATAACGCACCACGGATTCAGCCCTTGAAGCGCTCGGGCCTGTATGCGGCCAGCGAGTCCACCCGCACGCCGTCCAGGATCTCCGTGGCCGCCAGCCGCCCGACGAGCGGGCCCAGCGTGACGCCGCTGTGCATGACGGCGACGTAGACGTCTCGGCGCCCCGGCGCGAAGCCCACGACAGGGAACCCGTCCGCCGGCATCGGCCGGAAGCCCTGCGTCATCTTCTCGACGGTGGCCGTGCTCAGCTCCGGCAGGACCGCGGCCATCCGCGCGAGGTGCCGCTCGCCCGCCTCGCGGCTCGTCTCCCCGCCGCCGCTGGCGAAGTCGCTGCCGGTGACGAGGCGGCCGTCGGGCTTCTGCTTGATGTTGCCCATGGGTGCGAGCGCCACGCGATCGATGAGGCGCGGCGCCGGCGGCACGTGCACCAGCACGCCGGGAGCGTCCTTCAACGGCACACGCACGCCGGCCATGGCCGCCACGCGCGGGGTATCCGTGCCGCACGCAACCACCAGCACGTCGGCCTCGATGTCGCCCTTCGTCGTGCGCACCGCCCGCAGCCGGCCGCCCGCCAGGTCCAGCCCCGTCACCTCGGCGGGGTACTCCACGCGCGCGCCATTCATCTGCGCTTTCTTCACGACCATCCCGGTGACGCCGACGGGATCGATGTGCCCTTCGTCCTCCCAGTACGCCGCCGCCACCAGCGGGCCCGGCACCAGGCGCGGCTCGAGCGCCCGCAGGCCGGCCGCGTCGATTTCGCGGACGCCGTAGCCCCATTGCCGGAAGTCCCGGATCTGCGCGCGGAGCTCGGCGCCGCGTGTGTCGTCCGCGCGCCATTCCACGGTCCCGCCCCACACCAGGGGCAGTGTGCCGCTGAACTCGCGGTCCAGCTGGCGCCACGCCTGGAGGCCCATCCGGCTCAGGTTGAAGTAGTCGAGCGGCCGCTTCTTCGCGTTGATCCACGCAAACGAGTTGGCCGTCGCGCCGGCCCCCGGCCGGTCGCGCTCGACGAGCGTGACCTCGGCTCCCCGAGTCACGAGCTGGTACGCGACGTTGGCGCCGATGATGCCGCCCCCCGCGACGACGACGCGGCGGGGCGCCTGCGCAGGCGACGGCACGCCGGCCACGGCCAGGCCCGCGAACAGCTCGAGGACGGTGCGTCGATGCATGACAGTCACCCTTCGGGCGTATCATGCCCCGATGAGCGTCACCAATCCACTGCTCGCGCCGGTGAGCGGCGCCGCCCACCACGAGGTCGCCGGTGTCCACATCGACATCGCGCCGGCCGGGGCGGGCCGCATCAAGCGCATCATCTACCCCGCCGGCTTCCGCTGGTCCCGTGACATGAAGCCGGTCAGTGGCACCGAGCACTGCATGTTCGCGCACGTTGGCTTCCTGTTGCAGGGACAGGTCCACGTGGAGTACCCCGATGGCTGCACGGCGGAGTTCCGTGCGCCGCAGGTGGTGACCATCGAGCCCGGCCACGACGCCTGGGTCGTGGGCACCGAGCCCGCCATCCTCGTCGAGTTCGATTTCAAGGAAGAGACGGCCCGCCGCTTCGGCCTGGCCGGCCGGCACGTGCACCTGCCCGATCCCGTCGATTGAGAGAAGCGAGAAGTGAAAAGTGAGAAGCTGGGGGCAGCGAGGAGTGCGTGCGTCGTCGCGCCTGGGTGTTGCTGTCGCTGGTCGTCCCGTGGTGGATTGGGGCCTCGGCCCAGGAACCGCCCGCCGCCGATCCGTTCGCAGCGTTTCGCCCGTGGATTGACATCACCGCCGGCGAACGCGCGCGGGCCGATCGGGGAGAGACCGTCGTCCGCGTCCTGCCATCGCGCGGCAAGGAGGTGGCGGTGCTGGCCCTTGCCTCCGTCAGCGTGTCGGCCGAGGTGTTCGTGGCGCGCTTCCAGGACATCGAGGCGCTGCGAACCAGCGCCTACTCACCCGCGACACGAAGGTTCTCGAGCCCGCCCGGCCTTGCGGACCTGGCTCGCCTGAGACTGCCGGTCGAGGATCTGGCCGCGATCCGGCGCTGCCGTCCGGGCGCCTGCGATATGAAGCTCTCGGTCGCCGAGATCGCGCGGCTGCGCGCCATCGCCGACGCCACCCCGCCGGACGACGAGGCGCTTCAGCGAGCGTTCCGGGAGGTGGTGCTCGAGCGCGTGACGCGGTACCTGGCCGAGGGGCTGAGCGGACTCGCCCCGTACGCCGACAAGCCCGAGCAGGTGCGCACGGCGGATGCGCTCGGACGGCTGGTGGAGCGGTCGCCCTACCTCCCCGCCCGGGCGCCGGGCCTGGCGGCATTCCTCCTCGACTTCCCGCGCGTGCCGGTGGACGAGCGCGACTCGTTCCTCTACTGGGCGGAGGAGCGCTTCAACGGCCGGCCCGTCCTGAGCGCCACGCACGTCAACATCGTCCGGAACGATCCGGCCTCCGGCCTGCCCCTCGTGATGGTGGCAGGCAAGCAGCTCTTCGCGACGCACTACAACAACGCGTCGCTCGGGCTCACGTGCCTGGTGGGCCCGCATCCGCAGTACCTGCTCTATGTGAACCGCACGGAAGTGGATCTGCTCGGCGGCTTCTTCGGCCCCTTCAAGCGCGCGATCCTCGAGGGGCGGGTGAAGCGCGAGGCCGGCGCGGTCGTCGCCGGGCTCCGCGCGCGGATCGAAACCGGGACGAAGGAGATGGCGCCATGACGCAGGCCGGCGATCGCGTCCGGCTGGCCCTCACCGGCGATGTGATGACCGGCCGAGGCATGGATCAGTTGTTCACGCACGCGTCGGCCCCCCGGCTCTTCGAGCCGTTCGTGCAGGACGCGCGCGAGTACGTCGCGCTGGCGGAACGGAGGAACGGCCCGATCGCGCGGCCCATCGCGTACGACTACGTCTGGGGCGATGCCATCGCCGAGTGGCGGGCGGCCGCGCCCGACGTGCGCATCATCAACCTCGAGACCTCGATCACCACGAGCGCCGACCACGATCGCGGCAAGGAGATCCACTACCGGATGCACCCGGCCAACGTGGCGTGCCTTCGGGCCGCGTCGATCGACGTGTGCGTCCTGGCCAACAACCACGTCCTCGACTGGGGACGAGCGGGGCTGGAGGAAACACTCGACACGCTCGAGCGGAACGGGCTCGAGGTGGCGGGCGCCGGCCGGGACCGGCCCTCGGCCGAGGCGCCCGCCATCGTCGAGCGGCCCGGCGGGCGCGTGATCGTCTACGCCTGCGGCAGCGGCGACAGCGGCATCCCTGGCCGATGGGCGGCCGGCGAGCGCCAGCCCGGGGTCAACCTGCTCTCCGACCTCTCCCCGGGCGTGGCCCGGGCGATCGGCGCCCGCCTCGCGCGGGTCAGGCGTCCCGGCGACCTCGCGGTCGTGTCGATACACTGGGGCAGCAACTGGGGCTATGACGTCCTCCCGTCGCACGTCGCTTTCGCTCACGCGCTCGTGGACGCCGGGGTGGACGTCGTGCACGGCCACTCGTCGCATCATGCGAGGCCCATCGAGATCTACCGCGACCGGGTCGTTCTCTACGGCTGCGGCGACTTCATCAACGACTACGAGGGCATCGAGGGCTACGAGCAGTATCGTGGCGACCTGTCGCTGATCTATCTCCCCACGCTGGACGCACGGAGCGGCGCGCTCGTGAGCCTCCGCCTCGTGCCGATGCGCATCGCGCGGATGCGCCTGCGGCGGGCCTCGCCGTCCGAGACCGCCTGGCTCCGCGAGACGCTGGACCGGGTCAGCGCGCCGTTCGGCACGAGGGTGACGCTGGACGGGGACCACCGCCTGTCCGTCGCCGGGATCCCGGCAGCACGAGGTCCCATCGAGCCGGCAGCGCGCTGATTTGCCGCCGGCCCTGGCTGGCAAGGCCCTTGAATGGCATTGACGTGGAGGGGTCCGCCCATGGCCCATAAGAAGCTCTCTTTCCGTTCCGAGGCTCGCGAAAAGGTGCTGCGCGGCGCCACGGCCCTGGCCGACGCGGTGCGCGTGACGCTGGGGCCCAAGTCGAAATCCGTGCTCATCGGCAAGCGCTGGGGACGGCCCATCGTGTGCAACGACGGCGTGACCATCGCGAAGGAGTTCGACCTCGAGGATCCCGAGGAGAACCTCGGCGCGCAGATGCTCCGGAGCGCCGCGGAGCGCACGGGCGAGCAGGTGGGTGACGGCACGAGCACCGCGACCGTGCTGGCGCACGCGATGCTCGCCGACGGCATCCGGAACATCGCCGCCGGCGCCGGCGCCATCGACATCAAGCGCGGTCTCGATCGCGGCGTGCGCGCCGCCGTCGCGGCGCTGGTCGAGCTGTCGCGTCCCGTGCAGAGCCTGAAGGAGAAGGCACAGGTCGCCACCATCTCGGCCCACAACGATCCGACCATCGGAGACATGGTGGCCGACGCCATCGAGCGCGTCGGTGCGGAGGGTGCCGTCACCGTCGAGGAGGCCAAGGGCACCGAGACCGTGCTGGAGGTGGTGGAGGGGCTGCAGTTCGACCGCGGGTACCTGTCGCCCTATTTCGTCACCGAGCCGGAGAAGATGCGCGCCGTGTTGGACGATCCGTTCGTCCTGCTCTACGAGAAGAAGATCAGCAACCTCAAGGACCTGCTCCCGCTGCTCGAGCAGGTGGTGAAAGCCGGCACGCCGCTGCTGGTGGTGGCCGAGGACGTGGAAGGCGATGCGCTGGCCACGCTGGTCATCAACAAGCTGCGCGGGGTGCTCACCACCGTCGCGGTGAAGGCGCCCGGGTTCGGCGACCGGCGCAAGGCCATGCTCGAGGACATCGCCATCCTGACGGGTGGGCACCTCATCGCCGAGGAACTCGGCGCACGCCTCGAGCACGTCGGCCTCGAAGACCTCGGGCGGGCCAAGCGCGTGGTCATCGACAAGGACACGACGACCATCATCGGCGGCGCCGGCGCGAAGGCGGCCATCGAGGGCCGATGTGTCGAGCTCCGCCACCAGATCGAAACGAGCACCTCGGACTACGACAAGGAAAAGCTGCAGGAGCGCCTGTCGAAGCTGACCGGCGGCGTGGCGGTGGTCCGGGTCGGCGCGCCGTCCGAAGCCGAGATGAAGAGCCGCAAGGAGGCCTTCGAGGACGCCATCAGCGCCACGCGGGCGGCGGTGGCCGAGGGAGTCGTGCCCGGCGGCGGCCTGGCGCTGCTGCGGGCGATTCCCGCCGTCGAGAAGGTGGCGGACAGCGTCACCGGCGACGAGCGCACCGGCGTGCTGGTGCTGCGGCGCGCCCTGGAGACGCCCGCGCGCCAGATCGCGGAGAACTCGGCCGTCGATGCCGGCGTGGTGGTCAAGGAGATGCGCGCGGGCACCGGCGCGTACGGCTTCGACGCATCGAAGGGCACGTACGTGGACCTGGTGGAGGCCGGCATCATCGATCCCACCAAGGTGGTGCGCCTCGCGCTCGAGAATGCCGTGTCGGTGGCGAGCGTGCTGCTGCTCACCGAGGCCACTCTGACGGAGATCCCTGAGAAGGAGACGCCTGAGCGGGCCGCCGTGCCGGAGATGTAGCGGAGAGGCCGGGGCCTCGGCCCCGGCCTCACTTCCTGAGCAGCGCGCGGAACCCCGCCAGGTCCCGCGTGTTCGCGATATCGGCGGCCGTGCACCACCCCCGCCGCGCCTGGTCCACGCCGTAGCTCATCCAGCGCAGCTCGTCGGTCCGATGCGCGTCGGTGCTGATCACCAGCTTGACGCCGGCCTGCCGGGCCATCGCGGCGTGCACGTCGCTCAGGTCCAGCCGCTCCGGCTGGGCGTTGATCTCGAGCAGCACGCCGTAGTCGCGGGCGGCCTTCACGACCTCCGCCATGTCCACGGCGTAGGGCTCGCGCCGCCCGAGCAGGCGCCCCGTCGGATGGCCCAGCACGTGGACGCGCGGGTGCTTCAGGGCCCGCACGATCCGCCGCGTCATCTGCGCCTTCGTCAGGTTGAACTTCGAGTGTACCGACACCACGACCAGATCGAGCTCGGCCAGCGTCGCCTCGTCCAGGTCCAGGGTCCCGTCCTCCAGGATGTCCACCTCGGCGCTCTTCAGGATGACCGGGGTCGCGTGCGACTTCTGCACCCGATCGATCTCGCGGGCCTGCTTCCGGAAGCCCGCCCGCCCCATCCCGCCCGCCACGCGCACCGCCTGCGTGTGGTCGGTGATGGCGATGTACTCGTAACCGCGCTCGGCGCACGCGCGCACCATGTCGGGCAGCGCCTGGCGCCCGTCGCTGTACACCGTGTGCATCTGCAGGTCGCCGCGGATGTCGGCGAGCTCGACGAGGCGCGGCAGCTCTCCGCGTTCGGCCGCCTCGATCTCGCCGCGGTTCTCGCGGAGCTCGGGCGGGATGTATGGCAGCCCCACCGCGCGGAACACCTCGGCCTCGGTGCGGCCGCCAATCCGCCGCGAGCCGCGGAAGACGCCGTACTCGTTGATCTTCAGCTTCCGGCGCACGCCACGCCGCCGGATCTCGATGTTGTGCGCCTTCGATCCGGTGAAGTAGTGAAGCGCGGCGCCATAGGACACCTGCGGCACGAGCCGGAGATCCACCTGCAGGCCGGAGCGCAGCCGCACCGCGCAGCGCGTCGGGCCTTCGGCCATCACCTCCTGCACGTCGGCGAAGTGGACGAAGCGATCGGCGGCTGTCGACCCGCGCGCCACGGCGACGAGGATGTCCACGTCGCCGACGGTCTCGGAGCGCCGCCGCATGCTCCCCGCGATGTCGATCTGCCGCACGCCCGGCGCCGCGCGGAGCGCTTCGATCAGCGGGTGGACGTACGCCTCGGCTTCCGCGAGCGGAAAGCGGCCGCCGCGCGCCTGGTCCTGCTGGATGCCCTTGAGAATGGCCTGCTCGAGCGTGGGGCCAATGCCGGGCAAGGTGGAGAGCTTCCCCGCGCGTGCCGCCCGCTCGAGCTGCGCAAGCGTGCGCACGCCCAGCTTCTCGTAGATGAGCCGCGCGCGCTTCGGCCCGAGGCCCGGCAGCCGCAGCATCGCCACGAGGCTCTCGGGCGTTTTGCGCGTGAGCTGGCCGAGCAGGGGCAGGCGGCCTGTCTTCGCCAGACCCGCGATCTTCCCGGCCAGGTCGGCGCCAATGCCCGGCAGCGCCTCCAGGGCGTCGGGGTCGTCGGCTATCAGGTCCCGCACCGGTCGATCCAGCGCGCCGACCGTGCGCGCCGCCGTCCGATACGCGCGCACACGGAAGGGATTGGCGCCCTGGATCTCGAGCAGGTCGGCCACCTCGTCCAGCGTCCGGGCGATTTCGATGTTCTCCACGGCAGGTGACGCCGGGACTGAAGTCCCGGCGCTCCAGGAATCCCGGCGCGGATACGGCGTGCCAGGGTAGGTACGGAGTGCCGGAGCGGGTACGGGGCGCCGGGGCTCGAGCCCCGGCGTCCCGCCTACGGCCTCACGACGATCGTCACCATCCCGTCCGCTGTGAGCGCCCCGTCGTCGGCGCGCGCGCGAATGACGTACTCACCCGGGGCGTGGAACGTGGCGCGCACGCTCACCCTGCCGTCCGGCGGCAGCTCGGGCGGCGCCCACAGCGGCGCCCAGGGGGAGTTGCCGCCCGTGCGCGTGTCCTCCCACGAGGCAATCTGGTCGGGATCGAGCGTCACCTTGCCGGCGCCGCGATAGACGAACCAGCTGACGTGCAGGCCCACGATCTTGCCGACCGTCACGCGCGAGGGCGGCATCCACACGCGGCGGGCACGGATGGCTTCGAACTGCTCCGCCGAGGACGCGGCCGAGACCTCGCGCGACGACCCCGTGTTGTTGACGGCGGCGCCGGCGCCGATGGCGCGCGGCTTCGGGATCCCGTCGTCGGCCACCGTCGCGATCAGCGTGACGGGCTCCCCCACGCGCGCCTCGAGGCGCTTCTGCCCCTGCACTTCGAGCATCGGTGGCTTGTTCGCGCGGATCTCGGGGCCGCTGCTGCCGGCGCCCAGGGCACCGGTCTCCGATGCTCGTACGACGCCGTCGATCCGGTAATCCAGCGCCAGGCTCGCATAGGCCTTCTCGGTCTTGCCCTTCGTCGTGAGCGTCCAGACCAGCTCGTCCTTCTCGGTGAATCCCGCAGGGGCGGGCACGCGGAACACGAAGCGGTTGCGCCGGGGCAGGAAGTGCGTTGGCTGGCCCTGGTCGTCGCCACCAATGTTGAAGCCATTGTCGGGGCCGGCCGGAACGTCGATCTCCTCCTCCCAGTTGCGGTTCATGTAGCCGAACACGAAGTAACGCCGGCCATCCGCGTCTTCTTCCCAGCCCTCGTACGCCGGCGACACGTTCTGCCCGCGCGAGTAGGTGAGCGACTGAGCGCCGACCCCGGCGCTGCCGCCCCAGAGCGCCAGGCACACTCCCGTCACGATCGCGTGTCGCATGGTCCCTGCTCCACTGATTGGAGAGCATCGCGGTCTGCAGCCCGCTTCGTGTCTTCGAGGCATTCCATCTGCGCCATCTGCGTTATCTGCGGCTGCATCATCTGCGGCCCCGGGTTCTGTGTTACCTGCGGCTGCACCTCTGCGGCCCCGGGTTCTGTGTTACCTGCGGCTGCACATCTGCGGCCCCGGGTTCTGCGTTATCTGCGGCTGCATCATCTGCGGCCCCGGGTTCTGCGTTATCTGCGGCTGCGTCATCTGCGGCCCCGGGTTCTGTGTTACCTGCGGCTGCACCTCTGCGGCCCCGGGTTCTGTGTTACCTGCGGCTGCACCTCTGCGGCCCCAGGTTCTGCGTTATCTGCGGCTGCATCATCTGCGGCCCCGGGTTCTGTGTTACCTGCGGCTGCACCTCTGCG
>JBFWQE010000077.1:0-4746 GCA_050249615.1 Vicinamibacterales bacterium
CAGGCGTCCCCACCAGCCGGCCCTTGAAGCCGTCGCCCGCCAGGAAGAACAGGTCGGCCCGAAGGTCCGCCACGCGGATGGAATCGTTGAAGGGCGCCGTGCCCTGGGCGGACGGCAGCGCTCCGAAGGAGACCAGGAGGACAAGGGCCAGTCGTGCGCGCATGGCCACAACCATACCGCACCTGATCGCACCTGCCCGCACCTGATCGCACCTGCCCGCACCCGTCCGCACCCGCCGCACCCGACGTACACTTCCCCCATGGACCCCTACGAGCTCGGCGAGAAACGCGTGGACTGGGCCTTCGCCCACATGCCGGTGCTTCAGCGCATCCGTGCCGGCTACGAGCGCGACCAGCCCTTCAGGGGCCTCACCGTCGCCATCTGCCTCCACCTCGAACCGAAGACGGCGAACCTGGGCCTCACCATCAGGGCTGGCGGCGCGAAGGTGGTGATGTGCCCCAGCAACCCGCTGTCCACGCAGGACTCCACGGTGACCTACCTGCAGCGATACGTGACCTGTTTCGGCGCGCGGGGTGAGAGGCCGGAGGAGTATCACCGCCACTTCCACGAGACGCTCGATCACACACCCGATCTGATCATCGACGATGGGGCGCAGCTGCTGTCCACGCTGCACAAGGAGCGGCGCGAGCTGCTGGGGAAGGTGATCGGCCTGTCGGAAGAGACCACGGGCGGCGTGAGCATCATCCGGGCCATCGAGCGTAAGGAGGGCCTGCACTTTCCCTGTGTCGGCGTGAACACCGCCCTCATGAAGCACCTGTTCGACAACCGCTACGGCACCGGCCAGAGCACCGTCGAGGGGCTGCTGGCCGCCACGAACCTCACCGTGTGCGGCAAGGTGGTCACGGTGGCGGGCTACGGCTGGGTGGGCAAGGGTGTCGCGCTGCGCATGCGCGGCCTGGGCGCGGACGTCATCGTCACCGAAGTAGACGCGACCAAGGCACTCGACGCGCGGATGGAAGGGTTTCGGGTGATGCGGATGATCGATGCCGCGGCCGAGTCCGACTTCATCATCACCACCACCGGCGGCCTGCACGTCGTGGACGAGCCGCACTTCGCGGTGATGAAGGACCAGTGCATCCTCTCGAACGTGGGCCACTTCAACCGTGAGATCAACATCCCGGCCCTGCGTGCGGCCGCGAAGACCGTGCGCGTGGTGCGGCCGGACGTCGAAGAGATGGCCTTCGCTGACGGACGGCGGGTCTACCTGCTGGCCAACGGCGAGCTGGTGAACATCGCCGTCGGCCAGGGACACCCCGCGGAGATCATGGACATGACCTTCGCGCTGCAGGCCCTGGCGCCGAAGTACCTCCTCGACAACCGCGGCACGCTCGAGCCCCGCTTCTACAAGGTGCCCGAGGCGCTGGACGAGCACGTGGCGCGGATGAAACTCGACACGCTCGGCATCAGGATCGACGAACGCACCGAGGAACAGAGACTGTACGACGACTACTTTTAGGGTTCTCGGGTTCTCGGGTTCTCAGGTTCGCGGGTTCGGGTTCGCAGGTTCGCAGGTTCGCAGGTTCGCGGGTTCGGGTTCGCGGGTTCGCGGGTTCTCAGGTTCTGACCACCCCGCGCGAACCCGAGGCCGAACCCGGGAACCGAACCCGAGAACCTGAGAACCCGAGAACCCGAGAACCTTCTGTCCGCCCATCACCGATCCGGCACGAGCTGCCCGCGGATCTCGCCGCCTCCGTTCGTCGTGCTGTGGATGTTGACGTAGATCTGTCCCCCCACCAGCGCCTGGATGAAGTCGTCCCAGGTGTGGATGCCCTGATCCGGTCGGGCGCGCAGCGACGCTGCCTCGGCCTCGCCCCTCAACGTGAAGTCGTCCGTGACGCGCGGCGGCGCCAGGTCCACGACGATGGGGCCCGCGAGGCCCGACCCGCCCACGTGGAAGTGCCCGGCCGTGGTGAGCGTGGGCATGTTGAAGACGTGAATCTCGTAGGTCACCGTCCGCCGACCCAGGTTGACGAAGACCTCGGCCGTGCCGGCGCCGCCGGTCAGGACGGCGGGGGTCTCGCTGGCGCCGGACAGGATGGCGGTGAGCCGGACAGTTTGCGCGTGGGCCTCCGCGGTCGCGCCGGCCAGCAGGGCGAGCGCGGCCACGAGGCTCAGGATCGGTCGTCGCATGGGCAGCCTCCTCCGCCCACGCGCGTCGCACGATTCGCGCCATCGGTATCCGCGTGGCTTCGGCGCGGATTCCGGCAGCGCGGCGGCCCGGGTCTTACGCGCGGCGAAACCGGTTACGCGGGAAGTAAGTCCGTCGCACGACCGCCGGTGGTGATCAGCTCGTCCGCGTCATCCCTTCGGCCTGCGCAACTGCTCGAGGAGCGGGATGTCCGTCGCCGGCTTCGCGGGCGCTCGTGCCCTGAGATACGCGTAGATGTCCTTCAGGACCGCGTCGGAGACGGACGCCTCCGAGTACGCCGACATTCGCGCCGCGGGCTTGCGAACGTAGGCGATGAAGCTGTCCAGGCCGCGCGGAACGAGCGCGATGCGGGGGCCCACGGTCGCCAGGCCGCCCTGCCCCTCGGTGCCGTGGCACCAGGCGCACTTGTAGGTGACGAAGGCCTCCCGCCCCCTCGCCGTGTCGCCGGCGGGCAGCGCTTCAGGTGCCGCCGCCTGCGCGTCAAGCGCCACAGCCGCGGCCAGTAACGCCGCAATCGTCCCCAGGCCAGTCTTCACCTCGTCCTCCCCCTCGAGCGCCGGCGCCTGATCCCTGATCCCTGATCCCTGCTCCTGCTCCCCGGCCTGCCCCCTCACCGCCCCTGCGTCACCACGTCGACCAGCGCCGGCTCACCACGCTTCACGACGTCGATGGCGCGCTTCAGTGCCGGACCGAGGTCGTTCGGGTTCTCGACGGGCCCGATTCCGTGCACGCCATAGGCCTTCGCAAGCGAGGCGTAGTCGATGTTCGGATCGGTCAGGTCGTTTCCGATGCCCGCTCGCGTGACGTCGCGTTTCACCTTCGCCGCCACATCGGTGATGTACATCCGTTCCTGGTGATAGGCGCGGTTGTTGTGCATCACCGTGAGCAGCGGGATGCGATGGTGGGCCGCCGTCCACAGCACCGCGGGAGCGTAGTTCAGGTCGCCGTCACACTGCACGTTGACGCTCAGCCGGCCGTGCGCGCGGTTGGCAAGAGCGGCGCCCACCGCTGCCCCGATTCCGTAGCCGATGCCGTACGCGCCCGACCAGCCGATGAACTGGTGGTGCTTCGTGAAATCCCACATCCGGTGCGGCCAGTTGTTGATGAACGAGACGTCCGAAACGAGCGACCAGTCTTCGTCCTTGATCTGGTTCCAGATCTCCGCGGAGAGGCGGGCCGTCGAGATCGGGCTCGCGTCCCAGCCCCAGGCCGCCTGCTCGAGCCCCTGCTCCCAGGCCTGGCGCGTGGCCTCGGCCGTCTTCGCCCCGCGCTGCTCGATGGCCCGCTTCCGTTCTGGCGTGATGAGGCGGCGGCACGCCTCGACGAGCGCGGGCAGCGTGGCCTCCGTATCAGCCGCGATGGCCAGGTCCGCCTCGACATAGCGTCCGAAGTCCTGGTAGTTGCTCTTCGTGATGAGCTCAGACGCGTTGATCGTGGCGATCTTCGCGCCTGGTGAGACCAGCGGCCGCGCGTTCATGCCGAGCCGGTTCACCGGCGTGATCGCGTTCAGGTTCAGGTGGAATTCCGGGTGTTCCAGGCCCAGGATCAGGTCGCACCCCGCGACCGAGGCGCCGGCAGCGAGCTTCAGCGGGTGCCGGTTCGGGAAGTTCATGCGCATCGGGAAGCGCATGTCCTGCACCGGCGCCTGGAGCAGTTCGGCCAGTTCCACGAGCCGCGCCAGGCCCTCGGGCGTGCGCGCCGGCCTGCCGGTGATGATCCGCGGGTTCTCCGCGGCGACGAGCATCCGCGCCAGCTCGGCGATCGCGCCCTCGTCTGCCGCCGGTGGCGTGCTCCTCGCCAGCCTGGGGATGCGGAGTCGCCCCTCGTCCGCTTCGGGAATGGGTTCCTCCTGCATGACGGCATCGACGGTGAGCACCACCGGGCCGTACGGGGGCGTGGTCGCGATCTTGTAGGCACGCATCGCCGATTCGGCAAAGTGCGGGAGCGACACAGGCGTGTCGTCCCACTTGATGTAGTCGCGGGCCATGGCCGCCGCGTCCTGCACGGCATGCGCCCATTCCACGTCGCCGCGGCGCCACGTGGCGTCGAGGATGTTGCCGAGGATGATGCAGACCGGCACACGGTCGGCGAAGGCGTTGTAGACCGCCATCGACGCGTGCTGCAGGCCCACGGTCCCGTGGGCCATCACCAGCATCGGCTTGCCGGCGATCTTGGCGTAGCCGTGAGCCATCGACACCGACGACTCCTCGTGGCAACACGTCAGCAGCTCGGGCTTCCGGTTGCCGCCGTAATTGACAAGCGACTCGTGCAGGCCGCGGAAGGTGGAGCCGGGGTTGGCGGCCACGTACTCGAAGTCGAGGGCCTTCAGCACGTCGACCATGAAGTCCGCGCCAGGCCGGTCGGTGTGGAACGCATCAGGCCGCGTCGGGTCCGGAGTCACACTCGACGCTGAGGGCGCCTGAGCCGCGGCCGCGACGGGAGGCGAGGCGCCGGACACGACTGGGGAAGTCACCAGCCCTGCCGCTCCCACCGCTGCGCCTTTCAGGAACCGCCTTCGACCGACATGCTGGTCTTCGATGGCCATGACCACCTCACTCCGACTCCCGACTCCCGAC
>JBFWQE010000077.1:4846-24520 GCA_050249615.1 Vicinamibacterales bacterium
GCCGGACACGACTGGGGAAGTCACCAGCCCTGCCGCTCCCACCGCTGCGCCTTTCAGGAACCGCCTTCGACCGACATGCTGGTCTTCGATGGCCATGACCACCTCACTCCGACTCCCGACTCCCGACGAAGTCTGACCCCTCTCTACTTCGTCTGGTTGCTGATCTGCAGGTCCCAGCCGTCCGGATCCAGCACGTGCCAGCTCTTGAAGTCGGAGCCCTGCATGTCGGGCCGCGGCTTCAGGCCCCGCCTCTCGAGCTCGGCCTTGACGCCATCGGTGTCCCACGGCTCGATGCCCCATGAGATGTGGTTGATGACGCCGGTAACCGGCGGGCGGTCGCCCTGTGCCGCCGCCGCGGGGGCGGGCCGCACCGCAGCGTCGGCGGGGGCGGGACGCGCGTTTCGGATGATGATCTCGCCCACGTTGCCGATCCTGAGCGTGGCCTGGTTCGTGCCGTTGTCGTTCACCACCTCCCAGCCCATCAGGCTCGAGTAGAACGCGGCGCTCCGCTTGTAGTCGGAAACAGCGTAGGAGATGTGATCCAGGTGCACGGTCTTCCACGCAGCCTTCGCCGCCGGCGCCTGCGCGGCATCGGCGACTCCAGCAGCCGCGGGACCGGCCATCGCCACCATCGCCAGGCTCCGGATCAGCTGGCGGCGGTCCATCTTCCCGTCCTCGAAGTCCTCGAGCAGCGACGCAATCATGCCTTCCATGGGTGTGTCCTTTCGGGGGTGCGTGCGCGGAGTCTATATCGGGATGGGGTGCAGGGGTGCAGGGGTGCCGGGTGCCGGGTGCCGGGGGGGCAAGGGTGCAGGAGTTCCGCGGCAGACGATAATGCGGCACATGCGAAGCACCCCGATTCCGGCGGTGTGCGCGCTCTCGGTCGTGGCGGTTCTCGCGCGGCCGGCGCCTCGAGCCGGCCGACGCGAGACCCTATAATCGCCGCGAGGTGACCATGCCGAGGTTCCCCTTTCTGGTACTGGCCGTCGCACTGGCGGCCACGATGTCAGCCGTCGACGCGCAACAGGCCTACAAGGACGGCGCCGGCAAGCTCCGCGTCGCGCTCTCAAAGCAGCCGCTGTCGCCCAACGGGCCGTCGAAGGGCCCGACGACGATGGCAGAGGGCGGCATCCGCCAGATTCTCGAGGCCATGGGTGCCACGGTGCGCGTCGAGGAGGCGCGGCTGACACCCGAGGAGCAGCAGGAATACGGTGGCTGGAAGAAGCTGGGGATGTCCCTCGGCCACTTCGCCGACATCGTCGCGAAGAACGAGCGAGAGGGGTACTTCACCGTGGGGCTGCTCGCGACCTGCCCCTCCATGCCGGGCCTCGTCGCCGGCCTGCAGCGATCCGGCCCCACGCACGAGGCGTTGCGGATCGGGATGCTCTGGCTCGACGCGCACCCGGATCTGAACACGCCGGAGACAACACGCAGCGGATCCCTGGGCGGCATGCCCGTCGCCGTCGCCACCGGGCGTGCGCTGCACGGCATGCGCCTCGACGCGAAGCTCGACCCGCCGCTGGCGGACCGCTACGTGGTGATGGGTGGCGTGCGACTCACCGACCCGCTGGAGCAGCACCTCGTGGACACGTCGCAGATCGAACAGCTGACGGTGGACGACCTGCGCCGCCAGACGCCGGCGGTGTGGGCCCAGCTCGACCGGCTGGATCGGATCACCGACAAGATCTACGTGCACATCGACATGGACGTCCTCGACCCGCGCGAGGTGATGGCGCACGGCAACAAGGTGCCGGGCGGACCGTCCAGCGAGGAACTGGCCGCGCTCTTCGAGCAGATCTTCACGCGCTACCGCAAGGCCTCGGCCATCGGCTTTGCGACCATCCCGCCCACGGACGAGGGCGGGCTGTCGATTGCGGCGCTCAACCGGATGATTGCCGCCGCGGCTCGCGGGGTGGCGGCGCGCAAGTAGCGTCGCACCCGACGGCGCGCGACGTGGTCCTCAGGCTCGCCCCATGGCCACCGCCTCGCGAAGCGAGGCCAGCGGGTCGCGAACCGGGATGAACTCGTGCGCGACGTAGCCGGCGAACCCGGTCTCGCGGATGGCGCGGAAGATGGCTGGGTAGTACAGCTCCTGCGTGTCGTCGATCTCGTGGCGCCCGGGCACGCCGGCGGTGTGGTAGTGCGCGATCCACTGGCGGTACTCGCGCAGCGTGCGGATGACATCGCCCTCCATGATCTGCATGTGGTAGATGTCGTAGAGCAGCTTGACGCGTGGTGAGTTCACCTGGCTCACCACCGCCACGCCGTACGGCGTGCGATCCCCCTGGTAGTCCTTGTGGTCCACCTTGCTGTTGAGCAGCTCGACGCAGACCGTCACACCGTGCCGCTCGGCCACCGGGGCCACTCGGCGGAGCGCGGCCACGGAGTTCGCGATCGCCTCGTCATCGGCGCGCCCGCGCCGGTTGCCGAAGAACGTGATGACGTTCGGCACGCCCGCGTCGGCCGCGCGCGGGATCCCTTCCGTGAGTCCCTGCACGATGGCGTCGTGATTGGCGGCGTCGTTCAGACCCTCGACGATGGTGCCGCCCAGGCCCGAGCCCATGGAACAGGTGAGCCCGTGCTCGCGCGCGATGGGCCATTCGTCCGGCGTGAGCAGGTCGATGGCCTTCAGGCCCATCTCCGCCACGCTGCGGCAGAAGTCGCGGAGCGGGATCGTCGAGAAGGGCCAGCGGCACACCGACTGCCGGAAGCCGCTCCCCTGACCGGCGGCCTGGGGCAGGGCCGCGATTGCCGGCGACAGCCAGCTCCCCAGCGCCGCGCCGGCGGCGCCACCCATTACTTCCCGTCGCGAGACGCGGCGTCCGGACATGGCCATCTCCTGTCACCGGGACCGTCCCCGTCTCCGGATGCCTGCGCTCCGCGGCGTCAGTACCGGATGTCGTTCCGCCCCACGCTCTGCCCGATGTGGCCGACCTTGCGGTCCATCGTGAAGAACTCGCCGCAGCCGGCCATCATCCCGAAGAACGCCGCCGATTCCGGGCGCAGCCGCCCATCGTCGTCGCAGATGCCCTCGTGCACCGTGGTGGCCACGACGTCGGCGATGAAGACGGTGCGGACCGGCGGCACCCGGAGGATGTGCGACACGCGGCATTCGAGCTGGATGGGGGCCTCGTTCACCGTCGGCGCCTTGACGGCCGTTGCCGTGCCACGCGTCAGGCCCGACAGGGCGTACTTGTCGGCCGCGCGGCTGGAGTTGAAGTCGAGGCGGTCGAAGGCATGGATCATCGACGCCACCGGGACGTTCAACGCGAACTCCCGATGCAGCGTGATGAGCCCGCCGGCGATGTGCTCGTCACCGGCGGCCACGCCCACCTGCGGCGGGTCGCCATTGACGACGAAGGTCCAGAGCACCGACAACTCGTCGGGGTCGCCGGGCTTGCCGTGCACGCTGGTGATGATGGCGGGCACGGGCGGCACCATCGGGCCGGGCTTCGGGATAGGGCGCCGCGCGCCAACGCGAGGCGCAGCGGCCTGGGCGCCGCCCGCACGGGCCTGTCGAGGTGTGGCGGTCAGCAGGCTGGCGAGCGCGGCGTACGAGAGAAAGCTTCGGCGCTGCATGACGTGTAGGTTAATTCGGCTCGCCCTGGCGCATCACGGTGCCGGACCCGCCTCTTACGATCGCCGCGCCGACGGCGGCACGTAAGTGGCCAGTCCATCCGGCTTCCACTCGATGACGCGGCCCTGTTCCGCGCTCATGTAGCAGGCCATCAGCAGCTCGGTGACTTCCAACCCGGCATGGAAGTTCAGCTCCGGCTGCACGCCGTCGGCGAACCAGCGGCTGAACGCGCGATTCTCGTTCTCGTAGCCGTACTCCGCCGCCTCGTTGCCCACGATGGGCATCAGCCCCTGCTCGGCGTTCTGCTTCTCCACCAGGTCCTCGCCCGCCTGCTCGCGCAGCCGCCGCGAGAAGAACACCTTCGTCCCGCCCTCCAGCGAGCTGGTGGACATCGAGTACTCCGGTCCCAACAGCTCCATGCTGAGGCGCAGCCCCGCGCCGACGAAGCTCCACGACGTGGTGGCCTCGACGATGAGCGGCCTGCCGTGCTCGTCTTCGTAGGTGACGGTCGCGCGCGCGAAGTCTTCGGCCGGCTTCGACGCGTAGTCTGCGCCGCCGCCGGTCATCTCCCGCAGCAGCTGCACGTACTCCGGCCGGGACCATTTCAGCGAGGCAATCTGCGCCGACACGCTCACGGGGCGGATGCTGTGCCGGGGCGCGCCGGGGGCGGTGAGCAGATGCCGCCCGACCTCGAGGCTGTGGCACATCATGTCGTTCAGCACGCCGCCGCCCTGGAGGTCGCCCTGCCAGAACCAGGGCATGTGCGGCCCCCCGTGCTCTTCCGCGGCCCGCGCCAGGTAGGGCCGACCCGACGCCGCGGCCCCGCGCGCCCACGCGATGTGCCTCCCGCGTTCCAGGCCGGGCTGGAACAGCTGGTTCTCGAGGTAGCCGTGCAGCACGCCGGCTTCCTCGGCCAGTTCGACCATGCGGCGCGCCTCGGCCACGTTCCGGCCGAGCGGCTTCTCGCAGGCGACCGCGCGCAGCCGGGCGCCGCCCCTGAGGGCCGAGACGATGCGCGACATGTTGTCCACGCGCGCATAGTTCGGGCCGCAGATCCAGATGCAGTCGATGCTCTCGTCCGCCACCATCGCCTCGATGGAGTCGAAGGCGCGCGCGTCCCCCACGCGCAGCTGGCGCGCCAGCGCCGCCGCTTCCTCTGCGTGCGCGCGTGTGGGGCTCCACACGCCCCGCACGTCGGCGGCGCGCACGGCCTCCCAGGATCGGATGTGAAAGCGCGTGATGAACCCGCTGCCGATGAATCCGACGCCCAGTCTCGGTGCCATGCGCCTCCGCTCCGACGGGGAGGGTATCACGCACGCGCTGTGCTAGAGTGGCCCGACCCCGCGGGAGCACGATGGATGTCCACCGACGCTCGCTGCTGAAAGGCCTCGCCGCTGGCCTTGCCGGAGCGGTCGGGGTGCGCGCTCGCGCCGGCGCAGACAGCCTCGCAGCCGAGCTCCGGCAACCCGACGGACCACCCCGTTGGGGAGTGCAGCTCTACACCGTTCGCAGCCAGATATCCTCCGACCCCGCCGGCACGCTGAAGCGCATCGCGGCCATCGGGTACAAGGAGCTCGAGGTGATGCAGGCCACGATGCGGGTGGTGGCGCCCCTCGCCTCGCGGCTCGGCCTCTCCATCGTCAGCGTGCACCTGGATGGCCCCACCTCTGCGGGCGAGGGCCTTGCCGCGTTCGCCGACGAGGCGAAGAGGCACGGGGCCCGGTACGCGGTCGTGCCCTTCGTGGCCCCCGAGGAACGGCCAACGGATCGCGCCGGATTCGACGCCCTGGCGACCCGCTTCTCTCGCATGGCGCGAACGGCGTCGGCAGCGGGGGTGCAGCTCTGCTACCACAACCATGCGTTCGAGTTCGGCCGTGACCGCGACGGCACGACCTGGCTCGATGCGCTGATGCGGGGTACGTCGGACTCGGGAATGCAGCTGCAGCTCGACGTGTTCTGGGCCACCGTCGCCGGCGCGGACCCCGTCGCGCTGCTGCGGCGTTACAGGGGGCGCGTCGCGTCACTGCACCTCAAGGACAAGGCCCCGACGGCCGGGACCAGCCTGGCGGAGAGCACCGTGCCTCGGACGGCGTTCGTGGAAGTGGGGGCCGGCGCGATCGATTTCCGGGCCATCCTGGCCGCCGCGCGCGAGGCCGGCGTCCGCCACTACTTCGTCGAGCAGGACTATTCGTCGGGCGATCCGGTGGAGAGCCTCGAGAAGAGCTACCGCCACCTGGCGGGGCTCGGATAGGCAGAAGGGGCGGATGAGATGCTTCAATCGGAAGCGTTTGACGCCATCGTCGTCGGCTCGGGCATCTCTGGCGGATGGGCCGCGAAGGAGCTGACCGAGCGTGGGCTGCGCGTGCTGCTGCTCGAGCGCGGAAAGAACGTCGAGCACGGCAGGGACTATCCGAACGCGCGCAAGGCGCCCTGGGAGTATCCCCATCGCGGCGGCCGCACGCGGGAGATGATCGACGCCTATCCCGTCCTGAAGCGCGACTATCCGCTCAACGAGAAGAATCTCGACTGGTGGGCGTCGGACAAGGATTCCCCGTACACGGAGGTGAAGCGCTTCGACTGGTACCGCGGCTACCAGGTCGGCGGCCGCTCGCTCACCTGGGGCCGCCAGAGCTATCGCCTGGGCGACTGGGACTTCGAGGCGAACGCGAAGGAGGGCATCGCCGTCGACTGGCCCATCCGCTACGCGGACCTGGCGCCGTGGTACGACCACGTCGAGCGTCATGCGGGCATCTCGGGGTCGCTCGAGGGTCTTCCGCAACTGCCGGACGGCCGGTTCCAGCCGGCCATGCCGCTCAACTGCGCGGAAGAAGCCGTCGCCGCCCGTATCGCGAAGCAGTTCGAAGGACGACGGCGGATCATCCCCGGCCGGACCGCGAACCTGACGCAGCCGATCGGGCGGCGTGGCCGCTGCCAGTATCGGGCGGCCTGCTGGCTGGGTTGCCCTTACGGCGCGTACTTCAGCACGCAGTCCTCGACCCTGCCGCCCGCGGTGGCGACGGGTCGCCTGACGCTCAAGACGCACGCGATTGTCACCGACGTCGTCTACGACCGGGATCGCCAGCGCGCGACGGGCGTGCGCGTGCTGGACGCGCAGACCAGCGTGACTACCGAGTACCGGGCACGCGTGGTCTTCCTGTGCGCGTCCACGCTCAACTCCACGTGGTTGCTCATGCGCTCCGCGCGTGATGTCTGGCCGGGCGGCCTGGGGAGCAGCTCGGGTGAGCTCGGCCACAACCTGATGGACCACCATTTCCGCTGCGGGGCCAACGGCATCGTCCCCGGCCACGAGGATCGCAACGTCTACGGGCGCCGGCCGACAGGCTTCTACATCCCCCGCTACCGGAATTTCTTCGGCGACAAGCGGGAGTACCTCCGCGGCTTCGGCTACCAGGGAAGCGCCAGCCGCCAGGGCTGGGAGCGCGCCGTCGCGGAGCTCGGCGTGGGTGCGGCTTTCAAGGACACCATGGCCACGCCGGGACCGTGGCGCATCGGCGGCACGGCCTTCGGTGAGATGCTGCCGAACCACGCCAACCGGATCACCATCGACGAGGCGAGGACGGACACGTGGGGCCTGCCGGTGCTGTCCATCGACTGCGCCACCGGCGAGAACGAGCGGCTCATGCGGCGCGACATGATGAACGACATGGCCGAGATGCTCGAGGCCGCCGGTGTGCGCGAAGTGCGCGTCTTCGACAACGGCTACTTCCCCGGCATGGGCATTCACGAGATGGGCACGGCACGCATGGGGAGGGATCCGAAGACGTCCGTATTGAACGCGCACAACCAGGTGTGGGATGCCCCGAACGTGTTCGTGACCGACGGCTCGTGCATGACGTCCGCCGCGTGCCAGAACCCGTCGCTGACCTACATGGCGCTGACCGCGCGGGCGGCTGCGTTCGCGGTGGAGGAGTTGAAGCGGGGGAACCTGTAGGCATGCGTCGGGAACCGGGAACCGGGAACCGGGAGTCGGGAGTCGGGAGTCGGAAGGATGGCGCAGATGACGGCAGCGAGCGCACAGAGCAGGTCGGGTGACAGGGCTCAAGCGAGCGGGATCACGCGGCGCGCCGCCATCCAGCACGTGGCAGCGATGCTTGGCGGCGCGGCCCTCATCGGCGGCGACGGTCTCGCGGCCATGCCACGTGACGATGGCGTCATGGCACAGGTGATGGCGGAGGGCGTCGGCACGTTTTCGGCCGCCGACATCGCGTTCCTCGATGAGATTGCCGACACGATCCTGCCGGAGACCACGACACCCGGCGCGAAGGCCGCGAAGACAGGCGCGTTCATGGCGCTGATGGTCACCGACGTGTACACCGATCGGAACCGGCAGGTCTTTCGCGAGGGCATGCGGCAGCTGGACGAGGCCTGCCGCGCGGCCACCAGCACGACGTTCATGCAGGCGACAACAGCCCAGCGACTCACGCTCCTCGAGGCCCTCGATCGCGAGCAGAGGACCACGATGGAGGAACGCGCCGAGGCGCCGCGCTCCCGAGCGCCCGCGGCGGCGGCACGGCCCGAGGACGAACCACCGCACTACTTCCGCATGATGAAGGAGCTGGCGCTGCTCGGCTACTTCACCTCCGAGATCGGCTACCGCCAGGCGATGCGCTACATCGAGTCGCCCGGGCGCTTCGACCCGTGCGCCCCGCACGCGCCCGGCGACCAGAGCTGGGCGCCCCACGCGTAGCGGTCGGTGTAGGATTCGCGCGACACGACAATGGCCGATGCCGATTCCGATCAGCCCCCGCGCTCCTGTCGCTTCTCGCACGCGGGCATGCCCCGTCGCACGGTGCTGCAAGGCGCGGCAGGCCTGGTCCTCGCGTGGATGGCACCCGATGCCGCGGCCGCGCAGGAGCCGGGCTCGGCACGACCCGCCGCGGGCGACCTGCTGGTCAAGGTCGGCGATTCCACCGCCACGCCATTGACGCCGGCCGACGTGGGCGGAGGCCCCACGCCGATGCTGGCGTGGCCGATGACGGCCGCCGATCGCGTGGTGCGCAGCGGCTCTCGCCTCAATCGACTCGTGCTCGTCCGCGTCGACCCGGCCACCCTTGACGAGCGAACGCGTCCGCGCGCGGTGGAGGGCGTGGTGGCCTACTCGGCCATCTGCACCCACACGGGCTGCGAGGTGGGCGCCTACCTGGTCGAGGAAGGGGCGCTCTACTGCGATTGTCATGAGTCGAAGTTCGACCCACGCGATCAGGCGCGCGTCATCGACGGCCCGGCGCCGCGCAACCTCCCGGCGCTGCCGCTGCGCGTGGTCGAGGGCCGGTTGGAGGTGGCCGGGCCGTTCACCGCCCGCCCGGGGTTCGAGCAGGGTTAGGACCAGATCGGGAGTCGGGAGTCGGGAACCGGGAGTCGGCGGCCGCGTCGGTGCGGTGGGACGGCACCCCCGCCGACATGCCGGAATGGGAAGCGAGGAGACGATGCGGGTGACGAGACTCGTCCTGGCCACGCTGGGAGCGGTGGCGCTGGCGGTGGTTCTGCTCGACGCGGCGCAGCGGCCGGCGCCCACACCGCCGCCGACCCCGCCCCTGCCCATGCCGGCCATTCTGAAGGCCTATCCACCCGTCACGGCCGAGCGGCTCCTGAAGCCCGCCGATGGCGAATGGCTGATGATTCGCCGCACCTACGACGGGTGGGGCTACAGCCCGCTCGATCAGATCAACACGTCGAACGCCGCGCGCCTGCAGCCGGTGTGGGTCTTCTCGACCGGCGCCACCAACGGCCACGAGGCGCCGCCCCTGGTCAACGGCGGCGTGATGTTCGTCTCGACACCCGGCAACCAGGTGATTGCCGTCGAGGCAAGGACGGGTCGCTTCCTCTGGCGCTACCGGCGCCCGATTCCCGAGGACGCCGTCGTCATGCACCCGACCTCCC
Source organism: Vicinamibacterales bacterium (assembly GCA_050249615.1). GTDB lineage: Bacteria > Acidobacteriota > Vicinamibacteria > Vicinamibacterales > UBA2999 > VFZN01. The sequence goes on from JBFWQE010000077.1 coordinate 14,325, forward strand.
GCGGCGTTGCGCTCTACGGCGACAAGGTGTACCTGCCGGCCAACGAGGGCGTGCTGGTCGCGCTCGACGCCCGGACGGGCAAGGAAGTGTGGACGGCCGACGTCGGCGAGAACCAGCGAGGCTACTACATGACGCTGGCGCCGCTGGTGGCCGAAGGCCTCGTGATGATCGGCGCGTCGGGCGGGGAATTCGGCATTCGCGGCTTCGTGGCCGCGTACGACGCGGAGACCGGGAAGCCCGCGTGGAAGACCTACACGGTGCCTGCCCCGGGCGAACCGGGCAGCGAGACGTGGCCCAAGGGCGATCAGTGGAAGACCGGCGGCGCGCCGGTGTGGGTGACAGGCAACTACGATCCGGAGACGGGGATCGCCTATTGGGGCACGGGCAACGGTGGACCGTGGATGGGCGATCAACGGCCGGGCGACAACCTGTACACCGCTTCGACCATCGCCCTCGACGCGAAGACTGGCCAGATCCGCGGGCACTTCCAGTACCACCCGAACGACTCGTGGGACTGGGATGAGGTCTCGCCCCCGATCCTCGTGGACTACCAGCGCGAGGGCCGCGCAGTGAAAGGCCTGATCAACGTCGCGCGCAACGGATATCTGTGGTTCCTCGAGCGCGGTACCGGTCCCATCCGCTTCGTGCAGGGCATGCCGTACGTCCGCCAGACGGTCTTTCGGAGCCTCGACCCGAAGACGGGCCGGCCCGACGTCGATCCGGATCGCAAGCCCGCCACGGGAAAGAAGGCCGAGAACATCTGCCCGTCGCACTGGGGCGGGAAGAACTGGCCCCCCATCGCGTTCAGCCCGAAGACGCGGATGATCTACATCCCGGCAAACGAGAACCTCTGCGACTGGTTGACGGGCACGGAAGTGGAGTACGAGGCCGGTGAGCGCTTCATGGGCGCCCAGAGCGGCCTCCAGCTCGCGCCCGGGGCGGATCACGTGGGTGAAGTGCAGGCGTGGAACGTGGACACGGGCCAGCGCGTGTGGACGCACCGCTATCCCACGTCCATCAACTGGGGATCGATGCTCGCCACCGGCGGCGGCCTGGTGTTCTCGGGCGGCACCAACGATCGGAAACTGCACGCCTTCGACGCGATGACCGGGGCGCTGCTCTGGGAGTTCCCCACCAACTCGGGCATCCTCGCCCCGCCCTCGTCGTTCACGATCGACGGCAAGCAGTACATCGCCATCCAGTCGGGCTGGGGCATCGACTCGCGCCTCGTGCAGGGGCGGTTGAACGCGCTCACCGGCGGCGCGTTTCCCGAGGTGCCCGAGGGCGGCGCCATCTGGGTGTTCGCGGTGCCGTGACCGGGTGATCGAGTAGCCGCCTCGGTGTCGCCCGTCCTCCGGTGCGCGGCCGGTGTATCCTCACGCCGTGCACCGCCGCCTTCTACCTCTGCTCCTGGGCGCCGGCCTGTTCGCGTTCGGCGCCTGTACCTCCACCACATCACCCGGGCCGGCGCAGGGCCCAGCCACCGAACTGCCCGCCACCACCCCGCGCGTCCCCGAGCTCTGGCCCTTCCCCCTGGACAGACCCGCGGCCGAGGGCGAGCACGGGATGGTGGTGGCCGATCAGGCCCTGGCCACCGACGTTGGTGTCGCCGTACTGAGGGACGGCGGAAACGCCGTGGACGCGGCCGTCGCAACCGCCTTCGCGCTCGCCGTGACGCTGCCGAGCGCCGGCAACATCGGCGGGGGCGGCTTCATGGTGGCGAGCGTCGATGGCACGAGCTACGCGCTCGACTTCCGCGAAACCGCTCCCGCGGCCGCGAGCCGGAACATGTACCTCGACGCCAAGGGGGAAACCGGCGACCGCTCCGTCACGGGTCACCTGGCCGCGGGCGTGCCGGGCAGCGTGGCCGGGCTCTGGGCCGCGCACGAAAAGCTCGGATCGAAGCCGTGGGCCAGCCTCGTCGAGCCGGCCATTCGGCTGGCAGAAGACGGCTGGGTGGTGGATGAGTACGCCGCGACCGTCATCAAGTCCGAGGCCGGTCGGCTCGCGCGCTTTCCCGCCTCCGCCGCGCTGTACCTGCCGAACGGCCAGCCGCTTGCGCCTGGCGCGCGGCTGAAGAACCCGGACCTCGCGCGCACGCTCCGCCGGATCGCGGGGGGCGGACGGGACGGCTTCTACAAAGGCGAGACGGCCAGCCTCGTGGTCGCGGAGATGAAGCGAGGTAGGGGGCTGATCACCGCGAAGGATCTGGAGGGCTACGAGGCGAAGTGGCGCGAACCGATCCGCTTCACCTATCGCGGGCACGAGATCGTCTCCATGCCGCCGCCCTCGTCCGGCGGGCTCACGCTCGCGCTCATCGCGGGGCAGCTCTCGGCCTACGACCTCCGCGGCCTCGGCTGGCACTCAGCAAAGGCCGTGCACCTCGAAGCCGAGAGCATGCGGCGCGCCTTCGCCGTCCGGAACGAGGTGCTCGGCGATCCCGATCACGTGACGTTCGACCAGGCCGGGCTGTTGTCGCCGGCCTTCAGTGCCACGCTCCGCGCGTCCATCTCGACCGACCGCGCGACGCCATCAACGGAGGTGTCGGGCCGGCCTGCCCCGGCCGAAAGCCGGCAGACGACGCACTTCTCCGTCACCGACGACAAGGGCAACGCCGTGGCGCTCACGACCACGATCAACGGCTGGTACGGGTCCGCCGTCACCGTCACGGGCGCCGGGTTCCTGCTGAACAACGAGATGGACGACTTCGCGGCGCGGCCGGGCACGCCGAACATGTACGGCCTGGTGCAGGGCGAGGCCAACGCCATCGCCCCGGGCAAGCGCATGCTCTCCGCGATGACGCCCACCATCGTGCTGGACGCCGACAAGCGGCCCATGCTCGTGACGGGCGCCAGCGGAGGGCCCTTCATCATCACGACCGTCTTCCAGGCCATCTCCAACCGCCTCGACTACGGCCTCGGCGTGTCGGCGCTGATGCAGGCGCCACGCATGCACCACCAGCACCTGCCCGACGCGCTTCGACTCGAGACGAACGGCTTCGACCCGGCAGAGGTCCGTGAGCTCCAGCGCCTGGGCCACGACGTGCGCTTCTTCGAGCGACCGGACGATGGAAGCATCGGGGCCACGATCGAGCGCCGCGACGGGCGGTGGTTCGGGCAGTCCGATCCGCGGATCACCGGGCTGGCCAGGGGGTACTGACCGCAATGCAGATCATCCGCAACCGGCGAATCTACGATGTCTGCATCGTCGGATCGGGCGCAGGTGGCGGCATGGCTGCGAAGGTGCTCACCGAGGCGGGTGCCGACGTCGTGATGCTCGAGGCAGGCGCGCCGTTCGACACGGCGCGCGATTCGAAGATGTTCGCGTGGTCCTACGACGGCCCGCATCGCGGCGCGGCAGTTCCCACGCGGCAGTTCGGCGAGTTCGACGCAGGCTGGGGCGGATGGACGCTCGATGGCGAGCCGTACACGACCGGTCCCGACTCGCAGTTCGACTGGTTCCGGACGCGGATGGTGGGCGGGCGCACCAATCACTGGGGCCGCATCTCGCTGCGCTTCGGCCCGGACGACTTCCGCCGGCGGAGCATCGACGGGCTCGGCGACGACTGGCCCATCTCTTACGACGACCTGAAGCCGTACTACGACGAGGTGGATCGCCTGGTCGGCATCTTCGGGTCGGTCGAGGGCCTGCCCAACGAGCCCGACGGCATCTTCCTGCCGCCGCCCCGTCCGCGCTGCTACGAGCTGCTCATCAAGCAGGCCGCCGACAGGCTGAAGATTACCTGCATCCCCTCGCGGCTGTCGATCCTCACGCGCCCGCACAACGGGCGCAAGGCCTGTCACTACTGCGGCCAATGCGGCCGCGGCTGTGCGATTCACGCGAACTTCTCGTCGCCGTCGGTGCTGCTGCCTCCCGCGATGGTGACGGGTCGGCTCACGCTGGTCACGCGCGCCATGGCGCGCGAGGTCACCAGCGACGAGACGGGGCTGGCCACCGGCGTCTCCTACATCGACACCGGCACCGGACGGGAGAACCACGTCCGGGCCCGCATCGTCGTGCTGGCGGCCAGCGCCTGCGAATCCGCGCGGCTGCTTCTCAACTCGCGGTCATCGCGCTTCCCGCAGGGCCTGGCGAACTCGAGCGGCACGGTGGGCCGGTATCTCACCGATACCACCGGCGTGTCGGTCGCCGGGTTCATCCCGAAGCTGATGAACGGCGTGGCGCACAACGAGGACGGCGCCAGCGGCATGCACCTCTACATGCCCTGGTGGCTCGACAACAGGACGCTGGACTTCCCCCGCGGGTACCACATCGAGATCGGCGGCGGGCGCCGCATGCCGAGCGCCGGATTCCTGGCGGACCTGCATCGCTTCACCGGCGTGGACGCGGACGGCCGCCGCATCGCACCGGCGGGGTACGGGAAGGCGCTGAAGGACGACTATCGACGATTCTACGGGGCGAGGGTCAGCTTCTCGGGTCGCGGCGAGATGATCCCGAACGAGCAGAGCTACTGCGAGATCGACCCGGCCGTGGTCGATCGGTGGGGCATCCCGGTGCTCCGCTTCCACTTCAAGTGGACCGACTACGAGTACAACCAGGTGCGACACATGCAGCGCACGTTCAGGGCAATCATCGACGAGATGGGCGGCACCCCGCTGACGCCGATGCCGTCGCGCGAGGCGGGCTACGGCATCCTCCCGGGCGGGCGCATCATCCACGAGGTGGGCGTCACGCGCATGGGCCACTCGCCGAGCACCTCGGTGCTGAATGCGCAGTGCCAGGCCCACGACGTGAAGAACCTGTTCGTGGCCGACGGGGGGCCGTTCGTGACCAACGCGGACAAGAACGTCACCTGGACCATCCTGGCGCTGGCGATGCGGACCAGCGCCTACATTGTCGAGCAGCGCAAGGCAGGGAGCCTCTGATGGGCACCATCGATCGACGCGGGATGCTGCGGGCGCTCGGCGCGGCTCCACTGGCCGCCGGCTTTGCCTGGACGGTCGACGAGGTGGCGGCCGCGAGCGGCCTGGCGCAGGCCGCCCGCGCGGCCGCGCGGCCGGCGCCGTTCCAACCGACGTTCTTCACCGCGCACGAGTGGGACACGGTCCGCGTGCTGGTGGACCTCATCATCCCGCGCGACGAGCGCTCGGGCAGCGCCACCGACGCCGGCGTTCCGGAGTTCATGGACTTCATCCTGAGCGACGAGCCGCGCGGCGCTGAGGAGACGCCGCGGCAGACCGCGATGCGCGGCGGGCTCGCCTGGATCGATCTCGAGTGCCAGCGACGATTCGACAAGACGTTCGTCGCGTGCACGGATACCGAGCGCACGGCGTTGCTCGACGACATCTCCACACCGCCGCCACCAGCGCCCGCCAGCAGCCTGGAGGCGGGCCCCGACGAGACACCCGCGCTGCCTGCCCTCTCCCACGGCCGCGCGTTCTTCGCCAGCTTCCGCGATCTCGTCGCGACCGGCTTCTGGACGACGAAGATGGGGATGGAGGACCTGCAGTACGTGGGGAACCGCTACGTGGCGGAGTGGAACGGCTGCCCGGAGGAAGCACTGAAGAGGCTGGGCGTCAACTACCCAGGCGTGTAGGCGTCACGGGAACACGAAGGGCAACACGAAGAACGAGAGATCAGGAAGCAGCGCTGTCACCGGCATCAGGCTGGAGCGCCGGGTGCGGGCAACGGCCAGGCCCAAGTGTTCTTCGTGGATCCCTCGTGCCCCTCGTGTCCTTCGTGGTCTCGTGGACACGTCACCTCGCGGGGACTGGCCGGGGCCGGAACGCCACGGCGAACGCGACGAGGATGACAGCTGCGCCCACTGCCGGCACCAGCCAGATGCCCCGCCAGTCGTGCCCGCCGCCGGTCACGGCGTACGCGTCCACGACGCGCCCAGAGACGAACGCACCGATGAAGTAGCCCACGCCGTTGGTCACGAAGTTCAGCAGCCCCTGCGCCGCCGCGCGCACGCGCTCGCCCGCGCGCTCGTCCGTGTAGATCTGCCCGGCGACGAAGAAGAAGTCGTAGCAGACACCGTGCAGCAGGATGCCCGCGTAGAGCAGCCACATGCCCTCGCCCGGTTTGCCGAAGGCGAACGCCACGTATCGTAGCGCCCACGCCGCCATGCCGACCAGCATGATGCGCTTGATTCCGAGCCGGACGAGCAGCATCGGCAGCACCAGCATGAACCCGATCTCGCTCATCTGGCCGAACGTCTGGATGAACGCGGCCTGCGGCACGCCGATCTCGTTCAGGAACGGGTTGGTGAAGGCGTAGTAGAACTGCAGCGGCACGCACAGCAGGAACGAGCCGGCGACGAACACCGCGAACGCGGGGTCCCGCAACAGCTGCAGCGCGTCGAGACCCAGCACGTCCCGCATCGAGACCGCGGCGCCCGCGGCGCGCGGAGGCGTGTGCGGCAGCGTCAGCGCGTAGACGGCCATCACCACCGAGGCGCCCGCCGCCAGCTGCATCGGCACGGCCAGGGCGTCCGCCTGCAGCACCCTCCCGACCAGCACGCCCGCGACAATCCATCCGATGGTGCCGAGCACCCGTATGGGCGGGAAATCGCGCTTGGGATCGGCCACGTGGTGGAACGCCACCGCATTGGTCAGCGACAGCGTGGGCATGTAGCAGAGCGAGTAGGCGATCAGCAACGGATAGAAGGCGGGCCAGTCCGTCTGAAGCGAGACCGCCCACATCAGCGCCGCGCCGGCGAGATGGAGCACCGCCAGGATCCTCTCCGAGGCGAAGAACCGATCCGCGACGATGCCCAGGAAGAACGGCGACACGAGCGCGGCAATCGCCGTCGCGCCGTAGGCGAGCCCCACCTGCGCACCGGAGAACCCCAGCGTCTGCCCCAGGTAGGTGCCCATCGTGACGAACCATGCCCCCCAGATGAAGTACTGGAGGAACATCATCGCGCCGAGCCTGGCCTTGATCATGCCGGACCGGCAGCGTCAGGCCGAGCGGGTGGGCAGCTCGCGGATGCGCATGTTGCGGAACGCCAGCGAGCCGGCGTGGTCCCCCTGGATCGCCAGGTGCCCGCGCATCGACTTCCCGAAGTTCGGCCACTTGTTGAACTTGCTGGCGGCCACCTTCGCGTTCCAGTCCGCGCTCCCCAGCTCGAACTCCAGCAGCTTGACGCCGTTCAGCCAGTGCTCCACGTGCGGGCCGCGCGCGACGATCCGCGTGTGGTTCCACTCGCCCACGGGCTTCAGGTGCCCCGCCGGCGAGGGATAGAGCGCGTAGCAGGCGCCCGCGCACGTCAGCCGCGTCTTGTTGTCCGCGCCCTTGATGTCGTCGAGCAGCTGGTACTCCGGGGCGCTCCAGTAGATGCGCGTGTACTCCTCGGTGCCGCGGTAGAAGATGCCGCTGTTGCCGGCCTCGCCGATCCTCCACTCCAGATCGAGATCGAAGTCGCCGAACTGATCCCGGGAGATGAGATCCCCGACCTCGCCGTCCTTGCTGAGCACGCCGTCGGCGAGGCGCCAGCCGGCGGGGACGGTGTCCGACTTGAACCCGCGCCAGGCGTTCATCGACCCGTCCAGGAGCATCCGCCAGCGGCCCGCTCCCGCCCCGCGGCCACCCTGCGCCGCCAGGGCGTCAGCGGCGGCACCGCGACGGCCGCCCGCCAGCGGCCCCAGGACGAGACCTCCCGCCACCATCACGTGCCAGTCACGCCGGGTCATCATGCCGCTCCCCCTCGATGTCGGCCGACATTAGCACACGGGATGGGCGCCCACGAACGGCTGGCGCCGAGGTCCGCTCAACGCGCCGTGGCGCGAGGCCCCGTCCCACGAAAGGTCCCCTGAGAATCGCTGCACCGCCGCCCGCCGGCCGGAAGGCGTGGCATGCTGGACCGGTCCATGGCCCTGGCCCACGACGTCCGCATCGCACTCCGCCAGCTTCGACGCGCCCCCGGCTTCACCGCGGCCGCCGCAGCCACGCTGGCCCTGGCCATCGGCGCAGCCACCGTGATGTTCAGCGCCGTGCAGGCCGTGCTCCTGCGCCCGATCCCGATCGCGGCGCCCAGCTCACTGGTCGTCGCGTGGGGCTCGAACCCGACGATCACGGCCGGCATCATCGAGCTCTCCTACCTGGACGTCGCGGACCTCGGGCGCGAGAGCCGCTCGCTGGCCCGCGCCGCCGCCGTCGGCGCCTCCCCCTGGCCAACCGTCCTGGACGGCGCCGGCGAACCGCTGAAGCTCGCGGCGACAGGGGTGTCGGGATCCTTCTTCGACACGCTGGGCGCCGCCGCTCACCTCGGCCGCACCATCGGCCCGGACGATGATCAGCCCGGCTCGCCATCGGTGGTGGTCCTGGGCCACGACCTCTGGACGGGACGCTTCGGCGGCGATCCCGCGATCGTCGGCCGCAGCATCACGCTGGATGGGGAGCCGTCGCGCGTCATCGGCGTGATGCCCCGGGGCTTCGACTTTCCCCGAGGCACCGACCTGTGGACACCGGCTGTCCCGGTGATGGCCTCGCCGGACGAAGGCTGGAAGACCAAGGCGCTTCGCTCCGTGGGTGTCTTCTACCTCCTTGGCCGGACGCGCGAGGGTGCCGACGAGGCCGCGCTCGCGGGCGAGCTCTCGGGGATAGCGCGGCGCGTGCAGGGCGAGGCGGGCGGGCCCTCGTTCGACATCGTCTCGACGCCGTTCGCGGATCACTACTACGGCCCGGCGCGCCCGGCGCTCTGGACGGCCCTCGCCGCGGTGGCCCTGCTGCTGCTCATCGCCTGCGCGAACGTGTCGGGGCTGATGCTGACGCGAGCGGCGCTGCGCGCCCGCGACAGCGCCGTCCGCCTGGCGCTCGGCGCCACGCGCGGGGCCATCGCGCGGCAGTGGGCGATCGAGGCGCTGCTGCTTGCGCTGGCGGGCGGTGCCGCCGGATGGCTGGCCGCCGCATGGGCGATGGACGGGCTCGTCGCGCTGGCGCCGGAAGGCGTGCCGGGCCTGAGCGACGCCACGCTCAACGCGACGGTCGCTGTCGTGAGCCTTCTCGTCGTGGGCGCTGCCGCCCTCATCTGCAGCGTGGGCCCGATGCGCCAGGCGGGCGGCACGTCCCCCGTGGAGACGCTGGCGGATGGCGGGCGCACGGCCACGGCCGGGCGCTCGCTCACCACGCGCGCCACGCTGCAGGTGGCGCAGACCGCGCTGGCCGTCGTGCTGCTGGTTTCGGCCGGGCTCGTCGTGCGGAGCTTCTCGATGCTGAGCGCCGTCGATCTCGGGTTCGATCCGGACAGCACGCTCACGCTCGCCGTCGAGCCACGCATGGACCAGCGGCCGGCCAACGAGTGGATGCGCGACCTCGTCGCCCGGGCCTCGGGGCTGCCGGGCGTGGAGGCGGCCGGCGCCGTCTACCTGCGCCCGCTGGCGCTCGGGCCGATTGGCCAGGGCACGACGGTGACGCTCGAGGGGCAGCCCGAAACCGACGAGGCCGCGCGCGCGAACCCGATCCTCAACTACCAGGTGGCCACGCCCGGATACTTCGAGGCGATGCGCATCCGCCTGCGGCGCGGGCGCACGTTCACGGCGGAGGACACGGCCACCGCGCCGCGGGTCACCATCGTGAGCGAGAGCACGGCCGCGCGGTTGTGGCCTGGCCAGGACCCCATCGGCCGGCGGCTGCGCACCTCCACCTTCGAGTTCGGAACGGGCCGCAAGGCCTGGCGCGAAGTGGTGGGCGTGGTGAGTGACGTGCGCTATCGCGGGCTGCGGGAGGTGCAGCTCGACATGTACGACCCGGCCGCGCAGACGCCGATGCCGGCCACCGACCTGGTGCTTCGAACCAGCGTCGCGCCCCTGTCCGTGCTGGCGGCGATCGAGCGCGAGGCGCGCGCGATGGATCCCCGCGTGATCATCAGCCGCGTCGCCACGCTCGACGCCATCGTCACACGCGCGCGGGCGCCGTGGCGATTCTCGGCGTGGATGTTCTCGCTGTTCGCGGTGCTCGCCGTCGTGTTGTCCACCGTGGGCCTGGCCGGGCTGGTCGCGCTCGACGTCGCCAACCGCCGCGAGGAGTTCGCCATTCGATCCGCGCTGGGGGCGGCCGGCCGCACGATCGTGCACGGCGTGATGCGCGTGGCGCTGGCCCGCGTGGTTGCCGGCGTAAGCCTCGGCCTCGTCCTCTCGCTGGCAGCGACGCGCGCGCTCGCGGCGCTGCTCGTCGGCGTCACGTCCACCGACTGGCCGACGTATGGCGCGGTGGTCTCGGCCGTGCTGGCGGTC
>JBFWQE010000078.1:0-23970 GCA_050249615.1 Vicinamibacterales bacterium
CACAGGCTCTCAGCCCCAAGGCCCAAGCCCCAAGCCCCAAGACCCTACTGGTTCTTGTACACCTTCAGATTGTCGAAATACACCTCGGCAATCCCGTCGCCGTAGACTCCCGGACTGCCGGTCCGATGCGGGATGGTGTCGGTCTTCTCGATGGTCCACACCGTCGGCTCCGGGTCGCCCGTCTTCCACACCTTACCCCGGACCAGGGTCGTCCCGTTCGCCTGGTTGTCCACGCGCAGCTTCATGCGATACCAGGCGTCCGCGTCCCACTTGAACGGGATTCGCACCGTCATCTCGTCGGCGGCCTGCCAGGGGTGCAGTTCCAGCTTCTGGCCGTTGCCGAAGAGGACGAGCGCATAGCGCTGGTTGATGACGCCGACGTCGCCGCGCTGCCGGCGCTGCTCGCGCCCGCGAACGTCGGCCTCCACCGTGTAGCCGGACCAGTCGGCCGGGCCGATGAGCACCTTGGCGCGGCGCCCCACGGTCTCGTCGCGTGGCCGGACCAGCACGTTGCCCACGCCCTCCACCGAGCGCTGGAAGAGCTTGCCCGGCGCGCCCACCCACCACGCCGGTGGTGCCTCTCCGCCCGAGCTCTCGAAGTCGTAGCTGAGCGGCATGGGCGCCACGACGCGCACGCGGGCCTGACCCGTGACGCCGCCCACCGTGGCCTTGACGAACCCCGCGGAGCTGCCGTCCCCGCCCGTGAACACGCCCTTCGCAGCCACCGTGCCGCGCACCTGCTCCACGGCCCACGTGGCGCCCGTGGCCGGCTCCTCGCGGATGAACGCGCCCTTCGCGTCGAAGAGGCGGAGCCGGAATGCCTGCGTGCCGCCCGGCGAGACCAGCGCGTCGTACGGAAAGACCTGGACTGACGCCACCGGCTCCTTCGACGGCGGCGTGACTGCCGGCATGCGCCCCGTGACCGAGGGCCGGCGCTTTCCTATGGCGTAGAGATTCTCCATCGATGCCACGTACACGCGCCCGTCCGCAACGATGGGCGACGCAACGATGGGCTCGGGCTCGTCCGCCGTCCCGAGCAGGTCCTCGTCCAGCACCTCCGCGCCCGTGGCCGAGGGGCGCAGGATGAAGAACTTCCCGTTCTCGGTGCCGACATACAGCTTGCCGTCGGCCAGCACCGGTGACCCCTTCTGCAGCGTGCCCAGCGTCTTCGTCCACAGCCGCGCGCCCGACTTCAGATCGAACGCGCCTACGATGGCGCCGTTGTCCACCGTGTAGAGGCGTTGGTCGTCCATCACGGGCGACGCAAACGTCGGCAGGAACCCCAAGGTCTTCCACTTGAACGCGTCGGCGCCGAGCGTGCCGGTCTTCGTCGCGTCGATGGCGGCCACCATCCCCATCTCGGTGGTCCCGATGTTCTCTTCACCGTGCGTGACGTAAGCCACGTTGTCGCGGAAGACGGCGCTGTTGAGGATGGCGCGCTTGCTCACGTCCACCGACCACATCTTCTCGCCCGTGTTCACGCGCAGCGCGTGATACGCGCCGTCGGTCCCGCCGACGATGAGGGCGCGGCCGGCGGGAAGGTCCACGACGATCGGCGTCGAGTAGTTGGTGTCGTAGTGGCGCGACTGCGGCGAGCTGATCCACACCACCTGGCCCGTCCGCTTGTCGATGGCGAAATAGCGGTTGCCGGGCCGGTTCAAATCGCCCCACGCCAGGACCAGCGTGTTCAGGATGACCAGGTCTCCCTCGATGATGGGCGCCGTCGTCCGGCCGCCGTGCGTGGTGACGGCGCCGAAGTCCTCGGTCAGCGAGCGGTCCCACACGATCTTGCCGTCAGGCGACACGCAGAAGAGCTGCGCGCCCACGGTGAAGACGTAGACGTTGCCCGTGGCGGGGTCCACCGCCGGCGGCGCCCACGCCCCGCGATGCTGCGGCACGTCGCTCAGGTAGATGCTGAAGCGCTGCTCCCACAGCAGCTTGCCGGTTTCGGCATCGAGGGCCGCCAGGCGCTCCTGCGTATGGCCCAGGTCCCCGACGACGGTGTTGATGTAGACACGGTTGCCGAAGGCAACGGGTGACGAACGGCTGCCGTACGGCACTTTCCATGCGAGGTTGTCGCCCTGCGGCGACCACGATTCCGGCAGGCCCGTTTCCGGAGAGCGGCCGTCCCGCGAAGGGCCGCGCCACTCGGGCCAGTTCGCGGCGCTCGTCCCGACAATCGTCCCGGCAACAAGGGCGGCAGTCGCAGCCCAGCGGCGAAAGGATGAGGTCAGCATGGTGGCGAGGTGAGTATGACCGGGTTACGCGGTCGCCGCCAGCCACGTTTACGTGGGGCGGTGGGACTTGGGGCTTGGGGCTTGGGACTTGGGGCTTGGGTACGGAGCGCCGGGGCTTCAGCCCCGGCGACCATCGCCGTCCCCGCCGGGACTGACGTCCGGGCACTCCGGCCCATTGGCCGCCAGCAGCCAGGTCACGAGCGACTGGCGCTCGCCCTGCGTGACGCGCGTGACCTCGTGTCGAAGGCGTGAGGGGAAGGCGACCAGCGTGCCGGCCTCGGGCACCACGTCCACGCCGTCGTCCTCGTTCCCCTCGAGGCCGTAGAGCCGCAGCCGGCCGCCGCTGAACTCGGCCCGCGCGCCGCGGCCGTCGTTCAGGAAGATCACGATCGAGACCTCCCGACGATGAAGGCCATGCTCGTCGGGCGTGTCGCTGACGTCTCGATGCGGGCCGTAGAACGACCCGGCCGGGTATCGCAACGCCGCGACTGCCTCGCAGCTCTCCAGTGCGACGCCGCTGGCCTCCTCGAAGGTCGGCAGCATCCGGTTGACCAGGGTGACGAGCGCCTCCTGCAGGTCATCGGGAAGTTCCACTTCCCAGGTGACGCGCGCCTCGGTATCGAGCGCCAGGCTCCACGCATCCCGCGACTGCACCGCGGCCGGCTCTCCGACGCCTGCCGCCATCGCGTGCCGCACGCGCGCCAGGGTCACGTCGTCGAGAAAGGCTTCGTGAACGAACACGCCCAGTGGCGCCACGTCGCGCGGGCGGAGGTCGCCACGCCCGGCGTGGCCGCCACTCGTCATCGGTTCAGCGGCTCGGACGGCGGGGGCGGGACGTCGGAGGATGGGGGGAAGTCGGACGGCGGGGAGTAATCGGAACGCGGGACGCTGGGCGAAGCGGGCACGCGATACGCCGGCGTCCGGGGCATCGGCTCGCCCGGCTGCGCGGTCAGCAGGCTCCGGACGATGAACGCGGCGCCCAGGATGACGATGGCGCCGCCGATGCCGATGGCCTCGTTGGGCGCCTGCCCGGCGATGCCGATGAGCGTCATGAACGCGAAGCCGAGCCCCACGACGATGATGCCCAGCGAGAACGAGCGGCTGCGCGTGCCCATCGCGTGCCCGGCTCGCTGGTGCTCGTAGCCTCCGGGGCCGAGCTCGGGGGGGACGATGCCCCGCTCGATCATGGCCACCCGCTCCCTGTGGAGCAGTTCGAGCGTCTTCGCGCGGTGCCGCAACCCCGCGACGAGCACGACGACACCGGCAATGATGACCGCCAGGGGCAGTACCAGGATCCAGATGACTTCCTCGCTGTCCATGCTTCCACTCCTCGTGTTGGAGGGCTTAGACTCGGCCGTGCCGGGAATTGTTTCAGCCGCTGCGGCGGGCCAGGGCCTGAAACAATCCTGTGCGGCGACGGCTCTAATGGCGCAGGAGATGACCTCGACCTCGGAGCACGAGCTCGTGGAGCGGTGCCGCGAGGGCGACGAACAGGCATTCCGGGAGCTGGTGGAGCGCTACAAGGGGCTGGTGTTCGCCCTCGTGGCGCGAAGCATCGCCGACCGGGCGCGGGCGGAGGAAGTAGCCCAGGACGTGTTCCTGAAGGTGCACCGCGGTCTCCCCTACTTCCGCGGCGAGGCCAGGCTCTCCACCTGGATCTACCGCATCGTCGTCAACGTGCTGGCGGCGGAGCGGCGGCCGATGAAGACCGAGCCGCTCGAAGGAAGCGGCGATGGCCCGCCACGCGAGTTCGGGGTGGCGGACCGGGCGTTCGAGGATTTGGCGTTGCGCAATCGGATGGAGAAGGCTATCGCGCGCCTGCCGGTGCACTACCAGGCGCTGATCAACGGGCACTATCTGAAGGGGCTGCGATACGAGGACCTGGCCGAGGCGCTCGACCTGCCGATGGGAACCGTGAAGACGCACCTGCACCGTGCGAAGCGGCAGTTGCGACACCTGCTGGAGACGGAGTTCCGCTGACGTGCGCTGCGACGACCTGGACGACGTCATCGAGGCGATAGCCGAAGGCGAGGCCGGCTCGGCCGAGCACCACGCGCACGTGGCTGGCTGCGCGCACTGCCAGGCGCGGCTCGCCATGGCGCGGGCGGTGGACCGGCTTCTGGCCACGCGCGAAACGCCGGAGCCGCCGGCGGCGTTCACATTCCGCGTGATGGAACGCGTCGGCCACGCGGAGTGGCGGGCCGAGCAACTGGTGGACGTCGGCTTCAACGTGGCCGTGGCTGCCGGCATCGGGCTGGTGGTGGCGGGCCTTGTGGGGCTGGCCTGGTCGCTCGGCTGGGTGACCGCCGAGCGCCCGACGCTCGAGGCCGTGGGCACCGCCATCGAGCCGTGGCTGTCGAACACGCTGGCCAAGGGGCCGACGGTGGGGCTGGCGGCGCTGCTTCTGACCTCCGCGCTGGGCCTGTGGTGGTGGGTTGAGGGCGAGGCTTCGCTCTGACACGCCCTCTTCACCGGCCATCCATCTCCACTGGGGCGACGTTGGACACGAGGTACTCGTCGACGGCACCGCGCGATGATGCATCGCAGTTGATGGCCCGTCGGGCCGGCACGCGGTGCGCCCGCAGGCCGGCACGCCGCGCTTTTCGCGACGTCTCGTACAGCCGGGTCGTCAGTGGAACAACCGAGTTGCTGAGCAGCACCGTCGAGCCCCGTTCGGCCAGGGTGATCGCGAGGTCGCGCAGCTTCCGCTGCCGCGCGTCCGAGAATCCCATCGCGGTGTACGACGTGAAGTTGGCCGTCCGGCTGATCGGAGCGTACGGCGGATCGAAATAGACGAAGGCGCCGGGATGCGTCAGTTCGGTAACGGAGGAGAAATCGCCCAGCCGGAGCTCGACGCCCCGCGCGCGAAGGGCCGCCGACACGTTGCGGAGATTGGCCTCGTCGCGGATCCTCGGATTGGCATAGCGTCCGGCGGGAGTATTGAAATCCCCCTTGGCATTCAACCGGAAGAGGCCGTTGAAGCAGGTGCGGTTCAGGTAGATCATCATCGCCGCCAGTTCAGCGTCGCCTGCGAGTCCGCCGGCGCGTTCCCGCGCCAGGGACCGGCGGATCGGGTTGAATCGCTCGTCGCGAACCCCGTAGTAGAAACGGGAGCCGCCAGAACGGTGGCCAACCTCGAGCCGCCGGAGGTGCTCGAGCACCTGGTCGACGTGGTCGCGGACGGCGGCGTAGCAGGCGACGAGGTCGGGGTTGCTGTCCATCAACAGCGCCCGCTTGCCGTCGAGCAGGCCGCGGCCGGCCAGGTCGAAGAAGACCGCGCCGCTTCCGAGGAACGGCTCGGCGTACTCGGTGAAGGCGGAGGGATAGAAGCGGCGAATCTGCGGCAGGAGCTGCCGCTTGCCACCGGCCCACTTCAGGAAGGGAGACGCGCTGGCAGCCGGGACCTCGTCCGCGGACACCAGTGCAAGCGTCATGAGCGCGAAAGCCCAGCACCCGCGACGCGCCGGGTGGGGTCCGGCTGCGGGCGCACGATCCTGCGGTTCACGCCCCCGGCAGCCAGATCAGCTGCTCGCACGACGGGCACGCGTACGCCAGCCTGAGGTCCCCAACGAAGGAGACGAACCCGCCTTCGGCGGTCGTCGAGCAGGCCGGGCAGATGGCGCGGGCCCGGCTGTCGAGCGTGGCCACGCGCAGAGGGCGGCCGGTGGTCGGACAGGGAATACTGGCCGGCGAGTCGGCGTGCCGGACGAGCGACGGGGCGCCCGAGGCATTCAGTTCGCGGACGAACAGACCGAAATACCGATCCAGGGTCGAAGTATTGACAGCCATAGGAGCGCGGCGATGGTAGCACGCGGGGTGTGGCACCGCAACGCATTGGGGTCCCCGGGGCAGACGACCCGTCCGCGCGGCGAGCGGGCCAACCATGCTACTCTGACAGAGAAGGTTCCAGCCCACCCGATACGCGAAAGTGGCGGAACTGGCAGACGCGCCGGACTTAGGATCCGGTAGCCGCAAGGCTATGGGGGTTCGACTCCCCCCTTTCGCACCATTCGACTCGCCTGCAGCCCGCCTCTGGCGTGCCGCAGGCTCGCTCCCGAGCATCCCACTGAAGATGAAGACGGAAATAGTAGACGTCAGCGAGACGCGCAAGAACCTCGTCGTCGAGATCCCCACGGAGAAGGTCGACGCCGAGATCGGCCGCGTCACGGCCCGGTACGGCAAGGCCGCGAAGCTGCCGGGATTCCGGCCCGGCAAGGTGCCGGCAAAGGTGGTCAAGCAGCGTTTCCGCGGCCAGATCCTGCAGGACGCCGCGGAACACCTCGTCGGCCACGCGGTTGAAGACGCGCTCACCGAGCGTGGCGTGCAGCCAGTGGACACGCCGGACATCCAGAACCTGGTCATCCAGGAAGGGCAGCCCCTCACCTTCACCGCGAGTTTCGATGTGGTGCCCTCGTTCGACCCCGGCGACCTCTCCACTATCGAGCTCCGGCGTCAGCCGGTGGCCGTGAACGAGGAAGAGATCATCCAGACGCTCGAGCGGCTGCGCGAGCGCGCGGCCCGGTTCGAGCCCGTGGACGGGACGGTGGTCGAAGCCGGCCACACGGTGGTGGTGGATCTGGTCCGCCAGGGCACGGACAAGGACGGCCAGCGCGGTGACGAGGACCGTCACGAGCAGGCGTCCATCGAGCTCGGCGAGGAGGCCAACCCGCCCGGGTTCGACGACCAGCTGCTGGGCATGGCCGTGGGCGAGACGAAATCGTTCACCCTGACCTACCCGAACGACTATTCCAATCCCGACCTCGCCGGCAGCACAGTGGACTACACGGTGACGGTGAAGGAGATCAAGCGCCGGGTGGTCCCGGCCCTCGATGACGAGTTCGCCAAGGATCTGGGCGACTTCGACTCGCTGGACGCCTTGCGCGCGCGCGTCAGGGAGGACCTCGAAGCCGAGGCCGCGGAGGCCTCCGAGCGGCAGCTTCGGAACGACCTCCTGAAGAAGCTGGCCGAGCGGGTGCCCTTCACGGTGCCTCCTTCGCTCATCGATCGCGAAGTGGATCGGCGGGTGCAGGATTTCGCGCGCCGGCTGCTGGATCAGCGGATCGACCCGCGCCAGACCAACATCGACTGGACCGCCTTCCGGCAGGGCCAGGCCGAGCCGGCCGCCGATTCGGTGAAGTCGGCGATGGCCCTGGACGAGATCGCCAGGCGCGAGTCGCTCACGGTGACCGACGAGGACCTCGACGCCGAGTTCGCGAAATACGCGGAAGGCACGGGCAGATCGGCGGCGGCCATCCGGGCCCGTCTCCAGCAGGACGGCGAACTGCCGCGGCTGGCCGCCGGTCTCCGCCGCGAAAAGGCGGTAGCCTGGGCCTTGGGTAAGGCTAGGATTGTGTCGATATAGAAGAGAACGGGTGCAGGGTGCACGGGTGCAGGGCGCACGGGTGCAAGGCGCACGGTGCGGATAGCCAGGCGGACTGACGAATGAGATACGGAGTGCAGAACCAGCTCGTCCCGATGGTGGTCGAGCAGACCAACCGCGGCGAGCGCGCGTACGACATCTTCTCGCGGCTGCTCAAGGACAACATCATCTTCATCGGCACGCCGATCGACGATGCGGTGGCGAACCTGGCCATCGCGCAGATGCTGTTCCTCGAGGCCGAGGATCCGGACAAGGACATCCTGCTCTACATCAACAGCCCCGGGGGGTCCATCACGGCCGGCTTCGCCATCTACGACACGATGCAGTTCATCCGCCCGGACGTGCAGACCTACTGCATCGGGCAGGCGGCGTCGATTGCGGCGGTGCTGCTGGCGGCCGGGACGAAGGGCAAGCGGTTCTCGCTGCCGAACTCGCGCATTCTCATCCACCAGCCGTGGATGAGCGGGCTGGGCGGGCAGGCCACCGACATCGACCTCGCGGCGAAGGAAATCCTGCGCATGCGCGAGCGCATCAACGAGATCCTGGTGAAGCACACGGGGCAGGACGCCAAGCGCATCCAGGACGACACCGAGCGCGACTACATCATGTCCGCCGAGCAGGGCAAGGACTACGGAATAATTGACGATGTCATTCGGAAACGGGTGTAACCTAGGGGTGACGGCCCAATGGTGAAGAAGAACGGCGACGGCGGCGAAATCCTGCGCTGCTCGTTCTGCAACAAGGACCAGAACGACGTCAGGAAGCTCATTGCCGGCCCCACGGTGTTCATCTGCGATGAATGCGTGGAGGTGTGCAACGACATCATTGCGGACGACAACAAGTTCGACACCCGCGGCACGCGCACGTCGCTGCCCACCCCGCCCGAGATCAAGAAGTTCCTGGACGAGTACGTCATCGGCCAGGAGCTGACCAAGAAGAAGCTGGCCGTCGCGGTCTACAACCACTACAAGCGGCTGGAGATCCAGAAACAGCCGCGCAGCCGCACGGACGTCGAGCTCACCAAGTCGAACATCCTGCTCATCGGCCCGACGGGCACGGGCAAGACGCTGCTGGCGCAGACGCTGGCCAAGCTGCTCTCGGTGCCTTTCACCATCGTGGATGCCACGACCCTCACCGAGGCCGGCTATGTCGGGGAGGACGTGGAGAACATCATCCTCAAGCTGCTGCAGGCGGCGGGGGGCGACATCGAGAAGTGCCAGCAGGGCATCGTCTACATCGACGAAATCGACAAGATCGGGCGCAAGGACGAGAACCCGTCCATCACGCGCGACGTGTCGGGCGAGGGCGTCCAGCAGGCGCTGTTGAAGATCCTGGAAGGCACGGTGGCCAACGTGCCGCCGCAGGGCGGGCGCAAGCACCCCCACCAGGAGTTCTTCCAGATCGACACCACGAACATCCTGTTCATCTGCGGCGGCGCCTTCGTGGGTCTCGAGAAGGTCATCGAGCGGCGGGTCGGCAAGAAGACGCTGGGCTTCAAGGCCGACATCAAGTCGCAGAAGGGGCGCGACGTGGGCACGGTGCTCGAGCAGCTCGAGCCCCAGGACCTCATCAAGTTCGGCCTCATTCCCGAGTTCGTCGGGCGCCTGCCCGTCACGGGGACCCTGCACGAGCTGGACAAGCCCGCGCTGGTGCAGATCCTGACCCAGCCGCGCAACGCCATCACCCGGCAATACCAGAAGCTGTTCGAGTACGAGAACGTCAAGCTGCGGTTCACCGACGACGCCGTCGAGGCCATCGCCGAGATGGCGCTCGAGCGCAAGATCGGCGCGCGGGGCCTGCGGATGATCATCGAGGACCTCATGCTGGACCTCATGTATCAGCTGCCGGGCCAGAAGAAATCCCGCGAGTGCGTCATCACCCGCGAGATGGTGGTGAACAAGAACACGGGCCTCGAGGTGATCGAGAAGGCGGGCTAGCCGCCTCGGGCTCTCGATCCGGCTCCCGACTCCCGACTCCCGGTTCCCGACGCTACGTACCTGTATGACCGAAGTCTACGAAACCCTCCCCATCGTCCCGCTGCGCGACGTCGTCGTCTTCCCGCACATGATGATGCCGTTCGTCATCGGGCGGCCCTCGTCGATCCGCGCGCTCGAGCACGCGCTGGCCAAGGACAAGCGCGTCTTCCTGGCGGCGCAGCACGACGCGTCCACCGACGACCCGAAGGCCGAGGACATCTACACCATGGGCGCGGTCGCCAACGTGGTGCAGAGCCTGAAGCTCCCCGACGGCAACATCAAGGTGCTGGTCGAGGGCGTGGACCGGGCGCGCGTCATCGAGTGGAAGGACGACAAGGGCTTCTACCGCGTGGTGGTCAAGGTCGTCCAGAAGATGAAGGACCAGGCCGGCGACGTCGAGCAGACGATGAGCCGCGTGGTGAGCCTGTTCGAGCAGTACGTGAAGCTCTCGAACAACCTGCACTACGACGCGATGATTGCCGCCGTGCGGGTGGACGACCCGGGCAAGCTCGGCGATACCATCGCCGCCCACCTGCTGGTGGGCGTGGACGAGAAGCAGAACCTGCTCGAGATCGTCTCGCCGCTCGAGCGCCTCAACCGCATCGCCAGCATCCTCGAGGGAGAGGTCGACAAGCTCCAGGTGGACCGCCGCATCCAGTCGCGCGTCAAGAAGCAGATGGAGAAGGCGCAGAAGGAGTACTACCTCAACGAGAAGATGAAGGCGATCCAGAAGGAGCTGGGCCGCAAGGACGAGAAGGGCAACGAGATCGAGGAGCTGCGCAAGAAGATCGACCAGGCGCGGATGCCGAAGGAGACGGCGGAGAAGGCGATCCAGGAGCTGAAGCGCCTGGAGGCCATGCCGCCGATGTCGGCCGAGGCCACGGTCTCGCGCAACTACCTCGACTGGCTCATCGCGGTGCCGTGGCACAAGAAGACCAAGGAGAACCGCGACCTCAAGAACGCCGAGGTGGTGCTCAACGAGGACCACTACGGGCTGGAGAAGATCAAGGACCGCATCCTCGAGTTCCTCGCCGTGCGCGCCCTGGTCAAGAAGCCCAAGGCCACCATCCTCACGTTCGTCGGCCCGCCCGGCGTGGGCAAGACCTCGCTGGCCAAGTCCATCGCGCGCGCGATGAACCGCAAGTTCGTCCGCCTGTCGCTCGGCGGCGTGCGCGACGAGGCCGAGATCCGCGGCCACCGCCGCACCTACATCGGCGCCTTCCCCGGCCAGATCATCCAGATGATGAAGAAGGCCGGCTCGCTCAACCCGGTCTTCCTGCTCGACGAAGTCGACAAGATGTCCATGGACTTCCGCGGCGACCCGTCGGCCGCCCTGCTGGAAGTGCTCGACCCCGAGCAGAACAACGCGTTCCTGGATCACTACCTGGACGTCGAGTACGACCTCTCGCACGTGATGTTCCTGTGCACGGCCAACGTGCTCCACACCATCCCGCAGGCCCTGCGCGACCGCATGGAGGTGCTGCAGCTGGCCGGCTACACCGAGCAGGAGAAGGTGGAGATCGCCCGGCGCTTCCTCGTCCCGAAGGCCGTCGAGGGCAACGGCCTCACCGACAAGAACATCCAGTTCGAGGAAGGCGCCATCCAGGCCATCATCCAGCGCTACACGCGCGAGGCCGGCGTCCGCAACCTCGAGCGCGAGGTGAACTCCATCTGCCGCAAGGTCGCCCGCAAGGTGGTGGTGGAGGGCCTCGCCACGTCGGAGTCCATCACGCCCGACAAGGTCACCGAGTACCTCGGCGTCCCGCGCTACCGCCCGACGGTGGCCGAGGAGCAGAACGAGATCGGCATCGCCACGGGCCTCGCCTGGACGGAAGTGGGCGGCGAGATCCTCATCACCGAGGCCACGCTCATGCCCGGCCGCGGCCGCCTCACGCTCACCGGCAAGCTCGGCGACGTGATGCAGGAGTCGGCGCAGGCGGCCATGAGCTTCGTGCGCTCGCGCGCGGAGGAGTTCGGCATCCCGAAGGACTTCAACCGCAAGCTCGACGTGCACGTCCACATCCCGGAGGGCGCCATCCCCAAGGACGGCCCCTCCGCCGGCATCACGCTGGCCACGGCGCTCATCTCGGCCCTGGCCCGGGTCCCCGTTCGCCGCGACGTCGCCATGACCGGCGAGATCACTTTGCGCGGCAAGGTGCTGCCCATCGGCGGCGTGAAGGAGAAGCTGCTGGCCGCGCACCGCGCCGGCGTCAAGACCATCCTCGTGCCCAAGGACAACGAGAAGGACCTGGCGGACATCCCGAAAAACGTGCTCGACGCCCTGGACGTGCACCTGATGAGCACGATGGACGAGGTGCTGAAGGTCGCCCTCGAGCGGCCGCTCACGCCGCTGCCGCCGTCGCCAGACTCGGGCGACCTCGGCGACTCGGCCGAGGCGATCACGCACTAGGGGCTTGGGGCTTGGGGCTTGGGGCTTGGGGCTTGCGGTCGTGAGGACTTGAAGTCTTGTGGTCGTGTGGTGCTGAGGTTTCGAGGTTTCGCAGATCCGGAAATCGGATCTGCGCCATCTGCGCCATCTGCGGCCGGCCTCCGTGCGAATCTCATCTGAGTTCGTGACCAGCGCGGCCGACGCCGCGGGGTTCCCCGGGGAACGCCTGTCCGAGCTGGCCATGGTGGGCCGCTCGAACGTCGGCAAGTCGAGCCTGATCAACGCCCTGGTCCGCCAGCCGCTGGCCAGGACCAGCGCCGCGCCTGGCAAGACACGGCTGGCCAACTTCTATCGCGTGCAGCGCGCCGGGCATCCGCCGTTCTATCTGGTGGACCTGCCGGGCTACGGCTACGCGCGGGGTGGCGAGA
This sequence comes from Vicinamibacterales bacterium, assembly GCA_050249615.1. Lineage (GTDB taxonomy): Bacteria > Acidobacteriota > Vicinamibacteria > Vicinamibacterales > UBA2999 > VFZN01. Next base: position 12,411 of record JBFWQE010000078.1, read on the forward strand.
CGGCGCGCGCCACGTTCGACAAGCTCGCCGCGGAGTATTTCGCATCCCACCACGGCGCCACGCTGCTGCTGGTGGACAGCCGGCACCCGGCGCTGGACGCGGATGCACGGGCGTGGGCCTGGCTGGTGGATCACGGCGTGACCTGCCACGTGGTCGCGACCAAGGTCGACAAGCTGACGCAGGCCGAGCGCCGGCGTCACCTGGGGGAGCTGGATCGTCGGTACTCAGGTCCGGTGACGGCCGTGTCGGCCCACACCGGTGAAGGACTGGAAGCACTGTGGACACAGATCGCAAGGCTGCTGGAGCAGCCCACGCCAACGGCACCGCCACGGCCGAGCCCGTCGCGCTCGACCTCTCCGCCCTCAAAGAGCTGAGCGTCGCCGACCTCACGAGGGTCGCGCGCGACCTCGACATCCCGCACGCGACGGGCCTCCGGAAGCAGGAGCTCATCTTCGAGATCCTGCGGGCCCGGGCCGCCAGGGCGGGGCACATCTTCTCCGAGGGCGTCCTCGAGGTCCTGCCCGACGGCTTCGGATTCCTCCGCGCGCCCGACTACAACTACCTGGCCGGGCCGGACGACATCTACGTCTCGCCGTCGCAGATCCGGCGCTTCGACCTCCACACGGGAGACACCATCGCCGGGCAGATCCGCTCGCCCAAGGAGGGCGAGCGCTACTTCGCGCTCATCAAGGTGGAGGCGGTGAACTTCGAGCCGCCCGCGCGCGGCCGCGAGCGCGTGTTCTTCGAGAACCTCACGCCGCTCTACCCGAAGGATCACATCCGGCTCGAGGCCGATCCGGACAACATGTCCACGCGGGTCATGGACATGATGACGCCGCTCGGCAAGGGCCAGCGCGGCCTCATCGTCGCGCCGCCCCGCACCGGCAAGACGATGCTGATGCAGTCCATCGCGAACGCCATCACCATCAACCACCCGGAGATCTACCTCATCGTCCTGCTCATCGACGAGCGGCCCGAAGAAGTGACGGACATGCAGCGCTCGGTGAGGGGCGAGGTCATCGCCTCCACCTTCGACGAGCCGGCGCAGCGCCACGTGCAGGTGGCCGAGATGGTCATCGAGAAGGCGAAGCGGCTGGTCGAGTGCAGGAAGGACGTGGTGATCCTCCTCGACTCGATCACGCGCCTGGCGCGCGCCTACAACACCGTGGCGCCCACGTCCGGCAAGATCCTCTCGGGCGGCGTGGACAGCAATGCCCTGCAGCGGCCCAAGCGCTTCTTCGGCGCCGCGCGCAACATCGAGCAGGGCGGCTCGCTCACCATCGTGGCGACGGCGCTCGTCGACACCGGGTCGCGCATGGACGAAGTGATCTTCGAGGAGTTCAAGGGCACCGGCAACATGGAGGTGCACCTCGACCGCAAGCTCGCCGATCGCCGCGTGTTCCCCGCCATCGACATCATCAAGAGCGGCACGCGCAAGGAAGAGATGCTGCTGTCGAAGGAGGACCTGCAGCGCGTCTACGTCCTGCGCCGCGTGCTCACGCCGCTCTCCCCCGTCGAGGCGATGGAGCTGCTGCTGTCGAAGATGAGCAAGACGAAGACCAACGCGGAGTTCATGGCCGCGATGCAGGGACGCTGACGGGCCGCAGATGACGCGGATGGGGCGCGGCCACAGATGGCGCAGACCGCGCCACTCACCAGATGTGAGAGCCGACGGACCGCCGGCTCTCGACTCCGGACCCTGCGCGCCTGACCAGCGCCTTCTGCCTCTGGCCTCCTAGCTGCCGGGAACCATGATGTGGGCGCTCGTCGTGCCCGCATTCATGATCCAGGCGCCGCCCTGCTTGTTGTTGTCGGGCAGGCCGGTGGAGGTCGTGGTCGCCCCGGGCACAGCAATGGTGATGTGGAGGCGCGCGCTGGACGCGTCCTTTCCGCTCAGGGAGTACCACACCGACCCGTATTCGGGCTTCACCCGCGTCCCGTCCTTTTCCGCGGCCTCGAGCGCGGCCTGGCGCATGTTCCGGTCCGGCTCCTTCTCGAACTTCTTGTTCTGGGCCACGCGCTCCAGGTTGCCGACGCTGGTGCACTGGATCGCGTACGGCTGCTCGCTGGGCTCGCCCGACTGGTCGTAGCAGACGATCCGGTTCGTGCCGGCCCGGAGCGTGTCGTAGGTGCCATCCGGCTTCCACTTGATCACCATCGCGCCGTCGCGGGCCTGGCGCGGGGCCGCGGCCAGCGCGCGCTCGATGGCGTCGGCCGGCGGCGCCTGCGCGAAGGCGCTGGTCGAGAGCGCCAGCCCGCCGAGAACGACGAGGACAGTACGTTTCATGATGGGGACCTCCGGGGCAAGCATACCGCAAGGCTGTCCACGCGAACACGAAGCGCGCGAAGCACGGAGTGGGACCGTGAGCGTTCCTCCCGTCCCTGGGTGCGTCCCAGGCGTCATGCCCCTCGAGAGACTTCGTGGCGTCCGTCGTGCCCTTCGTATCTTCGTGTTCCGGTGATCAGGCGGAGCGGGCCAGGCGTGCGGTGTATTGCTGGGATGCCAGGGAGAACAGGCAGTAGGCGGCGAACCAGTAGAATCCCGGGCCGAACTGTGCGGCGAACGCGACGAGCGGCGGCGAGCCGCCGGGCACGCTGGCCTGCGTGGCGATGGCCGCCAGGTAGGTGATGAAGAGGGCCACCACGAACACGTCGGCCATCGACCACTTGGCGATGGCCTCGACGACGTCCAGCGTCCGCTGGCGCATCACGGTGTCCGTCGTGAACGCGGCCCAGGCCACCAGCGCGCTCTTCGTCAGCGGCACGATCACGCTGAACAACAGGATGAGCGTCGCGGGCAGGGGGCTGCCCACGTCGTAGAGATTCCGCACCGCGCCGAGGATGCTCCTCGTCTGGGTGTACACCTCCACGTCCGCCACGTCGTCCCGGAGCGCCTCGGTGAGGCGCGGGCCCAGCCGGTCGATCAGCATCTTGCGGAGGTCGCCGCCGGTGGCCTGCAGCAGCGCCACCATGGCCGGGTTCATCATCGACTTCAGCGTCGCCACCGACTCGTCGTCCAGGCCCTTCTCGAGCATCAGGGGCGCGACGTGCGTCACGCCGTCCCTCGTGAGCACCCCCCTGATCGTCAGCACCGGCTGGAGGATGCCGGGCAGCAGGAGCAGCAGGGAACCCAGGACCAGCACGAGAACGGTGGGGCGCTTCGACGGTGTGTTCATCGGGTGGTCCGAGGGAGTGACGGCCTTGCAGTTATCTGCATCATCTGCATCATCTGCATCATCTGCGTCATCTGCGTCATCTGCGTTATCTGCGTCATCTGCGTTATCTGCGTCATCTGCGTTATCTGCGTCATCTGCGTCATCTGCGTCATCTGCGTTGACGGCTGCCCATCGGCGTCGTGTCGACGTGGCCGACGCCGTCGCGCGTGGTAATGGTCGTCCCGAAGGGCCTGGACAGCCGCTCGACGTCCGACAGGATCTTCCCCGCCAGTGCCCCTTCCGCCAGCATGGGCCGGCCGCGGGCCGTCCGTCCCTGGCCAAAACCCAGCGTGATGGGGTGCAGGGACAGTTCGCGCAGGGCGCGCCCTTCGAACCGGGGCACGGCGACGACGGCCTCCCAGATGAGCCGGTCCGCCGGGAACCCGGTGGTGTCGTTGTTGTAGCGCCGGTCGTTGAAATCGGCCACGTGGGCGTCGGTTCCCAGTGCGTACGGCTCGTAGTTCTCGCTGGGCAGGCGCAGCAGCGTCTCGTTCTGGAAGATGAAGTCGCCCAGGCTGTACATGATCGGCTTGCCCTTGTAGATCTCGATGCCGCGCAGCACGTGCGGTCCGTGGCCGACGAACAGGTCGGCTCCGGCGTCCACCATGGCACGGGCGAAGGTCACGAGGAACTGTGCGGGCACCAGCCGGTCGATCTGCCCTTCATGGGCGTGGATGGTGACCAGCGTGAGGTCCGCCTGCCGGGAAGCGTTCCGCACGACGGCGGCGATCTCCTCGAGGTCGGTCTTGTTTGGCTCGGTTCGGAGGCCGGGCTCGGCGCCGATCACGAATCGTCGGCCGAAGAAGTTCAGCGTATCGCCCTCCACCGGTGGACGGCCGTTGATCTCGCCGAGCGTCTGCCGAAGCTGGCCGAGACGCTCTCGCGTGACGATGTAGGTCGTGGTGAACCGAAGAGGATTGAGGCCGGGGCGGGCCGGCATGTCGCCCCGCGTGCGGCCGGCGCGCGAGTGGTCCGGAAACGTTGACGCGACCGACACGAGCGCGATTCGCCCCTTGGGCGTCTCCAGGAACTTCGCCTCGCGCGCCTCGGCCAGGCTCTGTCCCACGCCCGCCTGCACCAGCCCGGCCCCGGCCACGTACTTCGTCGTGAGCGCCATACCGAGAGGACCGTAATCGCCCGTGTGGTTGTTCGCGCGCGAGACCATGTCGAAGCCCGCCCAGGTCAGCTCCTTCACGAGCGCGGGCTCGGCGCGCATGTAGGTGCCGCCGCTCTCGTTCATCGCGTACGGCTCGTAGTCGTGGAAGAGCATCTCCAGGTTGGTGAAGGCGGCGTCGGCGCCCCGCACGAGATCGATGAGGCGCGTGAAGGCCGGCTCCTTGAAGACGGAGATGGGCCGCGTGATGATGGAGTCCCCGGTCAGCGCCAGGGAGATGGACGGGGCCGGGGACTGGGCGTGCGGCGAGCCCAGGACCGAGAGGACGCCGACGAAGGCGGGAACGAACAGGCGTGCAGCGTGCTTCATCGTGTGCCTCTCGCGGACGCGCGCGGAACCTTTCGCCGCATCCTCTTCTGGCCCGGGCAGCGACGTCAAGGCCGAGGCGCGGCCATAATAGGCGCATGCACAGATCAGGACTCGTGGTCACGGGGCTGGCAGTGGTGGCCCTCGGGGTAGCGGCCGTGGCGCAGGGGCCGGGAATGCGCGGCGGGACGCGCGTCGAGCCCGGACAGCCGTGTCCGCCCGGCACGACGGAGACACGTCCCGGCAACTGCCAGGCTCCCGAGCTCCCCGCCCCGAGCATCCTGGACTATCGTCCGACGTCCACGCTGGTCGTCCCCGAGCACCTGGTCCCGAAGGCAAAGTTCCCCGTCATCGACGTCCACGGGCATCCCGGCAGCCTGACCGCGCCTGAGGCCATCAACCGCGTCGTCGCAGAGATGGACAAGCTGAACCTGGGCGTGATGGTGGTCGCGGAGAACGTCTCGGGGGATCGTCTCACGCGAACCCTGCAGGCACTCGCCGCGAGCCCGCACAAGGAACGCTTCCGCGTCATGTCCGGCGTGGACTTCCGCAACGTCGCTCCCGGCTGGGCCGAGCGCGCGGTCGCGCAGCTCGAGGCCGACGTCAAGGCGGGCGCCGTCGGCGTCGGCGAGATCTCGAAGGCCTTTGGCCTGAACATCCGCAAGCCCGATGGCAGCCGGCTGAAGGTGGACGACCCGGCGCTCGATCCACTCTGGCAGGCGTTCGCGCGGCTCGACGTGCCCGTGTTCATGCACACCGCCGAGCCGCAGGAGTTCTTCCGTCCCCTCGACTACACCAACGAGCGCTGGCTCGAGCTGGCGCTCTTCCCGAGCCGGCGCAACAACCAGCCGGGGCGGGTCACCTTCGAAGAACTGATGGCGGAGCGCAACAACGTGTTCCGCAGGCACCCGAAGACACGCTTCATCGCCGCGCACTTCGGATGGCACGCCAACGACCTCGGGCGTGCGGCGAAGATGCTGGACGAGTTCCCCAACGTCACGGTCGAGTGCGGCGCGATCCTGTACGACCTCGGCCGCCAACCGCGTGCGGCACACGACTTCTTCGTGAAGTACCAGGACCGCATCATGTTCGGGAAGGACTCGTTCCAACCTGACGAGTATCCGTACTACTGGCGCGTGTTCGAGACCACCGACGAGTACTTCGACTACTACCGTGACTATCACGCCTTCTGGAAGCTGTACGGCATGGGCCTGCCGGACGCGGTGCTCAGGAAGGTCTACGCGGACAACGCGCGGCGCGTGATTAAGGGGTTGCCGCGGGGGTAGAGTCCGGGTTGAAGAAAGGAGGGCCCGGTCATGGCACGATCCCTCGGTTTCGTGACGGCGCTCTTCGCCGGCCTCCTCACCGCTTCACCCGCGGCATCGCAGACGATCTCGCTCGCCAGGCCGGGGCTGGCCTTCGCGGCCCTCGTGGGCGGCCCGAACCCGCCGCCCCAGTCCGTGTCGATCGGCGATGCGGCCACGGGAACGCTGACGTGGCAGATCACCAGCACGCCGCCCGGATGGCTCCAGATCGGTCCGGCCAGTGGCACGGCGCCGACCAACCTGAACGCGTCCGTCAACGTTGCCGGGCTGCCCGCCGGCACGTATCGCGCCGAGGTGTCCATCGCTTCGAACGACCGGGTGACGCCCTCGAAGATCCTCCCGGTGACCCTCACCGTGGTTCAGCCCGCGCCCGGGCAGGCGGCCTACGCCGTCGAGCTGACCTTCGTCGGATACACGGGCCTCGTCGGAGGTCCCGAATGCACGGTCAATCCCAACGGCTACGACACCATGACCGGCATCGTTGTCGGGCGCGAGACTGTCTCCCCGGATGAGAACGTCCTCTATCGAGGCACGCTGGCCCGCGTGACAGCCGTGGACTTCTGCTCGGATCGCGGCAGGCGGGGCCCGAACGACGACGAGCGCGACATGTGCGCCGCCACGCTGGTCGGGACCGCGACCATGAGGGTGGATCTGACCGTCTACAACGAAGAGGAGCGCGGCGGGCACCTCGAAGCCAGCCACGATGGCGGCCCCTTCACGAGCACGGTGACCGGTTCGTGCGAAGCCGCGGAACAGGCGCAGTGGCGGGCGGACTATCCGGGCAGTAGCGAAGGCGGCGGCGGCACGCCGAACGGCCAGCCGATCGACGAGGCTCGGAGCGGGTCGGTCCGGCTCTTCGCAAACGGGCGCGCCCGGCTCGTCGTCGGGACGTTTCCCCCCACGAGTCCGGACGGTCAAGGCTGGACGTTGAGGGTGATCGCGAAGCTCCGCTGAACATGCCGACGTGCGCCACGGCGCACGATCTGCGCCACTTCCCAGCCGCGAGGTGTGCGGGTTCTGCGTGCATGGGCCAGCGGGATCCCGTTGCAGGGCCGAAGACGAAGCCTCGGCAGCATGATCGGTCGCGGCCCTGTCGCCGAGAACCGCTGGTCGGTTCTGCTAGGATGCGGGCGTCCAAGGAGGCTCCCCATGTTCATCGTTCGCGAGACGTTCACGGCAAGACCCGGCAAGGCATCGACGCTCGCCAGGCTGCTCAAGCAGGTCATGACTGAAATGGGGGGGCTCGAGGTGCGAGTCCTCACGGACTACGTCGGACCGTTCAACACCGTGGTCGTCGATGTCGAGACGGAGGACCTCGCCGCGTTCGACCGCGTAATGGCGGAGTATGCAACGCGGACGGACATCCACGAGAAGATGAAGGGCTACACCGACATGTACATGACCGGCAAACGCGAGGTCTTCCGCATCGTCTGAGGTCGCCGGGCACGGCGCGGGCAGACCCTGCGCCGGAGAAAGTGAAGGGGCCGGCCATCCTCACGGACAGCCGGCCCCACCTCGAACCTCGAATCCTTGGGCTCTACATCCCGGGCTTCTTCATCATCTGCTGCTGCCGCTCGGTGGAGGGCGGCACGAGGCCCTTGGCGCGCATGTAGGCGGCACCGGTGCCGTACATCTCGTTGTTGTGGGACGTGATGCCGGCGACGATGGAGCCGCGCGCGACCTCGTTCTGGCCCTGCTTCACCAGTTCGGCGACGTTGGCGTCGGTGAGGCCCTTCACGGCGTCGTCGCAGAAGGCGTACGCGTCGGCGAGCGCTTTCACGAACTCGGCTTTCGTCTTGAGCAGCTGTTCCAGGTTCTTGCCCTGGTTGGGGTTCGCCACGCCCTTCAGCGCGGCGCACGAGCCATACATGCTGTTGGCGGCATGCGCGAAGAGCTGGCCGAACGTGCGCGAATCCGGGTGCGGCTTGTAGCCGTAGTCGGCTTCCGGCATCTTCTCGGACATCTCGGTGATGTTGCGTTTCACGCCGTCGTAGGCACGCTGCAGGCCCTGGGCGAGGGTGATCTTCTGGGGCGGCCCGCCCATCTGGGCAAACGCGGGAGTGGCTGCCAGCAGGGCGATCGAGGCAAACGCGATCAAACGTGTCATGGGTGTTTCGGCTCCTTGAACCGTGGGCTGTCCCGATTCGGCGGGACAGCTCATGGACTGTAGCCGACCCATCGACAGGTTTTCAAGAGCGGCGGGCGGCCCGCTCATTCGGTCCTGATGACCTCCTTCACCTTCTCCACCATCTCCGGCGTCACCTCCACCTGGTGCACCTGCTTGGCATGCGCGGCCGCCTGCCGCAGCACCTCATCGACCGACTCCGCACGAATGACGCCCTCGCACTGAAACCCCACGTCCGCGCACTTGAGCACCTTCATGTCGTCCTCCCCTCAGGCGGGCTTGGCCATGGCAAGCGCTTGGTCGCGCGACAGCTCCATCTGATGCACCTGGCGCGCGTGCTCCTGCGCCTTCGCCACGAGCTCGTCGTCCGAGTTCGCCTTCACGACGAACCCGCACGGGCAATTGATCACCTTCTGCATGGCGGCCTCCTGTGGGAGTGGGTTATATACTCAATCGCGTTGCCTGGCGCTTGGCGCCAGGTTGGAGAAACCTTGGCGCGGCCGCGCATCTACCTGACCGGACGGGTCATCATCGAGCACGGCGAGCAGCGTCTGGACGAGCACCAGCTGTCCGGGCGCCAGGGACGTTTGGCGTTCGTCCACCTTGCCGCTCACCCGGCGCGGACCGTGTGCCGCGGCGACCTGGTCTCGGCGATCTGGGGCGACCAGCGGCCGGCGGACACCGAGGGCGCCCTCAACGCCATCCTCAGCAAGCTGCGCAGCGCCCTGCGGCGGGCGGGCCTGTCAGCACCCGAGACGACGATTGACGCGCGCTCCGGCACGGTCGCCTTGCGCCTGCCCGCGGACACGTGGATCGACCTCGAGGAGGCCTCGAACGCCATGGACGAGGCCGAGGGTGCTTGGCGGTGCGGAGACACCGCCGGGGCGTGGGCGCTGTCCAATGTCGCCATTGCCGTGGCCCGTCGCCCGTTCCTCGCCGACCTCGAGGCACCGTGGATCGAGGCGCGGCGAGCGGCGCTGCGCGCGATACTGGTGCGCGCGCTCGAGCGTCTCGCCGAGGTCAGCCGTATGAACGGCGAGCCGGACCTCGCCATCCAATATGCGAACGAGGTACTCGTTCTGGAGCCATTCCGCGAGCCTGCCTATCAGCGGTTGATGCGCCTGCACGCCGATGCGGGCAACGGAGCCGAGGCCGTTCGGGTCTTCGGGCGCTGTCGCGAGTTGCTGCGCGAGGAGCTGGGAACCAGCCCCTCGCCGCAGACCGAGGCCGTGTTCCTCGAGATCCTGCGCGCGGGTGCGGGCAAACCGGGCTCTCTCGCCCGGCGACCGCCATCAACGCCTTGAGCGCCGCGCGCCAACCCGGTATCCTCGCTGGACCTATGCGTCGTGACTACCATCGCTGGCACTCCTCGCGCGTCGGGCGCGAGATGGGCATCGTCTCGTACGGGCACTTCGGGATGCCGCTGCTGGCCTTTCCCACCAGCGGCGGAGACGAGTGGGAGCAGGAAGGCCAGGGCATGATCCGGACGCTCGCGCCGTACGTCGAGGCGGGGCGCATCCGGATCTTCTGCGTCAACAGCGTGACGGGCGAGTCGTTCTACAACAAGGCCGCCCACCCGTTCCATCGCAGCTGGATGCAGGCGCAGTACGACGCCTACATCACCGAGGAGGTCTTCCCGTTCATCGACAGCCAGTGCCGGACGCCAGGCATCGCGATTGCCACGTTCGGCGCATCGCTCGGCGCGTATCACGCCGCCAACACGCTCTTCAAGCACCCGGACCGCGTGAAGCGCTGCTACGCCCTCTCGGGCGTGTACGACCTGCGGAACTTCATGGATGGGATGTACGACGACAACTTCTACTTCAACAACCCCGTGGACTACATGGCGAACCAGCACGACCCGTGGTTCCTGGACCAGTACCGGAGCTGCGACATCCACCTGGCCACGGGCTCCGGGCCGTGGGAGAACAGCGGGCCCACGTACCGGATGTCTGCCGTGCTCGCCGGCCGTGCCATCGCGCATCACCTGGACGACTGGGGACCACAGGGCGGGCACGACTGGCCGTACTGGCACCACCAGATGTGGGAGTACGTCGGCGCGCACTTCTGACGTGTGCCGGCCCGACCGGCGGGGACGCGGGGCCGTGCTATAAGTGAGAGTTCAACCATGGCCGCCCGACCGACACGATCACGCAGCAGCCGCACCGTTCGCGTGGGCCTCAGCCAGATGGCCTGCGGGCCCGACCCTGCCGCGAACCTCGAACGGCAGCTCGCGCTGGCCGAGCGCGCCATGAAGGGCGGCGCCCGCATCTACTGCACGCAGGAGCTGTTCCGCTCCCAGTACTTCTGCCAGGTGGAGGACCACCGGTTCTTCGCGCTCGCGGAGTCGATTCCCGGACCCTCCACCGAGGCATTCGCCAGGCTCGCCCGGAAGCATCAGGCTGTGGTCGTCGCCTCCTTGTTCGAGAAGCGCGCCGCGGGCCTGTACCACAACACGGCGGTGGTCATCGAGGCCGATGGCTCGATCATGGGCATCTACCGCAAGATGCACATCCCGGACGACCCGCTCTTCTACGAGAAGTTCTATTTCACGCCTGGCGACACGGGATTCCGTGCCTGGAAGACGTCGCAGGGGACCATCGGCGTGCTCGTCTGCTGGGACCAGTGGTTCCCGGAGGGTGCCCGGCTCACGGCCCTGCAGGGTGCGGAGATCCTCTTCTACCCCACGGCCATCGGCTGGCACCCGAAGGAGCGCAAGCAGTACGGCAAGGTGCAGCACGACTCGTGGGAGCTCATCCAGCGGAGCCACGCCGTCGCGAATGGCTGCTACGTCTGCGTCGCGAACCGCACGGGTCATGAGCGCATCCTGGATGCGAAGGGAAAGCCCGTGAACAAGGACGGATTGCAGTTCTGGGGCCAATCGTTCGTCGCCTCACCGGATGGCCAGGTCGTCAAGCGCGCCGCGATCGATCGCGAGCAGATGATGCTGGTGGACTGCGATCTCGACCAGGTGGAGTTCAGCCGCACGCACTGGCCGTTCCTCCGCGACCGCCGCATCGACGCCTACGGCGATCTGACGCGCCGCTTCACGGATTAGTCCGCACCTGTTCGCACCTGTCCGCACCCGTTCGCACCTGTCCGCACCCGTTCGCACCTGTCCGCACCCGTTCGCACCTGCCCGCACCTGTGAGCACCCGCCCGCACCCGCCCGCACCTGGTCGCACCCCACGCACCCTCGGCTACACCTTCCCTCCCGAGTGGGCACGCCACCGCGGCACCTGGATCAGCTGGCCGCGCCCCGAGGGCATCTCCTTCCCGGATCGGTACCACGAGTCCATCGAGGACGTGGTCCGCGTCATCGCCGCCATCGCCCGATTCGAGGAGGTGCACCTCAACGTCCCCAACTCGAACTACCGCCGCATCGTCCGCGACGTGCTGGACGTGCGCGGCGTGC